>NZ_JAKCMV010000098.1 GCF_021440515.1 Enterobacter asburiae | reverse complement strand
GCAATGTTATATAGATATGGATATTTAGTCTTATCATGGATAAAATCAATATTAACTAATGATAAATCTTTTATGACCATATTTTTAGACTTGGCGCCAACAGTTAAAATAGTTACATTTTGCAAAAGCTCTGGATAAGTTTTTTTAATATATTCTAGCGATTGGAGAACATATTTAACGCCTTTTCTTGGATCATTTAATGACTGAGCTCCTAAAAAAATAACTCGATTTTTTTCCGGGATGCTAATACCGAGGTTCTTACTTGCTATATGTGCTGGTCGTGGGATAAAAATAGTTTCATCAATGCCAATTAGCGCTTTTTTTATTCCATGCCTGGCTTTTATTGCACTCATTGAACAGCGATCATCTAGCCATTTACTTGCAGATAAGTAAAAACAGTCCATTTCTGAATAATATTTTTTTCTGTTTTTGAGAACACGCTGTGGCATTTTTACAAGTTTAGGATACAGCATTGCAGGACAATTTTTACATTCACTTTTAAAGCCTTCACATTGCCACGGATAATGGCAACCACCAGTGATCATCCCTGCATCCATAAGGTAGAAGGCAATTGGACATTGGTAATATCTTTGTATTCTGTACAAGTCCTTATCAGAGAGAAAGTCAGCAACATAGTATACAATTATTAAGTCAGGCTTATGTGTGTATTTCTTAAATATATCATTAACGCTGAATGTTGTATTATATATTAGATAAGTTTTATCTTCATTTATTTCACGATTAACAACCATACGGCGAAGTAATTTATTTATGAAACTAAATACCTTTCTTTTAGTTTGTGATAGTTTTATAACATCAGGGTCAGTTGATGTTTTATCTAACACACACATTACAGAGTCATGATTATAATTTTTAAGGTTTGTATGTGTGCGATAAGCGCCATAGAATGCGCCTTTGCTATCACCTGTCGACAAATGTAAGATTTTCATTTTCTATCTCACTGATTTAAATATTAATATTTTTTAAGCTAACTTTAGCTATCGCTTGAAAAATAAAATTCCGTAGAACCAATACTCCAACGGACAAAAAGACAAAGTTTATTAACGGAGACCCAAATATGTAAGCATATTTATAATCAGAAAATAAAGAGAAACGCTTTATACTCTCAAAAATAATCGTCGACAATAATAATATAAAGAAAGTTAGAAGGGTCAATGTTAGCACAAAAGAGCCCATTTCTTTGTGAAGACAATAACCGCCCCATATAAAAAGAAATAGAACGGTATGAATTAGGTAGAAAATACTACACCAGTGTGGACCAAAATACTTAGCGATAATTATTGTCAATGGAATTGTTAATACAGAATAACTAGCATATGCATAAAAATGATATTTTAATTTCCCTATAGAGTATAACAGAATGAATATGAAATTCATTATACCCGCAAAAAAAGTAGCTGACACGAGCCATTTTGCATATAGATTTACAGTAATGCCTAACTCATCGTTTTTAAGCCACAAGGCAATCAGTTCATTACCAAACACATTCATATACGGAACTAATGGTGCAAGAAGAAGAACATATGCGATGGAGCTATAGCTGAACAATAATATGAATTGTTTTTCGTTTTTTTCTTTTATTAACGCACTTAATCGTGGCAATAAAATTTGTGACAATGGGATAACCAAAGTCAAGATTACTGCACTAAGCTGGCCACCGATTTGGTATTGTGTATAATTTGTTAATGTTGTATATGTCGATAAAGCTATCTTATCAACTTGACTTGCTATAACCCATATCATTGATAAGCCAGAAAGTTGTAGAGAAAATTTTATTACTTTTCCGAATGAAAGATCATCGTCTTCACATACGCTATCATCATCGCCTTTTTCTTGCAGTTGCTTATTATGTTTGCGCATAACATAGTAAACACAATAAGCAGTAACAATGACGTCTGCAACTGATAAAGCTAGCAATACTTTAAAGAAAGCAGCTAATGAATTCGAGTAATAGGCAAGAACAATATAACCGCCACCATAAAAACAAGTTGTATAGACCATTCCCCAAAGGGCTATGAGATCTTGCCTTTCCATTCCATTTATGAAACTTTGTAAATAAGATCGCAAATATAATAGTGCTAAAATTATACCTATCAATTTTATGCAAAGTAGTGTTTCGCTGTCAGATAAAGTTGTTTTCAACCAATCATTCACTATAAATAGTGAGAAATAGTTGAAAATAAATGCAACTATGCAAGCAATAAACACAAAGCCACTAAATACTCTCAAAAATAAATTTATTACTTTAGCGAAACTTACGAGTTGATACTTATTTGTTGCTATTAATTTCACAAATGTTCCACTGATACCTGCATCTAACAATCCCATAAGTGTTATAAGCATAGTAAAGAATGAAACTATTCCATATCGCTCCGTGCCTAACAAACCTATAATCAAAGGTACTAACAATAACGGAAATGCAGCGCGATATAATTGAGATGCATACAGTATAGATATTTTTTTGAACATAACAACTCACAAGGTATCAACTCGTCTTATCTTTCTATCGGAAGAAATCAGTTATATTTGAGCATATATAATCAACTTGCTCTAAAGTTAATTCATAAAATAAGGGAAGGCGCAGCAAGTTTTCAGTGAACGCGTCACTATTTTTTAAGTTTACATCTTCGTTAGAAGATAAATAAAAATCACTTTTATTTAATGATAAATAATGGAAAACAGCATGTATACCATGATCCTTTAAATGTTTAATCAAATCAGTACGAACATTGATATTGCTGCATACAATATAAAACATATGAGCATTGTTAGTGGCATACTCAGGAACTACAGGTAGGTTAATAAGTCCTACTTGTGCAAGTGGTGTTAATTTTTCTTGATAACGTTGCCAAAGCTCTTTACGTTTGTTCTGAATATCATCCATATTTTCAAGTTGTGCATATAAATAAGCAGCGTTGATATCAGAAGGTAGAAATGAAGAACCAATATCAACCCAGCCATATTTATTAACTTCACCTCTAAAAAATGAAGATCTGTTAGTCCCCTTTTCACGAATTATTTCGGCTCGTTTGACATATTTTTCATCATTAATAACAAGCATGCCGCCTTCACCAGAAATTATATTTTTTGTTTCATGAAACGAAAATGTTCCAAATGCACCTATACTCCCCAGTGGGTGTTCCTTATAATATGAATCAATCGCCTGAGCAGCATCTTCGACAATAGGAATGTTATATTGCTTAGATATAGCTAATAATTCATCCATATCACATGCAATTCCAGCATAATGAACTACTACTATCGCTTTTGTTTGTGGTGTAATTAAAGCACGTATTGAGGCTGGATCAACATTTGGATTGTCAGTACAGCTATCAGCAAATACAACTTTTGCTCCTCTTAATGAGAAAGCGTTCACCGTCGATACAAATGTATATGAAGGAGCAATTACTTCATCTCCTAGTTTAATGTCTAGCAATATTGCTGCCATTTCAAGTGCGTCAGTACAAGAAGTAGTAAGTAATACTTTTTTAAAATTGTATTTTTTTTCAAAGAACTCGTGGCATTTCTTAGTGAATTTTCCGTCCCCTGAAATTTTTCCTTCTTTTGCAGCTTCTGCAATATAAACTAATTCATCCCCATGTAGATAGGGTTTATTGAATGGAATCATTTTTTTTCCTTTATTTTAAATCTGCAAAACTTATTTTAAATCTGTAAAACTGCCAGCTTTCGTATCTTTGACAGAAAGTATTATTTCGTTTTCATTTAAAGGCCACTCGATATTTAACGTAGGATCATTCCACGCAATACTTCTTTCTGCTGTAGGTGCATAATAGTCAGTAGTTTTATATAAAAACTCTGCATTATCGCTTAATACAACAAAACCGTGTGCGAAACCTTCAGGAATCCATAACTGTCGTTTGTTTTCTGCAGATAATATAACGCCAACCCATTCACCATAAGTTTCTGAATCCGGCCGGATATCTACTGCAACATCAAAAACTTCACCTATAATGCAACGGACCAATTTTCCCTGCTCATGAGGCCCATTCTGATAATGTAATCCACGCAATACTCCTCGTTTTGATCTGGAATGATTATCCTGAACAAACGTAAGGGTACGACCGACAAAGGCTTCAAGTTTCAATTGATTGTAGCTTTCATAAAAAAAGCCTCTGTCATCACTAAACACTTTTGGCTCAATTAATAATACGTCAGGAATATTTGTTTCGATAACATTCATTACTAGTAGCCTTTAATCATTTTGTACAAATATTGCCCATAAGCATTCTTTGATAGTGGAACAGCTAATTTTTTAACTTGCTCAGCATTAATAAATCCTTTTCGGTAAGCAATTTCTTCTGGGCAAGAAACTTTAAGGCCTTGACGCTCCTCAATAGTGGCAATGAAGTTACTGGCTTCAATCAAACTCTGGTGCGTCCCGGTGTCCAGCCAGGCATAACCGCGCCCCATCATTGCTACAGACAAACGTCCTTGCTCCATATAAATTCGATTGATATCAGTAATTTCAAGTTCGCCACGCGCGGAAGGTTTCAAGTTTTTAGCCAGTTCAACGACATCGTTATCATAGAAATATAATCCGGTGACTGCATAATTACTTTTCGGCTTTAGCGGTTTTTCTTCAAGGCTGATGGCAGTTCCATTCTTATCAAATTCAACGACACCGTAACGCTCAGGATCATTAACATGGTATGCGAAGACGGTCGCACCACTCTCTCGATTGACCGCCGTTTCCATTAATTTAGGCAGATCATGACCGTAAAAAATATTATCGCCGAGTACCAACGCGCAGTCATCATTTCCGATAAAATCCTCACCGATGATAAATGCTTGGGCTAAACCATCCGGCGAAGGCTGAACCTTATAATGTAGATTTAAGCCCCATTGGCTGCCATCACCCAGTAATTGCTCAAAACGAGGTGTATCCTGCGGAGTGCTAATAATTAAAATATCACGAATACCCGCCAGCATTAGCGTCGAGAGCGGGTAATAGATCATTGGTTTGTCATATATGGGCAACAATTGCTTGCTGACAGCCACGGTAACTGGATATAAACGGGTACCAGAACCGCCAGCTAAAATAATGCCTTTACGGGTTTTCATTTCATTATCTCTTTATACGCAAAAGTACCCACTGAAGGGCACTAACATTATATTCAGATTGCTGTCGCAGCAAACAATTCATTCAGCATACGTTTAACTCCATTCTCCCAATTGGGAAGAACAAGCCCAAAGGTACGCTGGAATTTTTCATTATTAAGACGAGAGTTATTCGGTCGGCATGCCGGGGTTGGGTAAGCGCTGGTGGGCACTTTATTTAACTGCTTGATTGCGAGTGCAACATCAGCTTTTCTGGCTTCGGAAAATACTAATGCAGCATAATCATGCCATGTAGTGACACCACTCGCAACGAGATGATAAAGGCCCGCAACTTCCTGATTTTTCTGTGCAATCCGAATAGCATGTGCGGTACAATCCGCCAATAATTCTGCACCCGTCGGCGCACCAAACTGATCGTTAATGACGGAAAGTTCAGTTCTCTCTTTAGCCAAACGTAACATGGTTTTTGCAAAGTTATTGCCTTTGCCAGCATAAACCCAACTGGTACGAAAAATAAGGTGCTTTGGGCAATGCTCTTGTAATGCCCTTTCACCGGCCAGTTTCGATTTGCCATAAACATTTAATGGTGCAGTGGCATCATCTTCAAGCCAGGGTGCATCACCCGTACCCGGAAAAACATAATCTGTCGAGTAATGCACAACCCACGCGCCTGTTTCAGTAGCAGCTTTGGCAATAGCCTCTACGCTTGCGGCATTAAGCAGTTGTGCAAAGTCCACTTCAGATTCAGCTTTATCCACGGCAGTATGTGCGGCAGCATTCACAATCACATTGGGACGTATTTTTCGTACGGTTTCAGCAACACCATCAGGATTACTAAAATCGCCGCAATAATCGGTAGAATGCACATCCAGGGCAATAATATTTCCCAGTGGGGCGAGTGCCCGTTGCAACTCCCAGCCTACCTGACCATTTTTCCCGAACAACAGAATATTCATTATTTGCGTTCTCCATAATTCTGCTCAATCCAGGTTTTATAAGCCCCGCTTTTTACATTTTCCACCCAATCAGTATTGCTCAGATACCACTCCACCGTTTTACGAATGCCGCTCTCGAATGTCTCCTGAGGCTTCCACTCTAACTCAGCAGCAATTTTATGCGCATCAATTGCATAACGGCGGTCATGACCTGGACGGTCAGCAACATAGGTAAGCTGGTCGCGATAGGAACCTTCTTTCGGCACGATTTCATCAAGAAGATCGCAGATGGTATGCACTACTTCCAGGTTCTGCTTTTCATTATGACCACCGATGTTATAAGTCTCTCCAGGTTTACCCTGTGTCACGACGGTGTAGAGTGCACGCGCATGATCTTCAACATACAGCCAGTCGCGGATCTGATCGCCTTTTCCATAGATTGGTAGTGCTTTTCCATCCAGCGCATTAAGAATAACAAGTGGAATCAATTTTTCAGGGAAGTGGTACGGGCCGTAGTTATTTGAACAGTTGGTGACAATTGTCGGGAAACCGTAGGTACGCAGCCAGGCACGAACGAGATGGTCGCTGGAAGCTTTAGACGCTGAATACGGGCTGCTGGGCGCATAAGCCGTGGTTTCGGTGAAGAGTGGTAGCTCAGCTGAAGCCGGCTGCTCATCAGGATGCGGTAAATCACCATACACTTCGTCGGTAGAAATGTGATGAAAACGAAATGCTTTCTTCGCGTGATCGTCCAACGTAGACCAGTACGCACGAGCGGCTTCCAGCAGCACATAAGTACCAACGATATTGGTTTCAATAAACGCAGCCGGACCGGTAATGGAGCGATCGACGTGACTTTCAGCAGCCAGGTGCATCACTGCGTCAGGTTTGTGCTTCGCGAAGATAAGCTCCATCGCGTCTTTGTCACAAATATCCGCATGCTCAAAAACATATCGGTCGCTGTCACTGACATCACTAAGCGATTCAAGGTTGCCGGCATAGGTCAACTTGTCAACGTTGACGACGTCGTCATGGGTATTTTTAATAATATGTCGTACAACCGCTGAGCCGATAAAGCCGGCCCCTCCCGTCACAAGAATTTTCACGTTATCTGTTCCGTCTATGTATATGTCTGGATGCTGATGTTCTGAAGCCTGAGCATTTATTTGATGGTTTCAGAAATTACGCACGCTACCGCCCCTGGCTTAACAGCTACCAGTGCACTGAGCGTGGTTTGATTAAATGATATTATTTGTCTGAATAAAGACAAAAAACTGTCGTCAATTGTCGTCTTAAATGGCTACAGAAACAAGCACAAATCGTTACAAATTTGATGACAATTGAATCAGGTAACTCCATGTTATCTTTATAATTAATAACAAAAACGGCAGTCATCATTTTGGCATGTTCTCACATGCCTTAATGATGACCACCGCTTATACAAATAACGTCAGAAAAATTAGCCGTTAGCCAGCAGCTTCCTTATGCTCTCACGGAACTTCTGCCCTTCTTTGTGGTTACGCATTCCGTAGTTCACGAACGCCTGCATGTAACCCATTTTCTTACCGCAGTCGTAGCTGTCGCCGGTCATCAGCATTGCATCAACGGACTGCTTTTTCGCCAGCTCGGCAATCGCATCGGTTAACTGGATACGGCCCCACGCGCCGGTCTCGGTTTTTTCCAGTTCGGCCCAGATGTCGGCGTTCAGAACGTAACGGCCAACGGCCATCAGGTCAGAGTCCAGCGTCTGTGGCTGATCCGGTTTTTCGATAAACTCGACGATACGGCTCACCTGCCCTTCGGATTCCAACGGCTCTTTGGTCTGGATCACGGAGTATTCAGAGAGGTCGCCCTTCATGCGCTTCGCCAGGACCTGGCTGCGGCCGGTTTCGTTGAAACGGGCAACCATCGCGGCGAGGTTATAGCGCAGCGGATCGGCGCTGGCGTTGTCCAGGATGATGTCCGGCAGCACAACGATAAACGGATTGTCACCCACAACAGGGCGCGCGCACAGAATAGAGTGGCCCAGGCCCAGCGGCTGTGCCTGACGCACGTTCATAATAGTAACGCCAGGCGGGCAGATAGACTGAACTTCCGCCAGCAGCTGGCGCTTCACGCGCTGCTCAAGCAACGCTTCGAGTTCGTAAGAGGTGTCGAAGTGGTTCTCTACCGCATTCTTGGAAGAGTGCGTGACCAGAACGATTTCTTTGATCCCGGCAGCCACAATCTCGTCAACGATGTACTGGATCATCGGCTTATCGACGATCGGCAGCATCTCTTTAGGAATAGCCTTAGTCGCTGGCAGCATATGCATGCCCAGTCCCGCCACCGGAATGACTGCTTTCAAATTAATCATTATTTCTTCCACCTTAAAATGGTTGACGAATTATAGCTCTTAAACCTGTTTTCGCCAGCATGATTTACTGTAGCCTGCGTCCGATATTACGCTTTAGCACCACAAATTACAGTAGTTGCGCTGTGAATAAAGAGCGAAATGACGCCAGGATTAATCGCAAAATAGCCAGGCTAGCTAACCGCGCGGCAGCCTAAAATTTAAGCGCTCGGTATTCACGGTGTGCTGATCGACCCGGTCAATATCCACCGAACTTTGCCCTTTCTCATTTACCGCCTTGATGTTCGCCAGCGAGAGCAGGGTCTCATTTTTCGCCATGAACTTGCCCCGGATATCCTTGCGCAGATCGAAATTCATCGTCAGCGCCGGCCCGATGGCGGCCTCCTGCATTACGTTGATATTGCGCAGGAAAAGATGCTGCGGCTTGTTGTGAAGCTCAAGGGTAGCGCGCTGCATGTTTACATTAGTTATAGCAACAAATGAGGTGGCGTTCCCGGACGAAATCTGGATGCCGCGCAATTTATAATCAAGCTGTCGGTTATCCAGGCGAATATCATTGATTTTGAAGTTTTGAGGGATCGACAGATAATCCCCTTTAATCACCCCGTAACCTATTAACATGCCCGCGCTGTTAACCATATCAATATTATCAATAATGAAATTATCACAGCCGTAAATTGCCACGGTGGCATTATCTATTCCGGCTTTTTTACTGAAATCCGGGGTGATATTGGTCGCTTTTACATTACGGATAATAAAGTGTTTGCCATTCTCAACGTGGACTAACTGTCGACAGTTGCTGCCGGTGATATTGGCCACCACGAAGTTTTTTACCACCTGCTTTTCCGGATAATCATTGTCATAGGTACTGCCCGCAAGGCCAATACCGATGCCCCAGTTGATCTTACCGTTCGTGCAGTTGATGTTATCAATCACGTGGTCGGAGATAAGAATATCGTGGTCGTTGATGGCGACGTTCCACTCAATTGCGTCGCCCTGAAGATGGCTAAAGCGGCTATTGGTGATGCGCGCGCCCGCGACCTGATTATGAAATCCCTGGCGCAGAATGGCGTAATTCGCCTGGGTAACGGTGATGTTGTCGATAATAAGATTGCGCATCACCTTCGGCTTTTTCCCGCCAATATAAATCTGCGTCACCGGGCCAAAGCCGCTCATGCGCAGCCCCCGGATCGCGCAGTCGGAACCGCGCACGTCCAGCGTGATATTCTCCGTGCGTCCGCCCTTCTCCCCCACCACCTTACAGCCATCCTGCAAGACAAAGCGCCCGCGACCGTTGCCCGTCAGCGCGCCGCGAATGAGCAGCGTTTTCCCGGCGGGGATAAAAATGCCGGTGTTGATGTTTTCACAGGTTAATCCGGCGGGCACCACTACCGTGTCGGCCTCGGTAAACGCCTGCTTAAAGCTGGCGATCCAGTCCTTGCGGTTATACTGGCTGATATCCACCGTGCTGCCCGCGGCGGCACGCGCCACGCGCGAGGCGAGCAGCGGCGTGGCGGCAAGCAGCGAACAGGTGGAGATAAACGAGCGTCGGGTAATCTTTTTTAGCATACAACCTCGGCGTTAAAGCGTGTGTAACAGGCTTGCCAGCTCGCGGTTAATCACGTGCTGGTTAAAATCAGCCTCGACCTTCTGTCGCGCATTGTTCAGCACGGGGATCAGCGCCTGCTGGTCGATATGGCTGAACGTCGCCAGACGGTCGGCCAGCGCGGTGGCGTCGTTTTCCGGGACCAGCCAGCCGGAACGGTCAGGCTCGATCAGCTCGGGAATGCCGCTGTGCAGGGTGGAAACCACCGGGATCCCCACCGCCATCGCCTCCATCAGCGCCACCGGAATGCCCTCCATATCCCCGTCGGCCCCGGTCACGGACGGCAGCAGGAATACGTCGGCCTCATCGAGCATGGCTTTGACCTCGTGGCTCGGCTTGAATCCCGGCATCTCGATATAGCCCTCAAGCTGATACTGTTCGATGAGAGTGCGCAGGCGACGCTCCCACGGCCCAATGCCCAGAATGCGGTAGTGGAAATCCACCCCGCGCTCCTTAAGCTGGCGGCAGGCTTCGATCGCCACATGCAGCCCTTTTTTCTCGGTCAGACGCGCCACGGAGATGATTTGCAGCGGCTTTCCCGGCACCTTTACCGGACGCTGGGTGAAGCGCTCCATGTCCACGCCCATGCGCGACACGGTGATTTTCTCCTGCGGGCAGCCCATCGTTTTCAGACGCCCGGCCCACAGATCGCTGATGGGCAGCATCATGTCGCCACGGCGGAACAGCTGCTGATACTCCGGCGTGTAGTGGTTGAGCACCTCACGGCTGGAGATATCAATGCCGTGGAAGATGGTCGCGATTTTGCCTTCGATCACCCCCAGCTCGCGCAGCTTGGCGGCGGTCACGCCTGCCGGGCCAAAGTGGGCGATGAACACGTCCGCACGATACGGGCGCGGAGTTTGTCCGCAGATAGAGGAGAGGATCAGGTTGCGCGACTCGGCGCCGTAGCGCGACAGGTTCAGCGCGCGCCAGGTCGACGGACGATGGATACCGCGCAGCGTGTTGCCCGCGCGGTAGCGAAGCTTGTTGAGCCGCCCGCCCGGCTCGTCCTGAAGCCAGCGGGTTTTCGCCTCCAGCCCGTAGCGGGTGTAGGCCGCATGGGTGTTCTGCGTATCGCCCTTTTGCAGGGCGATAATCTCCACGTCATATCCCAT
>NZ_JAKCMV010000097.1 GCF_021440515.1 Enterobacter asburiae | reverse complement strand
GCCTGCTGCTGGGGATTTTACTGGCGCGAACCGTGGCCGGACTGCTGGCAAGCCTCGGCGGCTGGCGCACCGTTTACTGGGTCGCCAGCGTGCTGATGGTAATCATGGCGCTGGCGCTGTGGCGCGGTCTGCCGAAGGTGAAGCAGGAAAACCATCTCAACTACCCGCAGCTTCTCGGCTCGGTGTTTAGCCTGTTCACGCAGGATAAACTGCTACGAACCCGCGCGCTGCTGGGCTGTTTCACCTTTGCGAACTTCAGCATTCTTTGGACGTCGATGGCGTTTCTGCTGGCCTCGCCGCCGTTTAACTATTCCGAAGGGGTGATTGGCCTGTTTGGTCTGGCGGGCGCCGCGGGCGCGCTGGGGGCACGTCCTGCTGGCGGCCTGGCGGATAGCGGGAAATCCCACCTCACCACCACGACCGGGCTGATTTTACTGCTGCTCTCATGGGTGGCTATCTGGTTCGGACACGCCTCGGTGCTGGCGCTGATTGTCGGCATTCTGGTGCTCGACCTCACCGTGCAGGGCGTGCACATCACCAACCAGACCGTAATTTATCGGGTTAAGCCGGACGCGCGTAACCGTCTGACGGCAGGCTATATGACCAGCTATTTCATCGGCGGCGCGGCCGGTTCACTGGTTTCAGCGGCCGCATGGCAACACGCTGGCTGGGCAGGCGTGTGCAGCATCGGGGCAATTGTTGCAGCACTGAATCTGCTGGTGTGGTGGCGCGGATATCACCGCCAGAGGCCATTTCTTAAGCTTTACATGGCACCGGGGCTTCTTAGGGTGTTAAGGCGCCCCTATGTCTGTTAAGGTTAGTGTAAACATTTATCCCAGAAATTTTAATGTGGGTAACATATTAAAAAGCAGCATGAAAAATTCATCCCTGTTGGTTGATTACGTTCCTCACCCCCCATCTCCTGAGGGCGTATGCCCCTCCCTTTCTGTGCTCACCGGGTCACGGATTTACCCGGCGCTCTATGATGGTGACATGTGCCTTGCGGATATAACCGCACAAATAATTCATTTACATTATTTGTCACCATCGTTACTATATCGGCTGTAATTAATGAGGTTATGCCCAAATGGATAGTTCGTTTACGCCCATCGAACAGATGCTTAAGTTCCGCGCCAGTCGTCACGAAGACTTCCCATATCAGGAAATTCTGCTGACTCGCCTGTGCATGCACATGCAAGGCAAACTGCTGGATAACCGTAACAAGATGCTGAAAGCGCAAGGGATTAACGAGACATTGTTTATGGCGTTGATCACGCTGGAGTCTCAGGAAAATCACAGCATTCAGCCGTCTGAACTGAGCTGTGCGCTGGGTTCTTCCCGTACTAACGCAACCCGTATTGCTGATGAGCTGGAAAAGCGCGGCTGGATCGAGCGCCGTGAAAGCGACAACGACCGTCGTTGTCTGCATCTGCAACTGACCGATAAAGGTCACGAATTCCTGCGCGAGGTGCTTCCACCTCAGCACAACTGTCTTCACAAGCTTTGGTCCGCTCTCAGCACCTCCGAGCGCGATCAGCTAGAGCAGATCACCCGCAAGCTGCTTACCCGTCTGGATCAGATGGATGAAGACGGCGCCGTCCTTGAGGCGCTGCGCTAACGCGACGACACGCTCGACAATCCAGATTCATAAGAAATTGACAGGCCAGCACGTGACACTGCTGGCCTTTCTGACAACTGGTCGGCTCAGCCGATGTGAAAATAAGAAGATCGTGGAGAATAACAATGAGCGCAAATGCGGAGAACACTACCCCGCAGCAACCGGTCAATAAGAAAGGCAAACGCAAGGGCGCCCTTCTAATCCTGACCTTGCTCTTTATCATTATTGCCGTGGCATATGGCATCTACTGGTTTTTAGTATTGCGTCACGTCGAAGAGACAGACGATGCATACGTGGCAGGGAACCAGGTACAAATTATGGCGCAGGTGTCGGGCAGCGTGACGAAAGTCTGGGCTGACAATACCGACTTTGTGCAAAAAGGCGACGTGCTGGTCACGCTGGATCCGACCGACGCACAGCAGGCGTTTGAAAAAGCGCAGACTCAGCTGGCCTCCAGCGTCCGTCAGACGCGCCAGCTGATGATCAACAGCAAACAGCTTCAGGCCAGCATCGACGTGCAGAAAACCGCACTGGCGCAGGCGCAGAGCGACCTCAATCGCCGCGTTCCTCTCGGCACCGCCAACCTGATTGGCCGTGAAGAGCTGCAACACGCCCGCGACGCCGTTGCCAGCGCACAGGCGCAGCTTGATGTTGCCATCCAGCAGTACAACGCGAACCAGGCGATGGTGCTGGGCACTAGCCTTGAAAACCAGCCAGCGGTTAAACAGGCGGCGACTGAAGTGCGTAACGCCTGGCTTGCGCTGGAGCGTACTAAAATCGTCAGCCCGATGACCGGCTATGTTTCCCGCCGCTCGGTACAGCCTGGCGCGCAAATTGGCACCACCACCCCGCTGATGGCCGTTGTTCCGGCAAACAACCTGTGGGTGGACGCTAACTTCAAAGAAACGCAGCTTGCGCATATGCGTATCGGCCAGACCGCGACCGTGGTCAGCGATATCTACGGCGACGACATCAAATACACCGGTAAAGTGGTCGGTCTGGATATGGGGACAGGTAGCGCGTTCTCCCTGCTGCCTGCGCAGAACGCCACCGGGAACTGGATCAAAGTGGTTCAGCGTTTACCCGTGCGTATCGAGCTTGATGCCAAACAGCTGGCCGACCATCCGCTGCGTATCGGCTTGTCCACGCTGGTGACCGTTGATACCGCCAACCGCGACGGGCAGATCCTGGCAAGCCAGGTGCGTAACACGCCGGCCTACGAAAGTAACGCCCGTGAAATCAGCCTCGATCCGGTCAATAAGCTGATCGATGACATCGTGAAAGCGAACGCCGGTTAATCCGAGGTGAGCGTTATGCAACCGCAAAAGCCGCAAAAACCGCTGGAGGGCGCGCAGCTGGTCATTATGACCATCGCGCTGTCGCTGGCGACATTCATGCAGGTGCTGGACTCCACCATCGCGAACGTGGCTATCCCCACTATCGCCGGGAACCTGGGCTCGTCGCTGAGCCAGGGGACGTGGGTTATTACCTCGTTCGGGGTGGCAAACGCCATCTCGATCCCGATCACCGGCTGGCTCGCCAAACGCGTCGGTGAAGTGAAGCTGTTCCTGTGGTCAACCATCGCCTTTGTGATCGCTTCCTGGGCGTGCGGCATGTCCACCAGCCTGACGATGCTGATCTTCTTCCGCGTCATTCAGGGGATTGTGGCCGGGCCGCTGATCCCGCTGTCGCAGAGTTTACTGTTAAACAACTACCCGCCCGCGAAGCGTTCTATCGCGCTGGCGCTGTGGTCAATGACGGTGATCGTCGCCCCGATTTGCGGGCCGATCCTGGGCGGGTATATCAGCGATAACTACCACTGGGGCTGGATCTTCTTTATCAACGTACCGATTGGCGCCATCGTGGTGATGATGACGCTTCAGTCGCTGCGCGGTCGGGAAACGCGAACGGAACAGCGGCGTATCGACGCCATTGGTCTGGCGCTGCTGGTTATCGGCATCGGTAGTTTGCAGGTGATGCTCGATCAGGGTAAAGAGCTGGACTGGTTCAACTCCCGGGAGATTATCATCCTGACGATTGTCGCGGTGGTGTCGCTGAGCTTCCTGATTGTCTGGGAGCTGACGGACGATAACCCGATAGTGGATCTGTCGCTGTTCAAGTCGCGAAACTTTACCATCGGCTGTCTGTGTATCAGCCTCGCCTATATGCTCTACTTCGGCGCGATCGTTCTGCTGCCGCAGCTATTGCAGGAGGTATACGGTTATACCGCAACCTGGGCGGGTCTTGCGTCTGCGCCGGTCGGGCTGATCCCCGTTCTGCTGTCGCCGATTATCGGCCGCTTCGCCCACAAGCTCGACATGCGTCGCCTGGTGACGTTCAGCTTTATTATGTACGCCGTCTGCTTCTACTGGCGTGCCTATACGTTCGAGCCGGGAATGGACTTTGGCGCCTCCGCGTGGCCGCAGTTTATTCAGGGCTTCGCCGTGGCCTGCTTCTTTATGCCGCTGACCACCATCACGCTCTCCGGCCTGCCGCCTGAGCGAATGGCGGCGGCATCGAGCCTGTCGAACTTTACGCGAACGCTGGCGGGCTCTATCGGCACGTCGATCACCACCACTCTGTGGACTAACCGTGAGTCGATGCACCACGCGCAGCTGACCGAAGCGGTGAACCCGTTCAACCCTAACGCTCAGCAGATGTACAGCGAGCTACAGGGAATGGGGATGACCGAGCAGCAGGCTTCGGGGTGGATTGCCCAGCAGATCACCAATCAGGGTCTGATTATCTCGGCGAACGAGATTTTCTGGATCTCCGCGGGGATCTTCCTCGTCCTGCTTGGGCTGGTGTGGTTTGCCAAACCGCCGTTTGGTGCCGGCAGCGGCGGCGGTGGCGCGCATTAATTTTAGCGCCACACCGTAGGCCGGGTAAGGC
>NZ_JAKCMV010000096.1 GCF_021440515.1 Enterobacter asburiae | reverse complement strand
AGTTTTGACGCGCGCGTCACCTTCGCCCGTTACCCAGTCTCCGTTGATCCATAAGCTCATGCTGTTTTCTCCTCAGGGCAGAGTCGCACCAGGCGCACCCTGTCGCCGGCGTTACATTTCAGGGCATCCAGCTGCGCGGGCGTCAGCACCAGACGTTCACATTTCGGGTTGGTTCGCACCAGCATGGCGCGGAAATTTTCATACTGTTCGTTCGCCACCAGGCACGCGGGCCATTCGCCCGGCGCGGGCTGGCCTTCCGCCACCTCGACCAGACGGCTTTTACGGATGGCGCGCACGCGGTCGATATCGCACTCCAGCGTCGGCCCGCCGTCAAAGATGTCGACATAGTTGCGGTAGCGGAAGCCCTCTTTCTCCAGCACCGCGCGGGCCGGCGCGGTTTGCGGATGGACTTCGCCGATCACCGCCTGCGCTTCCGGGCTTAAGAAATGGGTATAGATAGGATGTTTAGGCATCAGCTCGGCGATAAAGGCTTTCTGCCCGGTGCCGCACAGATAGTCCGCGCGGCTGAACTCCATCGAGAAGAAGCGCTCGCCCAGGCTTTCCCAGAACGGCGAGTAGCCGGTGTCGTCGATCACGCCGCGCATCTCGGCCACCACCTTTTCGTTAAAGCGATCGCGAAAGGCGGCCATAAACATAAAGCGCGATTTTGAGAGCAGATAGCCGTTGCCCTCTTTGCGCCACGCGGGGTCGAGAAACAGCGTACACAGCTCGCTGGCCCCGGTGTGGTCATTACAGAGAAACAGCGTCGGCAGCGCGTTGTAAACGTTCAGCTCTTTCGAGGCGTGAACCATGGTGCCGACGCGGTAGTTGTACCACGGGTCGTTAAGCCCGACCGCCACCTCGATGGCGCAAATCCCCGCCACGGAGCCCGTGTCGGTATCTTCCAGCACGAACACAAAGCCCTGTTCGCTTTTTGGCAACGTCCCCTGCCAGGTTTGCAGGGCGCGCTCGATGCGCGCCGACAGCGTTTTTTCATCGGCAGGAAGCGAGGTCAGCCCGCCTCCCGTCTTACCGGCAAGCTGCATGAGCCCGGCGAGATCGCCGCGCTCAACGGGACGGATGACCATCATGATGACACCTCAGACTTCACCTTTTCACAGGCCAGCGCAAAGCGGTCAAGCCCGGTGGCAATCTCTTCTTCGCTGACCACCAGTGCGGGCGCAAAGCGCACCACGTTGGCGCCGGCAATCAGCACCATCACGCCCAGCTTTGCCGCTTCCTGGGAGATAAGCTTCGCTTTTCCGGCAAATTCCGGGGTGAGCTCGCAGCCAATCAGCAGCCCCAGACCGCGGATTTCTTTGAACAGGCCGGTTTTGCCGTTAATAGCGTTCAGCCGCTCGACAAACCAGTCGTGGCGCTGCTTCACGCCGTTCAGCACTTCTGGCGTATTGATAATATCCAGCACCTGCCCGGCAACCGCAGAGGCCAGCGGGTTTCCGCCGTAGGTGGTGCCGTGGGTGCCGACCGTCATTACGCTGGCAAATTTATCGGTGGTGAGCATCGCGCCAATCGGGAAGCCGCCCCCCAGCGCTTTGGCAGTAGAGAGCACGTCTGGCGTGACGCCGTAGTGCATGTAGGCGTACAGCTCGCCGGTGCGCCCGACCCCGGTCTGAACTTCATCAAAAATCAGCACAGCGTTGTGGCGATCGCACAGCTCGCGCAGGCCCTGGAGGAAATCTTTCTGCGCGGGCAGCACGCCGCCCTCGCCCTGCATCGGCTCGACGATCACCGCGCAGGTATTGTCGTTGATCAGCTCGCGGGCGGAGGCCAGATCGTTATACAGGCCGTGGCGAATGTCCGGCGGCAGCGGCGCGAAGTCCTGCGAGTAGGACGGCTGCCCGCCCGCGCTGACGGTAAACAGCGTGCGGCCGTGGAAGGCGTTCTTAAAGGCGACGATGCCGCTTTTGTGCGCACCAAATTTATCGTGGGCAAACTTACGCGCCAGCTTCAGCGCCGCTTCGTTGGCTTCCGCCCCCGAATTACAGAAGAAGACCTTTTCGGCAAAGGTGGCGTCGATCAGTTTTTTTGCCAGGCGCAGCGCGGGCTCGTTGGTGTAGCCGTTCCCGGTATGCCAGAACTTCGCCGCCTGGTCGTTCAGCGCCTGACGCAGCGCCGGGTGCGCGTGGCCCAGCGCGTTCACCGCAATGCCTCCGGCAAAGTCGATGTACTCTTTACCCTGCTGATCCCACAGGCGCGAGCCTTCCCCACGAACCGGAATAAAAGCCGCCGGAGCGTAAACCGGCATCATCCATTCATCGAAATTTTCACGCGTAATTGACAGAGACATAGCGACCTCATCCGGTAAATAAAAAGTTATTTAGATGTTAAATAATTGAGTGTTTGCACTGTGAATGTAGATTGCACGCTTCGTGCCAGCCAGCGATAAAAATGCATAAACGGGATGAGGCAACAGAATATCAGCAGGTTACGATATGGAGTTATTCACTGTTAGTGCATAAAAAGTGAATATTTTTATGACAAGCGGCGGTTTGCCGAACGAAAACATGAAAGAGTATGCACAGGCCAAATATAATTCTGGAATTGTGATCGCCAGCGAAATTTATTGGTCGTTTACGCACCCTTTTAGGGCGAGGCGCAATGGAATGGTGCAAATTTTGCACCGTCGGCACGATCTGTCGCAGTTATTGGTTATACCCGGTAACAGACGCGGCAAATTCTGCTACCATCCATGCACTATTCACCTTGCACTGGCAGCGACTATGAAATTTGTCTCTTTTAATATCAACGGCCTGCGCGCCCGCCCTCACCAACTTGAAGCCATCGTTGAACAGCATCAGCCGGATGTGATTGGCCTTCAGGAGACAAAGGTTCACGACGACATGTTCCCCCTCGAAGAGGTGGCGAAACTGGGTTACAACGTCTTCTATCACGGACAGAAAGGTCACTACGGCGTCGCGCTGCTGACCAAAGAGACCCCGGTTTCGGTGCGTCGCGGCTTCCCGGGCGATGACGAAGAGGCGCAGCGCCGCATCATCATGGCGGAAATCCCGTCCGCCCTCGGCAATATCACGGTCATTAACGGCTACTTCCCGCAGGGCGAAAGCCGCGACCACCCGACCAAATTCCCGGCCAAAGCGAAGTTTTATCAGGATCTTCAGGACTACCTGACCCACGAGCTGAAAAAAGAGAACCCGGTGCTGATCATGGGCGATGTGAATATCAGCCCAACGGATCTGGATATCGGCATCGGCGAGGACAGCCGCAAGCGCTGGCTGCGCACCGGTAAGTGCTCCTTCCTGCCGGAAGAGCGCGAGTGGATGCAGCGCCTGATGGACTGGGGTCTGGTGGACACCTTCCGCGCCGCGAACCCGGAAACCCAGGATCGTTTCTCGTGGTTTGACTACCGTTCGAAAGGGTTTGATGACAACCGCGGCCTGCGCATCGACCTGCTGCTGGCCAGCGCGCCGCTGGCGGAACGCTGCATCGAAACCGGCATTGATTACGACATCCGCAGCATGGATAAGCCGTCCGACCACGCGCCGGTATGGGCGAAATTCAAGCTCTAATTCCGCGTGAACGTTAAAAAATTACTCTTCCTGTGCGCCCTTCTGGGCGCCTTTGCGCTGGCCTTTTGGTTACTGCCGCCGGGAGCGCTGTCTCTGGACTCGGTGCGCGCGCATCATCAGGCGCTGCTTGCGCAGGTGCAGCGCTTTCCGCTGCAAAGCGCGGCGCTCTATTTCGCATTGTACGTGCTGGTCTCGGCCCTCTCGATTCCCGGCGCGGCGATCCTCACCCTGCTCGGCGGGGCGCTGTTTACCCTGTGGGAAGCGACGCTGCTGGTGTCGTTCGCCTCTACTCTTGGCGCTACTCTGGCAATGCTGGTGAGCCGCTACCTGCTGCGCGACTGGGTGCAGCAGGTAGCGGCTCAC
>NZ_JAKCMV010000095.1 GCF_021440515.1 Enterobacter asburiae | reverse complement strand
AGCGCCCGCCCGCGTCGTAGTCATACCGCAGCGTGCGGCCGGTGAAGTCGGTCTCGGCGATAAGCTGTCCGGCTTTGTCATAGGTCAGACGGTAGTGCTCACCCTCGGCATTGGTGATTTCGCTCAGGCGCAGCAGTCTGTCGTGGCGGCATTCGAGCCGTTCCCCGTCCGGGCGGACCACGGCGGTCAGGAGGTCAAAGGCCCCGTACTCGTGGCGGGTGGTTTTGCCTTCGCCGTCGGTGAAGGCGGCAGGCAGCTTTTCGCTGTTCTGGCGCATCAGCTCGCGCACGCCGTCCGGGCGCTGAATTTCCTCCACGCTGCCCTGCGGCCCGGCATGGTTTGTGCTGTGACGAAAGCGGGTGGTGAAGCCGAGCGGGTCCTGCACGCTCAGCAGGCGGCCGAGTAAATCCAGCTCCGTCTGCGTCACCCCGCCGTCCGGGGCGATGGTC
>NZ_JAKCMV010000094.1 GCF_021440515.1 Enterobacter asburiae | reverse complement strand
GGGTCAGGCTCTTGTTAACTTCATGACCAACCGCTTTTTCTTTCACACGATTGATGAAATCACGCACCACAGGCAACGCGACGTCAGCTTCAAGCAGCGCCATGCGCACTTCGCGCAGCGTTTCCTTGATGTTCTCTTCAGTAAGGCGTCCGCGGCCGCTGATGTTGCGCAGCGTGCGCGACAAACGATCGGTTAAATTATCAAACATTGTCTCTCGCCTGAGTAGAAACGTTGGGCCGCCATGAGCGACACATACACAGAATTTTGCCGGAGTATAACATGAAGGCGCCTTTGTTGTTATGCAACGGTTGGAGCAGGCGTCACGTAACGTTATACTGCTTCTCTTTCTTATTAAGACGACTGTCAACGCCTATATGCCTGTTTTCGCCCTGATCGCCCTTGTTGCCTACTCTGTCAGTCTTGCGCTGATCATCCCTGGCCTGCTGCAAAAAAACAGCGGCTGGCGGCGCATGGCAATTCTCTCGGCGGTGATCGCGCTGGTTAGCCACGCCTTTGCGCTGGAATCACGCATTATCCCGGGCGACGGCAGCGTGCAAAACCTGAGCGTGCTGAACGTCGGCTCGCTGGTCAGCCTGATGATCTGTACGGTGATGACCATCGTAGCGTCTAAAAATCGCGGCTGGCTGCTGCTGCCCATCGTCTATGCGTTTGCCTTGATCAATCTGGCGTTAGCGACCTTTATGCCCAATGAGTTCATCACGCATCTGGAAACCACGCCGGGTATGCTGGTGCATATCGGCCTGTCGCTGTTCTCCTACGCTACGCTAATCATCGCGGCCCTCTACGCCATGCAGCTGGCGTGGATTGACTACCAGCTGAAGAACAAAAAGCTGGCCTTCAACAATGAAATGCCGCCGTTGATGGTGATTGAGCGTAAGATGTTCCATATCACCCAGGTCGGCGTTGTGCTGTTGACGCTGACGCTCTGCACGGGTCTGTTTTATATGCATAACCTGTTCAGCGTGGAGAATATCGACAAAGCGGTTCTCTCCATCGTTGCGTGGTTTGTCTATATTGTCCTGTTATGGGGCCATTATCATGAAGGCTGGCGCGGTCGCCGCGTGGTCTGGTTCAACGTGGCGGGTGCAGGCATTCTCACGCTTGCCTATTTTGGCAGCCGTTTCATACAGCAATTTGCTGGCTAAGTTATAAAGGAGTTCCCCCTGGAACACATCTCTACCACCACGCTGATCGTTACGCTGATCGTCATGGTGGTCATCTCCGCCTATTTCTCTGGCTCGGAAACCGGCATGATGACGCTGAACCGCTATCGGTTACGTCATCGCGCTAAACAGGGTAACCGCGCCGCACGTCGTGTAGAAAAGCTGCTGCGTAAGCCGGACCGCCTGATTAGCCTGGTCCTGATTGGTAATAACCTGGTCAATATTCTCGCCTCCGCGCTGGGGACCATCGTCGGGATGCGCCTGTACGGCAACGCCGGTGTGGCGATTGCGACCGGCGTATTGACCTTCGTGGTGCTGGTCTTTGCCGAAGTGCTGCCGAAAACCATCGCGGCACTCTATCCCGAAAAGGTCGCCTATCCGAGTAGCTTCCTGCTGGCTCCGCTGTTGATCCTGATGATGCCGCTGGTCTGGCTGCTGAATATGGTCACGCGCCTGCTGATGCGCATGGTGGGTATCAAAGCCGACGTCACCATCAGCAGCGCGCTGAGCAAAGACGAGCTGCGTACCCTGGTGAATGAATCCCGCTCGCAGATCTCACGTCGAAATCAGGACATGCTGCTGTCGGTGCTGGATCTGGAAAAAGTCAGCGTTGACGACATCATGGTGCCGCGCAATGAAATTGTCGGAATCGATATCAACGACGACTGGAAAGCCATCGTCCGCCAGCTGACCCACTCCCCGCACGGGCGCATTGTGCTCTATCGCGATTCGCTGGACGACACCATCAGTATGCTGCGCGTGCGCGAAGCCTATCGTCTGATGACCGAGAAACAAGAGTTCACTAAAGAGATGCTGCTGCGCGCCGCCGACGAGATTTACTACGTTCCGGAAGGGACGCCGCTCAGCACGCAGCTGGTGAAATTCCAGCGCAATAAAAAGAAAGTCGGCCTGGTGGTGGACGAGTACGGCGATATTCAGGGGTTGGTGACGGTTGAAGATATTCTGGAAGAGATTGTCGGCGACTTTACTACCTCAATGTCCCCTTCCCTTGCGGAAGAGGTCACGCCGCAGAACGACGGTTCGGTGCTGATTGACGGTAGCGCCAACATCCGCGAACTCAATAAAGCCTTTAACTGGCATCTGCCGGAAGACGAAGCGCGTACGATTAACGGGATGATTCTGGAAGCGCTGGAAGAGATCCCGGCGGCGGGCACCCGGGTGCGTATTGAGCAATACGATATTGATATCCTGGACGTGCAGGACAATATGATCAAGCAGGTGAAAGTCCTACCCGTGACGCCAATTCGGGAAAGTATCGCCGAATAAAACGTAGGCCGGGTCAGGCGGAACCGCCACCCGGCGCTACGGATGACAATTACGCTTTCGCTTTTGCCACGGTGACCATCGCAGCACGAATGGTACGACCGTTCAGGATATAGCCTTTCTGCATCACGCCAAGCACTTTACCGGCTTCAACGTCGTCTGATTCCACCATCGCAATCGCCTGGTGAACGTTTGGATCCAGCGGCACGTTGGTATCGGCAATCACTTCCACGCCAAACTTACGCACCACGTCCAGCATGGACTTCAGCGTCAGCTCAATACCTTCGATCATCGCCGCGTTGTCCGGGTTAGCTTTATCAGCCACTTCCAGCGCGCGATCCAGGCTATCAATCACCGGCAGCAGTTCGTTAACGAACTTCTCCAGCGCAAATTTATGCGCCTTCTCAATGTCCAGCTCGGTACGACGACGCAGGTTTTCCATTTCCGCTTTGATGCGCAGCACGCCCTCGCGTTCACGATTCTGTGCTTCTGAAAGCTGGGCTTCCAGATTCGCAATTTTCTCATCGCGCGGGTCCACCTGCCCAGCAGATGCTTCAGACTCTACCGTCTCAACTTCATCGTGCTGTTCCGTGATAATTTCTTCCGGGGCTTGCCCCTCAGGCGTTTTCTGTTCTTTACTACTCATGAATTTCTCCGCGTTTTTCTGCATTCATCTCGCTAACTTCGCTTATTATGGGGATCAGTTTCCGGGATTCAAGGGAACAAGACAGATTGTCATCATTCATTAGGCACAAGGACCACCAGAAAATGAATAATCATTTCAAGTGTATCGGGATCGTCGGACATCCGCGTCACCCTACCGCGTTGACGACACATGAAATGTTGTATCGCTGGCTGTGCGCCAAAGGCTATGAAGTGATGGTCGAACAGCAAATTGCCCAGGAGCTAAAGCTCAAAAGCGTGAAGACCGGCACGCTGGCAGAAATTGGCCAGCAGGCGGATCTCGCCGTGGTCGTCGGCGGTGACGGTAACATGCTGGGCGCGGCCCGCACACTGGCGCGTTACGATATCAAGGTTATCGGCATTAACCGTGGCAACCTCGGTTTTTTGACCGATCTCGACCCCGATAACGCCCAGCAGCAGCTCGCCGACGTGCTGGAAGGTCACTATATCAGCGAGAAACGCTTCCTGCTTGAAGCCCAGGTGTGCCAGAAAGACTGCCAGAAGCGCATCAGCACCGCCATTAACGAGGTGGTTCTCCACCCAGGTAAAGTGGCGCACATGATTGAATTTGAAGTCTATATCGACGAAGTATTTGCTTTCTCTCAGCGCTCCGACGGCCTGATTATCTCCACCCCGACGGGTTCCACCGCCTATTCCCTCTCGGCGGGCGGCCCTATCCTTACGCCGTCGCTGGACGCCATCACCCTGGTACCGATGTTCCCGCACACCCTCTCTGCCCGTCCGCTGGTCATTAACAGCAGCAGCACCATCCGCCTGCGTTTCTCACACCGTCGTAATGACCTTGAGATTAGCTGCGACAGCCAGATTGCGCTGCCTATTCAGGAAGGTGAAGACGTGCTGATTCGCCGCTGCGATTATCATCTGAACCTGATACATCCAAAAGACTACAGCTATTTCAATACATTAAGTTCAAAACTCGGCTGGTCAAAAAAATTGTTCTGATTTAGCATCCAGTACTTTACTGTATAAAAAACCAGTTTATACTGTATGAAAACACAGTCATGGTTTTTCATACAGGAAAACAATTATGCTGGCACAACTGACCATCAGCAATTTCGCCATTGTTCGTGAACTCGAAATCGACTTCAGCAGTGGTATGACGGCAATCACCGGTGAAACCGGCGCAGGTAAATCCATTGCAATCGATGCGCTCGGCTTGTGTCTTGGCGGCCGGGCCGAAGGCGATATGGTGCGCGCAGGCGCAAACCGTGCCGATCTCTGCGCTCTTTTTTCCCTGAAAGACACCCCTGCGGCCCTGCGCTGGCTTGAAGCTAATCAGCTGGAAGACGGACGTGAGTGTTTACTTCGCCGCGTCATCAGCAGCGATGGCCGCTCCCGTGGCTTTATCAACGGTACCGCCGTGCCTCTCTCCCAGCTGCGTGAGCTGGGCCAGCTGCTTATTCAGATCCACGGTCAACACGCTCACCAGCAGCTGATTAAGCCCGAGCAGCAGAAAGCCCTGCTGGACGGGTACGCGGGTGAGTACGCACTTACTCAGCTGATGGCTGAACACTACCGTCAGTGGCACGAGAGCTGCCGCGAACTGGCACAGCATCAGCAGCAGAGCCAGGAGCGCGCCGCGCGAGCCGAGCTGCTGGAATACCAGCTGAAAGAGCTGAACGAATTTAATCCGCAGGCGGGTGAGTTCGAGCAAATCGACGAAGAGTACAAACGGCTGGCAAACAGCGGTCAGTTGCTCTCCACCAGCCAGACCGCTCTGAATATGATCGCCGATGGTGAAGACGTCAATCTGCAAAGCCAGCTGTACAACGTGCGTCAGCTGGTCACCGAGCTGACGGGAATGGACGGCAAGCTTTCGGGCGTGCTGGATATGCTGGAAGAGGCAGCGATTCAGATCTCTGAAGCGGGTGATGAACTGCGCCACTACTGCGAACGCCTCGATCTCGATCCAAATCGTCTGTTCGAACTTGAGCAGCGCATCTCCCGGCAGATTTCACTTGCGCGCAAGCACCACGTCACGCCGGAAGAGCTGCCCGCCTTCTATCAGTCTCTACTGGATGAACAACAGCAGCTCGACGATCAGGCCGACTCGCTTGAAACCCTGTCTTTGGCGGTCAATCTGCATCACCAGCAGGCGCTGGCGACCGCAAAACAGCTGCATGACGTTCGTCAGCACTATGCCGAAGAGTTGAGCCAGCATATCACCGACAGTATGCACTCGCTGGCGATGCCGCACGGCGTGTTCACGATTGATGTGCGCTTTGAAGAACATCATCTGACGGCAGAGGGCGCGGATCGTATTGAATTCCGCGTGACGACAAACCCGGGCCAGCCGTTGCAGCCGATTTCGAAAGTCGCCTCAGGCGGTGAGTTGTCCCGTATCGCGCTGTCTATCCAGGTCATTACGGCGCGTAAAATGGAAACCCCGGCGCTTATTTTCGATGAAGTGGACGTAGGCATCAGCGGCCCGACCGCTGCCGTGGTAGGTAAACTGCTGCGCCAGCTGGGCGAATCAACTCAGGTCATGTGCGTGACTCACCTGCCGCAGGTGGCGGGCTGTGGACACCACCACTTTATCGTCAGTAAAGAAACGGATGGCGAAATGACCGAAACGCACATGAAGCCGTTAGACAAGCGCTCGCGTTTGCAGGAGCTGGCGCGCCTTCTGGGCGGTAGCGAAGTCACACGCAACACGCTTGCGAACGCGAAAGAACTGCTGGCTGCGTAAACTTTTTCGGGATCTCAGGGTCATACAGAACAATAAAAACGCCGCCAGACCGGTTTCAAAGTGGGGCAAGGTCTATTATCATCGGCATATTACATATGAGCCGCGTTCTGCTCGGGCCCGAAAAGGAATCAAATCACTATGCGTTGTAAAATGCTGACCGCTGCCACAGCGGTTCTTCTGATGTTGACCGCAGGCTGTTCCACTCTGGAGAAAGTGGTTTACCGTCCTGACATCAACCAGGGGAACTACCTTACCCCTAACGATGTGTCCAAAATCCGTGTGGGGATGACACAACAGCAGGTCGCTTATGCACTGGGAACCCCGATGATGTCCGATCCGTTCGGCACAAACACCTGGTTCTATGTATTCCGTCAGCAGCCAGGCCACGAAGATGTGACCCAGCAAACCCTGACGCTGACCTTCAACAGCAGCGGCGTGTTGACCAACATCGACAACAAACCTGCTCTGACCAAGTAACCCAGCGTCAG
>NZ_JAKCMV010000093.1 GCF_021440515.1 Enterobacter asburiae | reverse complement strand
GGAAATGATACCGAAACCGTGATGCAGGATCGAAGCATTACGGTGCAGAAGAACCTCACCCTTGATGTGACTAACGCCACCTGCATTACCTCGGGCGACAAAGTCCAGCTGATCTGCGGTGCCAGCTCCATCACGCTCGAAAGCAGCGGGAAAGTAACGATCGCGGGTACGGAGTTTGATTTTAGTGCCAGCGGACCGGCCAACATCAAAGGCAAAAACGTTTACATCAACTAAGAAACTTAGCTTAATATTTCATCATGGATGATACCTATGGCTTACAACTCTGCTCTGACAAATCTTCGCTATGACCTGAACAACTACATTGTAGAATTACGTCGAATATCAAATCTTGCAGCGACTTTCTTGATGAAAAGCGACATTACCAAAATGCAGTATTTGAATGATATAGAGAATGATATTTTTGATTATGAAACAAGATTTAATAATGAGCGCAATCCTTATATCCAAAGAGAAATCGTTTTTGAACTTAAAAGAGAAGTCGAATTAGCCAATACAGAATATAAAATATTAAGAACGAATGATCATGTAACTTATTACGTCACCGATATATTTGAAGATCAGGGTGTTATAAAATACAGCAAGATTGCAGGGGGTGTTGTTGCTGGCACTTTAGAGTTATTTGCTGCACATTACTTTTATAAAATAAGCAGCACATTAAATATTAGACGTTTTCGAGGAGTGGCGATTGTTTTTGTAGCCTATGGAGCAAACAATATTTATGAAGCGATGACACCTGTAATATTTGAACACTCCTCACCAGGGGCTGTAAGAATATTTTATCGAGAAATTGCAGAGGTTTTTGGGTTCGATAAAGATCAAGGAGACTATGCTTACAGCTTTGGTGAATTATCTTTATCAATATATGCAGGAATTCGTAAGCCAATTGTAACACAACACTCAAAAAGACTCGCCGACAAACTTATCGGTGAGACTCCTGGGACAGGCAGACTTTTCAGAAACATACATTCCGATTACATCCCATCTTGGGATAACAAAAGCACCATAATGAGATTATGGTTCTTGGGTTACACAGGCTATAAAGCAAAACTGCTCTTTTGGGATGAAAAGTATAAATTTGAGAATAAATATAATTAGAACATAATTCTAATAGCCAACTTTATTAATTTTAGCTGATTGATAAAAGTTAGCTTGTAGCTTTTTGCTGTTGCAAAAACTTCCCAAAATGCAAACAAAGCAAACGATGCCGCCATAAATAAATTACCATGAGCATTAAAGAAAAAAGACAGGATCAGAAAAAATAATGCTACTGACAAAAACAACTTTAAAGGGGAAAAAGACTCTTTTGCTTGTTTATATATCACATCCTGTAGAGCGAAATCTTTTGTCAGTTTTGGATGGAATGTTCTTTTAACACCGTTATAATCTTGTCTAAAACTAAAAAGTTCTTTTTTTGTGAATCCATTTGTTTTGATTTTGTTTCTGATCTTCATTTTTGATGGTTTCACCTGAACACCTCTAATTATATTGACCTTGTGGGCAGGGAAGATACATTAACAAAAAACAGATATCAATATAGCGCCTGGAAATTTGTTGGTTTGATTAATTATTCATAATACAAATAAGTTAAAGAAGACGACGACGATTACAGGAAATGATACCGAAACCG
>NZ_JAKCMV010000092.1 GCF_021440515.1 Enterobacter asburiae | reverse complement strand
CCATGCGCCTCGACCCGGCCTTACGGAAACGCTTCGGCGATTTTAGGCCGGACCAGGGTGCCGCTGAAAGATTTATATCTCTGTTTACTATCGAATCGCTGAAAGCTAAGTAGGTCGGGTAAGGCGTAGCCGCCACCCGACAAAACCTCAGCGCAAAAGCACACAGTCCGGCGGCAACCGGCACTGCAACGCCCCCGGCAGCACTTCGATGCGGAACTTCTCACCGCTCAGCGGCTCGCCGTCGAGGTTAAAGGTCATGCCGTGCGGGGCCGTGACCTCAAACCACGCGGATTGCCCGTCGACAATGTTCGGGCTCTCTTCCGGCTGGGTGAGGGTGGTGAACAGCGCAGGCAACAGCCCGTCGCCGGTGAAAATACGCAGCTGCAACAGCCCGTCATTAATCAGCGCCTCCGGGCACAGCTGCTGCCCGCCGCCCGCCTGACGTCCGTTACCGATACCAATCACCAGCGCGTCGCCCTGCCAGTGAAAATTCTCGCCGTTGATTTCACAGCGGTCGGGCTTGAGGGTGTCCATGCGCATCAGACCGTGGATCAGATACGAAACGCCCCCAAGAGCGGCTTTCAGTTTTTCCGGCGTTTCGCTGGTAATGCGTGTGCCGAATCCGCCCGTCGCCATATTGATAAAGCAGGTTTTGTCGTTGACCTGTGCGATATCCACCGCGGTAGATTTGCCAATAATCGCGAGCTGCAACGCCTTGTTGAGCTCTTCGGGGATCCCCGCGCTGGTGGCAAAATCGTTCGCCGTCCCAAGCGGTAGAATGCCCATTGCCGGACGCTCTGCGGCGTTCAGCTGGATAAGCGCAGAGGCGATTTCGTTGATCGTGCCGTCGCCGCCGCCGGAAATAATGGTGTCGACGCCTAGCGCGATACCTTCATCGATATAGCGCGCCGCGTCGCCCTTTTCCCAGGTGACGCGTACGTGAATGCGAGCGCCTTCGTTTCGCAGGTCGACGATCGCCTGGCGCAGAATATCGTTTCCGGCGCTCTTGCCGTTCAGAATCAACAAACTGTCTGGATAGGTTGCCATCCGCTTTGCTCCCTTTTTTAGCTCTGCTAAGAGTGTATCTCAGTAAGGGAAAAAGCGGGTAAGAACAGGATGAAAGGCAAAAAATAAGCCCGCGTAAGGGAGATTACGCAGGCTAAGGAGGTGGTTCCTGGTACAGCTAGCATTTATGGGTTATGTTTTTCAGCGGGTGGGATAATACCCGTATTGAACGAAGCGGTATGTGATCCGTTTCTAAGAATTATCCCAGTATGAAAAAATTTCCCTGATTGACTATTTACTGTGCGGATTACGGGTGTTTTCGCCTTCGAAATTGCGCATAAGCAGCGCAAACTCCAGCTCAACCTCTTCCGGAACAGGCAGCCAGACGATGTGACCGTCACCCGGCGCCACGTCAATGGCTTCGCCTTTTTTGTTTTCCAGATGCTCCAGGCGGAAGTTCATGTTGCCCTGCGGGGTCATCAGCTCCAGGCTGTCGCCTTTGGTGAATTTATTTTTCACCGCCACGGCCGCCAGCGCGCCTTTGCGCTCGCCGGTGAAGTCGCCGACGAACTGTTGGCGCTCGGAAATCGAGTAGCCGTGCTCGTAGTTCTGGTAATCGTCGTGGGTGTGACGACGCAGGAAGCCTTCGGTGTAGCCGCGATGCGCCAGCCCTTCGAGGGTTTCCAGCAGCGAGGTATCGAACGGTTTCCCGGCAGCGGCATCGTCGATGGCTTTACGGTAGACCTGCGCGGTACGGGCGCAGTAGTAATAGGATTTGGTACGGCCTTCGATTTTCAGCGAGTGAACGCCCATCTGGGTCAGGCGCTCAACGTGCGCGATGGCGCGCAGGTCTTTGGAGTTCATGATGTAGGTGCCGTGCTCGTCTTCAAAGGCGGTCATGTACTCGCCCGGACGTTTGGCCTCTTCAATCATAAACACGCTGTCGGTCGGTGCGCCTACGCCAAGCGTTGGCTCCACGTTGGTGACCGGGATCGGCTCGTGCTTGTGAACGATATTGCCGACGTCATCCTCTTTGCCTTCCTGGACGTTATATTCCCAGCGGCAGGCGTTGGTGCAGGTGCCCTGATTCGGGTCGCGCTTGTTGATATAGCCCGAGAGCAGGCAGCGGCCAGAGTAGGCCATGCACAGCGCGCCGTGAACGAAGATTTCGATCTCCATATCCGGCACCTGGGTGCGGATCTCTTCAATCTCTTCCAGAGAGAGTTCGCGGGACAGAATCACGCGGGTCAGCCCCATCTGCTTCCAGAATTTCACCGTCGCCCAGTTAACGGCGTTGGCCTGCACGGAGAGGTGAATGTCCATTTCCGGGAAGTGCTCCCGAACCAGCATGATTAAACCCGGGTCTGACATGATCAGCGCATCCGGCCCCATCTCCACAACGGGCTTGAGGTCACGGATGAACGTTTTCAGCTTGGCGTTGTGCGGCGCGATGTTAACCACCACGTAGAATTTTTTACCCAGCGCGTGCGCTTCATTAATGCCGAGCTGGAGATTCTCGTGGTTGAATTCGTTGTTGCGCACGCGCAGGG
>NZ_JAKCMV010000091.1 GCF_021440515.1 Enterobacter asburiae | reverse complement strand
TTGTTGGTGTTACCGAAGGCTTCACTAAAAAGCTTCAGCTGGTTGGTGTAGGTTATCGTGCAGCGATCAAAGGGAATGCAGTAGGCCTGTCTCTGGGCTTCTCACACCCTGTTGAGCATCCGCTGCCGGCCGGTATCACTGCAGAATGTCCGACTCAAACTGAAATCGTGCTGAAAGGCGCTGATAAACAGCTGATCGGTCAGGTTGCAGCAGATCTGCGCGCCTACCGTCGTCCTGAGCCTTATAAAGGCAAGGGTGTTCGTTACGCCGACGAAGTCGTGCGTACCAAAGAGGCTAAGAAGAAGTAAGGTAACACTATGGATAAGAAATCTGCTCGTATCCGTCGTGCGACCCGCGCACGCCGCAAGCTCAAAGAGCTGGGTGCAACTCGCCTGGTGGTACATCGTACCCCGCGTCATATTTACGCACAGGTAATTGCACCGAACGGTTCTGAAGTTCTGGTAGCTGCTTCTACTGTAGAAAAAGCTATCTCAGAACAGTTGAAGTACACCGGTAACAAAGACGCCGCTGCAGCTGTAGGTAAAGCTGTTGCAGAACGCGCTCTGGAAAAAGGCATCAGCAATGTTTCCTTTGACCGTTCCGGGTTCCAATATCATGGTCGTGTCCAGGCACTGGCAGATGCTGCCCGTGAAGCTGGCCTTCAGTTCTAAGGTAGAGGTGTAAGATGGCTCACATCGAAAAACAGGCTGGCGAACTGCAGGAAAAGCTGATCGCGGTTAACCGCGTATCTAAAACCGTAAAAGGTGGTCGTATTTTCTCCTTCACAGCTCTGACTGTAGTTGGTGATGGTAACGGTCGCGTTGGTTTTGGTTACGGTAAAGCGCGTGAAGTTCCAGCAGCGATCCAGAAAGCGATGGAAAAAGCCCGTCGCAATATGATTAACGTCGCGCTGAACAACGGCACCCTGCAACACCCAGTTAAAGGTGTTCACACGGGTTCTCGTGTATTCATGCAGCCAGCTTCAGAAGGTACCGGTATCATCGCCGGTGGTGCAATGCGCGCCGTTCTGGAAGTTGCTGGGGTTCATAACGTACTGGCTAAAGCATATGGTTCCACCAACCCGATCAACGTGGTTCGTGCAACTATTGATGGCCTGGAAAATATGAATTCTCCAGAAATGGTCGCTGCCAAGCGTGGTAAATCCGTTGAAGAAATTCTGGGGTAATTGACCATGGCAAAGACTATTAAAATCACTCAAACCCGCAGTGCAATCGGTCGTCTGCCGAAACACAAGGCAACGCTGCTTGGCCTGGGTCTGCGTCGTATTGGACATACCGTTGAGCGCGAGGATACTCCTGCTGTTCGCGGTATGGTCAACGCGGTTTACTTCATGGTTAAAGTTGAGGAGTAAGAGATGCGTTTAAATACTCTGTCTCCGGCCGAAGGCTCTAAAAAGGCGGGTAAACGCCTGGGTCGTGGTATCGGTTCTGGCCTCGGTAAAACCGGTGGTCGTGGTCACAAAGGTCAGAACTCTCGTTCTGGCGGTGGCGTACGTCGCGGTTTCGAGGGTGGTCAGATGCCACTGTACCGTCGTCTGCCGAAGTTCGGCTTCACCTCTCGCAAAGCAGCGATCACAGCGGAAATCCGTCTGTCTGACCTGGCGAAAGTTGAAGGCGGCGTTGTAGACCTGAACACGCTGAAAGCAGCAAACATTATCGGTATCCAGATCGAGTTCGCGAAAGTGATCCTGGCTGGTGAAGTTTCTACTCCGGTAACTGTTCGTGGCCTGCGTGTTACTAAAGGTGCTCGTGCTGCTATCGAAGCTGCTGGCGGTAAAATTGAGGAATAAGTAGCAGATGGCTAAGCAACCGGGATTAGATTTTCAAAGTGCCAAAGGTGGATTTGGCGAGCTGAAACGCAGACTGCTGTTTGTTATCGGCGCGCTGATTGTGTTCCGTATTGGCTCTTTTATTCCGATCCCTGGTATCGATGCCGCTGTACTTGCCAAACTGCTTGAGCAACAGCGAGGCACCATCATTGAAATGTTCAACATGTTCTCTGGTGGTGCTCTCAGCCGTGCTTCTATCTTCGCACTGGGTATTATGCCGTACATTTCGGCATCTATTATTATCCAACTGCTGACGGTCGTTCATCCGGCCCTGGCGGAGTTGAAGAAAGAAGGGGAGTCTGGACGTCGTAAGATTAGCCAGTACACCCGTTACGGCACTCTGGTGCTGGCAATATTCCAGTCGATCGGTATTGCTACCGGTTTACCGAATATGCCTGGTATGCAGGGCCTGGTGTTAAACCCGGGCTTTGCATTCTACTTCACCGCTGTTGTAAGTCTGGTCACAGGGACAATGTTCCTGATGTGGCTCGGCGAACAGATTACTGAACGAGGTATCGGTAACGGTATCTCAATCATTATCTTCGCCGGTATTGTTGCGGGCCTCCCGCCGGCCATCGCCCATACTATCGAGCAAGCGCGTCAAGGCGACCTGCACTTCCTCCTGTTGCTGTTGGTTGCAGTATTAGTATTTGCAGTGACGTTCTTTGTTGTCTTTGTTGAACGTGGTCAACGCCGCATTGTGGTGAACTACGCTAAACGCCAGCAAGGTCGTCGTGTCTATGCTGCACAGAGCACACATTTACCGCTGAAAGTGAATATGGCGGGGGTTATCCCGGCTATCTTCGCTTCCAGTATTATTCTGTTCCCGGCGACCATCGCGTCATGGTTCGGGGGCGGTACTGGTTGGAACTGGCTGACAACAATTTCGCTGTATTTGCAGCCTGGGCAACCACTTTATGTGTTACTCTATGCGTCTGCGATCATCTTCTTCTGTTTCTTCTACACGGCGTTGGTCTTCAACCCGCGTGAAACAGCAGATAACCTGAAGAAGTCCGGTGCATTTGTACCAGGAATTCGTCCGGGAGAGCAAACGGCGAAGTATATCGATAAAGTAATGACCCGCCTGACTTTGGTTGGTGCGCTTTATATTACTTTTATCTGCCTGATCCCGGAGTTCATGCGTGATGCGATGAAAGTGCCGTTCTACTTCGGTGGAACCTCGCTGCTTATCGTTGTTGTCGTGATTATGGACTTTATGGCTCAAGTGCAAACTCTGATGATGTCCAGTCAGTATGAGTCTGCATTGAAGAAGGCGAACCTGAAAGGCTACGGCCGCTAATAGGTCGTCTGAGAAGTTACGGAGAGTAAAAATGAAAGTTCGTGCTTCCGTCAAGAAATTATGCCGTAACTGCAAAATCGTTAAGCGTGATGGTGTCATCCGTGTGATTTGCAGTGCCGAGCCGAAGCATAAACAGCGCCAAGGCTGATTATTTCGCATATTTTTCTTGCAAAGTTGGGTTGAGCTGGCTAGATTAGCCAGCCAATCTTTTGTATGTCTGTACGTTTCCATTTGAGTATCCTGAAAACGGGCTTTTCAGCATGGTGCGTACATATTAAATAGTAGGAGTGCATAGTGGCCCGTATAGCAGGCATTAACATTCCTGATCAGAAACATGCTGTGATCGCATTAACTTCGATCTATGGCGTCGGCAAGACCCGTTCTAAAGCCATTCTGGCTGCAGCGGGTATCGCTGAAGATGTTAAGATCAGTGAGCTGTCTGAAGAACAAATCGACACGCTGCGTGACGAAGTTGCCAAATTTGTCGTTGAAGGTGATCTGCGCCGTGAAGTTAGCATGAGCATCAAGCGCCTTATGGATCTTGGTTGCTATCGCGGTTTGCGTCATCGTCGTGGTCTGCCAGTGCGCGGTCAGCGTACTAAGACCAACGCACGTACCCGTAAGGGTCCGCGCAAACCGATCAAGAAATAATCGGGGTGATTGAATAATGGCAAAGGCACCAATTCGTGCACGTAAACGTGTAAGAAAACAAGTCTCTGACGGCGTGGCTCATATCCATGCTTCTTTCAACAACACCATCGTTACTATCACTGATCGTCAGGGTAACGCATTGGGTTGGGCAACAGCCGGTGGTTCCGGTTTCCGTGGTTCACGCAAATCAACTCCGTTCGCAGCTCAGGTTGCAGCAGAGCGTTGCGCTGAAGCCGTAAAAGAATACGGCATCAAGAATCTGGAAGTTATGGTTAAAGGTCCGGGTCCAGGCCGCGAATCTACTGTTCGTGCTCTGAACGCCGCTGGTTTCCGCATCACTAATATTACTGATGTGACTCCGATCCCTCATAACGGTTGTCGTCCGCCGAAAAAACGTCGCGTATAACGCTTTCGTTTTTTAGGTTAGTTGGAGATAGAAAATGGCAAGATATTTGGGTCCTAAGCTCAAGCTGAGCCGTCGTGAGGGCACCGACTTATTCCTTAAGTCTGGCGTTCGCGCGATCGATACCAAGTGTAAAATTGAACAAGCTCCTGGCCAGCACGGTGCGCGTAAACCGCGTCTGTCTGACTATGGTGTGCAGTTGCGTGAAAAGCAGAAAGTTCGCCGTATCTACGGTGTGCTGGAGCGTCAGTTCCGTAACTACTATAAAGAAGCAGCACGTCTGAAAGGCAACACTGGTGAAAACCTGTTGGCTCTGCTGGAAGGTCGTCTGGACAACGTTGTATACCGTATGGGCTTCGGCGCTACTCGTGCTGAATCACGCCAGTTGGTTAGCCACAAAGCAATCATGGTAAACGGTCGTGTTGTTAATATCGCTTCTTATCAGGTTAAAGCGAATGACGTTGTTAGCATTCGTGAGAAAGCGAAAAAGCAATCTCGCGTGAAAGCCGCTCTGGAGCTGGCTGAGCAGCGTGAAAAGCCAACCTGGCTGGAAGTTGATGCTGGCAAGATGGAAGGTACGTTCAAGCGTCAGCCAGAACGTTCTGATCTGTCTGCGGACATTAACGAACACCTGATCGTCGAGCTTTACTCCAAGTAAAGCTTAGTACCAAAGAGAGGACACAATGCAGGGTTCTGTGACAGAGTTTCTAAAACCGCGCCTGGTAGATATCGAGCAAGTGAGTTCGACGCACGCCAAGGTGACCCTTGAGCCTTTAGAGCGTGGCTTTGGCCATACTCTGGGTAACGCACTGCGCCGTATTCTGCTCTCATCGATGCCGGGTTGCGCGGTGACCGAGGTTGAGATTGATGGTGTACTTCATGAGTACAGCACCAAAGAAGGCGTTCAGGAAGATATCCTTGAAATCCTGCTCAACCTGAAAGGGCTGGCGGTGAGAGTTCAGGGTAAAGATGAAGTTATTCTTACTCTGAATAAATCTGGCATTGGCCCTGTGACTGCAGCCGACATCACCCACGACGGTGATGTTGAAATCGTCAAGCCGCAGCACGTGATCTGCCACCTGACCGATGAGAACGCAGCTATTAGCATGCGTATCAAAGTTCAGCGCGGTCGTGGTTATGTGCCGGCTTCTGCCCGAATTCATTCGGAAGAAGATGAGCGCCCAATCGGCCGTCTGCTGGTCGACGCATGTTACAGCCCTGTAGAGCGTATTGCCTACAATGTTGAAGCAGCGCGTGTAGAACAGCGTACCGACCTGGACAAGCTGGTCATCGAAATGGAAACCAACGGCACAATCGATCCTGAAGAGGCGATTCGTCGTGCGGCAACCATCCTGGCAGAACAACTGGAAGCTTTCGTTGACTTACGTGATGTACGTCAGCCGGAAGTGAAAGAAGAGAAACCAGAATTCGATCCGATCCTGCTGCGCCCTGTTGACGATCTCGAATTGACTGTCCGCTCTGCTAACTGCCTTAAGGCAGAAGCTATCCACTATATCGGTGATCTGGTACAGCGTACCGAGGTTGAGTTGCTGAAAACGCCGAACCTGGGTAAAAAATCTCTTACCGAGATTAAAGACGTGCTGGCCTCACGTGGTCTGTCTCTGGGCATGCGCCTGGAAAACTGGCCGCCGGCAAGCATTGCTGACGAGTAACCGGATCACAGGTTAAGGTTTTACTGAGAAGGATAAGGTCATGCGCCATCGTAAGAGTGGTCGTCAACTGAACCGCAACAGCAGCCATCGCCAGGCTATGTTCCGCAACATGGCAGGTTCACTGGTTCGTCATGAAATCATCAAGACGACCCTGCCTAAAGCGAAAGAGCTGCGTCGCGTAGTTGAGCCGCTGATTACTCTTGCCAAGACTGACAGCGTTGCTAATCGTCGTCTGGCATTCGCCCGTACTCGTGATAACGAGATCGTGGCAAAACTGTTTAACGAACTGGGTCCGCGTTTCGCGAGCCGTGCAGGTGGTTACACTCGTATTCTGAAGTGTGGCTTCCGTGCAGGCGACAACGCTCCGATGGCTTACATCGAGCTGGTTGATCGTTCTGAATCGAAAGCAGAAGCTGCTGCAGAGTAATCTGTAGTAACGTAAAAAACCCGCCCCGGCGGGTTTTTTTATATCCGTAG
>NZ_JAKCMV010000090.1 GCF_021440515.1 Enterobacter asburiae | reverse complement strand
AGTTGGAGTCATTACCGGTGCTCTGATATATTTATTATACTATAGTGGGGTATGTGTTGATCTTAATGTAATACTCCCCTATAGTATAAGAAATACAGAGCAGTGAGGTAAGCAATGCCCAGTACTCCTGAAGAGAAAAAAAAGGTCCTAACCCGGGTTCGCCGTATCCGGGGTCAGATTGATGCTCTGGAAAGAGCACTTGAAAGTGGCGCTGAATGCCGTTCCGTTCTCCAGCAAATCGCCGCCGTCCGGGGCGCCGCTAACGGACTGATGGCAGAGGTGCTGGAGAGCCACATACGGGAAACCTTTGACCAGAATGACAGCTACAGTCATGAAGTCAGTAAATCAGTTGACGATACGATTGAGCTGGTTCGTGCCTATCTTAAATAGGTGAGGCCATTATTACATTGAGGATATATTACGTATGAAATCACGTGCCGCTGTTGCATTTGCACCAGGGAAGCCCCTGGAGATTGTTGAAATTGATGTTGCTCCGCCTAAAAAAGGCGAGGTGCTGATTAAAAACACCCACACAGGTGTCTGCCATACCGATGCCTTTACCCTCTCAGGGAATGACCCTGAGGGCGTTTTCCCGGTGGTTCTCGGCCACGAGGGAGCCGGTATCGTCGTTGAAGTTGGTGAAGGCGTCACCAGTGTGAAGCCGGGTGACCATGTTATTCCGCTCTACACCGCTGAATGCGGGGAGTGTGAATTCTGCCAGTCCGGTAAAACGAACCTCTGTGTATCGGTTCGCGAGACTCAGGGCAAAGGACTGATGCCTGACGGGACCACTCGCTTTTCATACAACGGTCAGCCTCTTTACCACTACATGGGATGTTCCACATTCAGTGAATACACCGTTGTGGCCGAGGTTTCTCTGGCAAAAATTAACCCGGAGGCGAACCATGAACACGTCTGCCTGTTGGGTTGTGGCGTGACTACCGGTATTGGCGCCGTCCATAACACGGCTAAAGTGCAGCCGGGCGATTCAGTTGCCATTTTTGGTCTGGGGGCAATTGGTCTGGCTGCGGTACAGGGGGCCCGTCAGGCAAAAGCGGGACGTATTATCGCTATCGATACTAATCCGACAAAATTTGACCTGGCCCGTCAGTTCGGGGCCACTGACTGCATTAACCCGAATGATTATGACAAACCGATTAAAGATGTTCTGCTGGATATCAACAAGTGGGGTATTGACCATACCTTTGAATGTATCGGTAACGTTAACGTCATGCGTGCAGCGCTGGAAAGTGCTCACCGTGGGTGGGGGCAGTCCGTTGTCATTGGTGTCGCAGGGGCCGGACAGGAGATTTCCACCCGTCCTTTCCAGCTGGTCACCGGGCGCGTATGGAAAGGTTCCGCGTTTGGCGGAGTAAAAGGCCGCACTCAGCTCCCCGGTATGGTCGAGGATGCCATGAAGGGGGATATTGACCTTGAGCCATTTGTAACCCATACGATGACACTGGATGAAATCAATGACGCCTTCGAGCTTATGCATGAAGGCAAATCTATCCGGACAGTGATTCATTACTGATCCCATCAGAATTTTAATCAACTCAAACTGAAGGAAGTGGAAAATGACAACTCCGGTAATTTCTGGTGACGGCATCTTTTCTCATGTGTTCATTGGCGCAGCCGATGTCGAGAAATCCTCCGCATTTTACGATGTCGTCCTGGGCACGCTTGGTATCAATAACCTCGGCCCGTTTGGCAACGGCTGGGTACTCTATGGCCGCGAAAAGCCGGCATTTATCATTGCCCGTCCGGGCAACGGTGAAGCACCTTCCGCTAACGGGGTGACTGTCGGCTTCGCTGCTGCCACCCCGGAAGAGGTTGATGCTTTCCATGCTGCCGGCCTTGCCGCCGGTGGAGCTGATGAAGGTCAACCTGGCCCGCGTGGTCACCTTCCCGGGGCCTATGCTGCCTACCTGCGGGATCCGGCGGGTAACAAAATCACGGCGTATACGTTTATCTGACGTCCGGATTTAAAGATACTTCCCCTGGCTTCGGTCAGGGGAAATAACCATGAGATAACGGCTGATGGAACTCATTGAGCAGCATGCCAGCTCTGGCGGCTGGCAAAACGTGTACCGGCATTATTCACAATCCCTTAATTGTGAAATGAATTTCGGTGTGTATCTTCCTCCCAAAGCAGTAACAGAAAAACTGCCGGTACTATACTGGTTGTCGGGCCTGACCTGTACTGAGCAGAATTTCATCACCAAATCAGGTATGCAGCATTATGCAGCCCGGCATAACGTCATCGTTGTTGTCCCGGATACCAGTCCCCGGGGTAATAATGTCCCGGATGCCGACAGTTACGATCTTGGCCAGGGGGCCGGTTTTTATCTGAACGCGACGGAACAGCCGTGGAATGTTCATTACAGGATGTATGACTATATTCTCAGAGAGCTTCCGGATGTCGTCATGAATCATTTTCCTGCAACGGCAAGAAAATCTATATCCGGTCATTCTATGGGAGGGCTGGGTGCTCTGGTGCTGGCTCTGCGAAATCCTGGTGAATATGTGAGCGTATCAGCATTTTCCCCGATAGTATCGCCTTCTCAGGTGCCATGGGGGCAACAGGCATTTAGCGCTTACCTGGGTGAAAACAGAAAAACGTGGGAAGCCTACGATCCAGTCAGCCTCATTTTACAGGGTGAAAAATTACCAGAAATCTTCATTGATCAGGGGCTGAGTGACGCCTTTTATGAAGAGCAACTGCGCACCAAAATCCTTGAGAGAGTATGCAATGAGATGAACCTCAATGCGTCGTTCCGATATCATACTGGATACGACCACAGCTATTATTTCATTTCCAGCTTTATTGGTGAGCACATTGCTTACCATGCCAACAGGCTCAGGCTGTCAGCATGAGTTGATTTCCAGCCTCAGAAAATGTGCTTAATTTTCAGGCCTGAACAGGGCCTGAACCCTGCAGACCTGAGATGTACTGTAACTGGTGGCTTCAGCAGTTTCTCTTATGCTCAGTTTCTTGACCTGTCGGTAATACAGAACTTTCTTATGTCGTTCCTGATCGGCCTGTTTGCCCCGGTGAATCGCCACGGATAATCTAGACACTTCCGAGCCGTTGATAATACTGGTTTTCATATTCTGTCGGTGACATCTGTTCGCTAGAACCATGCCGACGCTTACTGTTATAAAACATTTCGATGTAATCAAAAATATCACTGCGGGCTTCTTCCCGCGTTCCGTAGATCTTTTTCTTTATCCGTTCACGTTTCAACAACTGGAAAAAACTTTCTGCAACCGCATTATCATGGCAGTTACCGCGACGGCTCATGCTACCCTCCAGGCCGTGTGATTTCAGGAACGACTGCCACTCATGGCTTGTGTACTGACTGCCCTGATCCGAATGAACCAGCACCTGTTTTTCGGGATTACGCCGCCATACAGCCATCAGCAGTGCGTTCAGGACAATGTCCTTTGTCATCCGGGATTGCATGGACCAGCCGATCATTTTTCGTGAGAACAGATCAACAACAACGGCAAGATACAGCCAGCCTTCGTGGGTCCTGATGTAGGTTATGTCCGTTACCCAACGCTCATCAGGAGCATCCGGATTGAACTGTCGCTGGAGCCTGTTGGGTGACACGATACTGGCCTCGCCTTTACGTGCCCGCGGGCTTCGGTATCCGACCTGAGCCTTTATTCCGACACGTTTCATCAGTCTCCAGACTCTGTTTACTCCGCACTGTTGCCCGCTGTCACGCAGATCCAGATGGATTTTGCGATAACCATAGACGCATCCCGATTCCAGCCAGAACTGTTTAATCTGTCCTGTCAGTCTCAGGTCTGCCTGATGGCGTTGTGAATGCGGCTGCTGAAGCCAGGCGTAAAAACCACTGGGATGAACATCCAGCACCCGACAGAGCAGGCGAACAGGCCAGCAACAGGAGTTGTCACGGATAAAGGCGTACCTCAGTCGGACAGCTTTGCGAAGTACGCCGCGGCTTTTTTTAATATGTCCCGTTCGTCGGTAACCCGTTTCAGCTCTTTCTGGAGACGGCGGATCTCGGCCTGAGCATCTGACTGTTCTTTATTAGTGGAAGAATCCGGACCGTACTTCTTTATCCAGGCATAAAGGCTGTGGGTGGTGATATCGAGACGTGTTGCAACGCTGGCAACAGAATAACCGCGATCAACAACCTGTTTGACTGCTTCAGTTTTAAACTCTTCAGGATAACGCTTACCGCTCATGGGCACCTCTCTTTAAGTCATCTTAAATGACTCTGAGGTGTCTGTTAAACGCGTGGTGATTCATCATCATCCAGCCAGAAAGTTATGGAGCCACGGTTGATGAGGGCTTTATTGTAGGTGGGCCAGTTGGTGATTTTGAACTTTTGCTTTGCCACGGAACGGTCTGCGTTGTCGGGAAGATGCGTGATCTGATCCTTCAACTCAGCAAAAGTTCGATTTATTCAACAAAGCCAAACAGAAGCCACTGGAGCACCTCAAAAACACCATCATACACTAAATCAGTAAGTTGGCAGCATCACCTTTTGCGTCTATAGTCATGATGTCAAATGAACGCGTTTCGACAGGAAATCATCATGAATAAATATCAGGCAGTTATTATTGGTTTTGGCAAGGCTGGAAAAACATTAGCCGTCACGCTGGCAAAAGCAGGTTGGCGTGTGGCTCTCATCGAACAATCAAATGCAATGTATGGCGGGACCTGTATTAATATCGGCTGTATCCCAACCAAAACATTGGTTCATGACGCACAGCAGCACACAGATTTTGTCCGTGCCATACAGCGTAAAAATGAAGTGGTTAATTTTTTACGTAATAAGAATTTTCATAATCTTGCGGATATGCCCAATATCGACGTGATCGACGGCCAGGCGGAGTTTATCAATAATCATAGCCTGCGTGTTCATCGGCCTGAGGGAAATTTGGAGATTCATGGCGAGAAAATTTTTATTAATACCGGTGCACAAGCCGTGGTTCCGCCAATTCCTGGAATTACCACCACGCCTGGTGTATATGACAGCACCGGATTACTTAATCTAAAAGAATTGCCTGGGCATTTAGGTATTTTGGGCGGCGGATATATTGGCGTTGAGTTCGCCTCTATGTTCGCTAATTTTGGCAGCAAAGTAACCATTTTAGAGGCAGCTTCGCTGTTTTTGCCTCGGGAAGATCGGGATATTGCTGATAATATCGCGACGATTTTACGCGATCAGGGCGTCGATATTATCCTCAATGCCCATGTGGAGCGAATCAGTCACCATGAAAATCAAGTGCAAGTGCATAGCGAGCACGCCCAACTGGCGGTGGATGCACTGTTAATAGCTTCCGGTCGTCAACCGGCTACCGCTTCGTTACATCCAGAAAATGCCGGTATCGCAGTAAACGAGCGCGGGGCAATTGTCGTTGACAAGCGATTACATACCACCGCAGACAATATTTGGGCGATGGGAGATGTTACCGGCGGGCTGCAATTTACTTACATATCACTGGATGATTACCGCATTGTACGTGATGAGTTACTGGGTGAAGGCAAACGTAGTACTGATGATCGGAAAAATGTGCCTTATTCCGTATTTATGACACCGCCCCTGTCCAGGGTTGGTATGACAGAAGAACAAGCCAGAGAGAGTGGTGCTGATATTCAGGTGGTGACATTGCCTGTAGCTGCAATTCCGCGCGCCAGAGTGATGAACGATACCCGTGGGGTATTAAAAGCGATTGTTGATAATAAAACCCAACGTATATTAGGAGCATCACTGCTGTGTATTGACTCCCACGAGATGATCAATATAGTGAAAATGGTGATGGATGCCGGGCTGCCTTATAGCATATTACGCGATCAGATATTTACTCATCCGTCGATGAGCGAATCACTCAATGATCTATTTTCATTAGTCAAATAAACTCAAAATCAGACGCCAGAACAAATATTCTGGCGTCTCAGAGAAAAGAATCTTATTAATTCTCTGTTACTCTATAACTTCTTAATCACTTCATTGATGGTATTTTATATGTTTAAAAAATCGGTGATGCTGCCAACTTAATGATTTAGTGTATGATGGT
>NZ_JAKCMV010000089.1 GCF_021440515.1 Enterobacter asburiae | reverse complement strand
TCGCGCTCGCCGCTTCCGCTGTTGCCGTGGCCGTTGGTCACGCTCGCGGTGACGGTCAGGCCGCCGTTGCCCAGCGCCTCCAGCACGTCGGCCGGGACGTTCACCGTCCAGGTCAGATCGCTCTGCACCGTGGCGGTGTAGGTGTTGCCGCCAATGGTCACCGTCACGGTGTTGCCCGCTTCCGCGTGGGCAACCTTGCCGCTGATGGCCTGATCCACCGCCACCTCGGCGGCGTTGATCACGTTATCCCCCGCCACGGTGTTAATGGTCACGGTCGGCAGGGCGGTATCTGCCTGCAGGTTCGCGGTATTGCTGATACTGTTGCCCACGCCGTTGGTCGCCGCCGCGCTCAGGGTGTAATTTGCCTCGCCCAGCGCCGCCAGATCCGCCGCCGGCACCGTCAGGCTCCAGCTGCCGTCCGCCGCCGTGGTGGCGGTGTACTGCTTGCCGTTCAGGGTCACGGTGACGGTGGTGCCTTCGCTCAGGTTGGCGCTGGTGCCGCTCACGCTCAGATCCTGGCCTTTTTCCACCGCGTTCAGCACGTTATCGCCGGAAATCGCGTCAAAGTTCAGCGACGGCAGCCCGGTCTCCACGGTCACGTCGCGCGTGCCGCTGCCGGTGTTGCCCGCCGCGTCGGTCACGCTGACGCTCACCGTCACCTTGCCGTCGGAGAGCGCGGAAACCACGCCCGCCGGCACGCCCACGCTCCAGTTGCCCGCCGCGTCCAGCACGGTGGTGTAGTCCCTGCCGCCAACCGTCACGGTGACCTTGTCGCCCGCCGCCGCGCCCGTCGCCGAACCGCTGATAATCTGCGCCTGGCCGTGCTCGGTGGCGTTAATCACGTCGTCGCCCGCCACGGTGTTGATGGTCACGACCGGCACGGTCGCATCCACCGTCAGGGTGTGGTTAGCCGAGGCCGGGTTGCCCGCCTTGTCGCTTACGGACGCGGTGATGCTCGCCGTGCCGTCCGCCAGCGCGCCGACGTCCGCCGCCGGAACGTCCAGCGTCCAGGTCCCGTCCGCGCCGACTTTGGCGGTATAGGATTTACCGTTCAGGGTGACGGTCACCGTCTGGCCCGCTTCCGCCGTGCTGGTACCGCTGAGGGTCAGATCGGCCTTCGTTTCCGCCGCGTTGACCACGTCGTCCCCGGCAACGGTGTTGATGGTGACGGACGGCGCGGTGGCGTCAACGCTGTACTCGCGTCCCGCCGAGGCGCCGTTGCCGTTCACGTTAGTCACGCTGACCTGCACGCTGGCGTCGCCGTCCTTCAGGCCCGCCAGATCCGCCGACGGCACGGT
>NZ_JAKCMV010000009.1 GCF_021440515.1 Enterobacter asburiae | reverse complement strand
ATCAGTAAGTTGGCAGCATTACCCGAAAACCTTGACCTGACTTTCAGTGCAAATATCCGGGAAACCACCTGCGATATTAAAATTGATGGCGGTACAGGTGACGGTACAAATAACACCATTGCCATTGGCGCCAACGGTAATACGCGCGTTGACACCATTGCAACGGGTGGAGCAAAAGAAAACTTCAAGTTGGTCATTACTGAATGTCCTTCCAGCCTGACTGCGTTGAAAACCGTAGTGAGCGGAACTGTTGTCGATAGCCTGAACACGGCCATCGTGAACAGCGTGGGAACAGAAGCCGGTGGTGCCGCCAACGTGGGGCTTTCAATTGCACGCTCTTCCGCGCCGGATGCCCCTTTCGTCATCAACTCAACGGATGACAGCAAGCGGTTAGTCTGGACCCCGGATGAAATCACAGCAAAAGAAGTGGGACTGGTCGCAACGATGGTTGAAACCGCGGCTAATCAGGCTGCAACAGGCTCATTCCGCGCGATTGCCACGTTTAACTTCAGCTATGAATAACTTACAGGGAAAGGAAAAAGTAATGCGTAAACATATTTCGGCTTTAACTTTAGCAATTTGCGGCAGTTTTTTGGCGTTCGCCGCGCAAGCGCAAATTACCGGCACCACCAGTTTGACGGCAACGTTTGAAACCAACGTGGTTCCGGGTACCTGTACCGCAGAGATCCACGACGCGACGGGCAACCCATCGTCAGAGATCAGTTTTGGCGATGTGTTCAGATCCGATCTGACCGCGAAAAGTCGTATCGAAGCCTTCAAGCTGAGCTTCAGCGGCTGTTCTGGCGTGAAGAACGCGGAAGTGCAGCTTACCCCGGGTGCGGGTAGTAACTGTTCAACCGCCTCCAGCGACCGGTTTGGCTCCACCAACGGAACCGCCTTTGAAGTGTGGAAAGGTGCTGCTGACGCCGGTTCGGTTCTGAGCTGTACGACTCAGCCTAAACAGGACGTTACGATAAGTTCTGGTACGGGCGCGCTGGATATGAATGCGCGTATTGTTATTGCCGATGATAAAACCATTGCTGATGTCACGCCTGGTGCGGTGACGTCCCTGGTAACGTTCATGGTGACCTATCAGTGAAATCAAAAAGTGTTGTCGGGCATCCTTCGTTCGACAATGCTTTTTTTTGTTTTCAGGTTCTGCAACAAATGAAAAATATCGCTTTTCGTCCCCTGTTTATGCTGGCGCTGCTCGCGCTTTTCGCCCTGCTCAGCCGCCCGGTCTTTGCCGATCAAAGCTGCTACATACACAGCACGAACAAAGGAACATACACTACGGGCAGCTCGCCGTTGCTGAATTTAACCACCAACCAGGTCAGCGCCCCAACGAACCTTGGCGTGAGCTATACCTGGCTCATTCAGTTTATTACGAATGACCCCGTCGGCTGCAAAAACTGGACGCCCTACGACAATACCGTTCACTTTATTAACATGGCCGGGAGCAATCTCGACCAGAACTACAGCACCCCGGAAGGGAATGCGCTGATCAAAACCACGGTAAAAGGTATCGATTATACGGTCGAGCTGGTCTGCCTGGTGTCTGACGGATGTGGGTCGTCCCACCCTGCCATCGATCTGTTTATAAAAGGGGCCAACGGCACGGACAACACGGTGCCTTCGCAAAGCGGTAACCCGCCCTATACCGACTGCGACAGCCAGTGGAAGCTGAAATTTACCCTGTGGGTGACGCCGGAGTTTAAGCCACAGAAAGGGCTGAACATGGGGACTGCAATACCTGGGGATCTCGCTGAGTTTCGTATCGGGCCAACCAGTCAGGCCAGCATTTACTTTACGTCCACCACCAGCACGCTGCAATTTACCGTTCCGGCCAGCAGCTGCTCGTTTGGCGTTGCGCAGGGTAATACCGTGTCAGGAAATAACGTCAGTCTGGGCGATTACTGGATTAACGACGTGAAAAACGGCAATACGCCCGCGATCCCCTTCGCCATCACCCTGCAAAACTGCTATACGCCGAAGCTGAAAATCTCCATGACCTCGCCTTATGTCTCAGGCGACAAACTGAAGCTGGGTAAAAGCAGTGGAAGCGCCGACGGCGTTAGCGTGAAGATAATGAACACCGACCAATCCGTGCTGGTCATTCCCAACAGTGCCGAACCGATCGTTTACGATCGCAGCAACGACTGGTCATCTCTGGCAAATCTTAATTTCACCGCCCAGCTTTTAACGGCAGGCGGCACGCTGAAAGCGGGCAGCTTCAACGCCGTGGCGACGTTCCAGATGGATTATGAATAGCGGGCTACAGCGAGTAGAGATCGTGCAGCAGCACAAAGGGTGGATTTTTCTGCTGCTGGTGCCACAGGCTGCTGACGTCCGGCCCGCCCTGTCTGACAATGGCGTCACGAAATTCACTGCTGCTTAACGTTTCGCGCTGGCTGAACATGGCCTCAAGCAGCGGCCAGCTGATGCCGGAAATAACTTCGCAGTTGTCATGCTTATGGCTCATCAACGCCGCCACCCGGTACGGCGCCGCGCCGGTGTTGTCGGTTAAGAAGATAACCCCGTCACCGGAATCCGTCTGGTGCAGCGCATCGCACATCATGCGGCTCAGCATATTGCTGCTCAGCCCGCGCCAGTAGTTGACCGCCCGGCACTGCACCAGAGGGCCATAGCGCTTCTCCAGGCGGTCAAGCAGCACCTGTGCTTTATCATCGTGGCAAGTAATGACCCAACCCAACATAACGTCCTCCCCTTAGCAGGCGACTAGTTTAGCGGAGTGAATGTTAGCCTGAGGTGATAGTAATCAAAGAAAAGCGCCCGGCACGCAGATTGCGCCGGGCGAGCGGTTAGCTGCGCAGTCCGCGCCCGCGCTGGATCAGATACCAGCACAGAAGATAAAACGCGACGATGAAGACCACCAGCACGGCAACCGTGGTAAACAGCGGCACGTCGGTAATGCCGAGGAAGCCAAAGCGGAAGCCGCTGATCATGTAGACAATCGGGTTCAGGTGCGACAGCGCCTGCCAGAACGGCGGCAGCAGCGTCAGGGAGTAGAACACCCCGCCGAGGTAGGTCAGCGGCGTCAGCACGAAGGTCGGGATCAGGCTGATATCATCGAAAGTTTTCGCGAACACGGCGTTCAGCAGACCCGCCAGCGAGAACAGGATCGCCGTCAGCAGCAGCGTGAGCGCGACAAACAGCCAGGAGTGAACCTGGAACGGGACGAAGAACAGCGAGATCGCCGTGACCAGCACGCCGACGCACAGCCCGCGCGCCACGCCACCGCCGACGTAGCCTGCGATAATGACGTGCGTCGGCACCGGCGCCACCAGCAGCTCTTCAATATTGCGCTGGAACTTGGCGCTAAAGAAAGACGAGGCCACGTTGGCGTAGGCGTTGGTGATCACCGCCATCATGATCAGGCCCGGCACGATAAACTGCATATAGGTGAAGCCGTGCATCTCACCAATTCGGGAGCCAATCAGGTTACCGAAGATGATGAAGTAGAGCGTCATGGTGATCACCGGCGGCACCAGGGTTTGCACCCAGATGCGCATGAAGCGGTTGATCTCTTTTGCCCAGATACTTTTCAGCGCAACCCAGTAAAGATGCGTCATGCCTTGTCTCCTTGTTTTTCATGCACCAGAGAGACAAACAGCTCTTCCAGTCGGTTGGCTTTGTTACGCATACTCAAGACCTGCACGCCCTGCGCGCTGAGCTGCGCAAAGACGCTGTTGATCCCCTGCTCGCGCAGCACTTCCACTTCAAGCGTAGAGGTATCCACCAGACGATAGTTGTACCCTTCGAGCTTCGGCAGCGGGCTTTTCGCCGCCAGATCGAGAATAAAGGTCTCTGACTTCAGCTTGGAGAGCAGCGCCTTCATGGAGGTGTTCTCCACCAGCTCGCCGTGCTGAATGATGCCGATATTGCGGCACAGCATTTCCGCCTCTTCGAGATAGTGGGTGGTCAGAATAATGGTGGTGCCTTTGTCGTTCAGATCTTTCAGGAAGCCCCACATGGAACGGCGCAGTTCGATATCTACGCCCGCGGTGGGCTCGTCAAGGATCAGCAGTTTTGGCTCGTGCATCAGCGCGCGAGCGATCATCAGGCGGCGCTTCATCCCGCCGGATAACATCCGTGCGCGTTCGTTGCGTTTCTCCCACAGGTCGAGCTGTTTGAGGTACTTCTCGCTGCGCTCCATCGCCTCTTTGCGCTCAACGCCGTAATAGCCCGCCTGGTTGACGACGATCTGCTGCACGGTTTCAAACGGGTTGAAGTTAAACTCCTGTGGCACCAGCCCGAGCTGGCGCTTGGCGTTCACCACGTCTTTTTGCAGGTCGTAGCCAAACACGCTCACCCGGCCAGAGGTTTTGTTCACCAGCGAACTGATAATGCCGATGGTGGTGGACTTACCCGCCCCGTTCGGCCCCAGCAGGGCGTAAAAATCCCCCGCCTCGACTTTAAGATCGATTCCGCGCAGCGCCTGGACGCCGCCCGGATAGGTTTTCTTAAGCTGTTCAAGCTCCAGTGCTATTGCCATGAATTAAACTTACCTATAGTTCTGACACACGTTGTGTGGTTTCATTAAAAGTCGGGTTACCCTATAGTAGCGCAACGCAATCACTCGGTTACAGGTCGTTAACCTCCATGAATGACATAGATACACTCATCAGCAACAATGCACTATGGTCAAAGATGCTGGTGGAAGAGGATCCCGGCTTTTTCGAGAAACTGGCGCAAGCGCAAAACCCGCGCTTTTTGTGGATTGGTTGTTCCGACAGCCGCGTACCTGCCGAGCGTCTGACCGGCCTGGAGCCGGGCGAATTATTTGTTCACCGTAACGTCGCCAACCTGGTGATTCATACGGATCTCAACTGCCTCTCGGTGGTTCAGTACGCGGTCGAGGTGCTGGAAGTCGAACATATCATTATATGCGGCCACTACGGCTGCGGCGGCGTGCAGGCGGCGGTCGAAAACCCGGAACTGGGTCTTATTGATAACTGGCTGCTGCACATCCGCGATATCTGGTTCAAACATAGCTCACTGCTGGGCGAAATGCCGCAGGAGCGTCGCCTTGACACCCTGTGCGAGCTTAACGTGATGGAGCAGGTTTATAACCTGGGACACTCCACCATCATGCAATCGGCGTGGAAGCGCGGCCAGAAGGTATCTGTACACGGCTGGGCGTACGGTATTCATGACGGCCTGCTGCGCAATCTGGAAGTGACCGCCACCAATCGTGAAACGCTGGAGCAGCGCTACCGTTCAGGGATTGCCAACCTCAAGCTTAAGCACGTGAACCACAAATAAAGCCGGGGATTTTCACCCTCTCCCTGTGGGAGAGGGCCGGGGTGAGGGCATCAGCCCGCAACTACTCGTCCAGAATCACAACCTTGCCAACATACGGCAGATGGCGATAACGCTGCGCGTAGTCAATGCCGTAGCCGACCACGAATTCGTCCGGAATGGAGAAGCCCACAAACTCCACGGGCACCTGCACTTCGCGGCGCTCGGGTTTATCCAGCAGCGTACAGATTGCCAGCGACTTAGGCTCGCGCAGGCTTAAGATCTCGCGCACTTTAGAGAGCGTGTTGCCGGAGTCGATGATGTCTTCGACGATCAACACATCTTTGCCACGAATATCTTCATCCAGATCTTTCAGGATTTTCACATCACGGGTTGTGGACATGCCGCTGCCGTAGCTGGAGGCGGTCATAAAATCGACCTCATGGGACACCTGCACTTCACGGCACAGGTCCGCCATGAACATGAAAGAGCCACGTAACAGACCTACCAGCACCATTTCGCTGCCGCTGTCTTTGTAGTGTTCGGTGATTTGACGACCCAATTCGGCGATACGTGCTTTGATCTCGGCTTCCGGGATCATCACTTCAACAGTATGTTTCATATTACTAACCGTATGATTTTAATGAAAATCTTTCAATGCTGGTATTGCTCATTCCGGCATCGATTCGCAAGCGGGGCATTATAACAGCAAATGGATAACCCTGGCGCATGAGTTATAAAAGCAGTTTTTGTGATTCCGATCACACTTGTTAATACCTATAATTAATTGCTAGCAAATAATTAACAAAACTGACGAGTACTTTTCTATGGCTGAAATACAAAGTAAACAGCCGCGTCTACTGGTGACATTAACAGCAGCGTTCGCAGCCTTTTGCGCGCTCTATTTGTTAATCGGTGGCGTATGGCTGGTCGCGATTGGCGGCTCCTGGTACTACCCGATTGCGGGTCTGGTGATGGTGGGCGTAACCGTCCTGCTGTGGCGCAGAAAGCAATCAGCACTGTGGCTTTACGCTGCATTACTTCTTGCCACCATGATCTGGGGCGTCTGGGAAGTCGGCTTCGACTTCTGGGCACTGACGCCGCGCAGTGACATTCTGGTCTTCTTTGGTATCTGGCTGATTTTGCCTTTCGTCTGGCGTCGCCTGTGGGTGCCGTCCAGCGGTGCCGTTGCGGCGCTGGTGGTGGCACTGCTGATCAGCGGCGGTATCCTGACCTGGGCTGGCTTTAACGACCCGCAGGAGATCAACGGCACGCTGAATACGGAATCCACCCCTGCGGCGGCGATTTCGCAGGTGGCAGACGGTGACTGGCCGGCCTACGGTCGTAACCAGGAAGGTCAACGCTACTCCCCACTGAAGCAGATCAACGCGGATAACGTTAAAAATCTGAAGGAAGCCTGGGTATTCCGTACCGGCGACCTGAAGATGCCGAACGATCCGGGTGAACTGACCAACGAAGTGACGCCGATTAAAGTCGGCAACATGCTTTATCTCTGCACCGCGCACCAGCGTCTGTTCGCGCTTGATGCCGCGACCGGTAAAGAGAAGTGGCACTTCGATCCGCAGCTGAACTCTAACCCGTCCTTCCAGCACGTCACCTGCCGTGGTGTCTCTTACCACGAAGCGCGTGCGGATAACGCCAGCCCTGAGGTGGTCGCCGACTGCCCTCGCCGCATTATGCTGCCGGTGAACGATGGCCGTCTGTTTGCCATCAATGCCGAAACGGGCAAGCTGTGCGAAACCTTTGCCAACAAAGGGATCCTGAATCTTCAGACCAATATGCCGGACACCACGCCGGGTCTGTATGAGCCAACCTCTCCGCCAATCATCACCGATAAAACCATCGTGATTGCCGGGTCGGTAACGGATAACTTCTCTACCCGCGAAACCTCCGGCGTTATCCGTGGTTTCGACGTGAACACCGGTAAACTGCTGTGGGCCTTCGATCCGGGCGCGAAAGATCCAAACGCGATCCCGTCGGACGAGCACACCTTTACCTTTAACTCGCCAAACTCCTGGGCACCGGCCGCGTATGACGCGAAGCTGGACCTGGTCTACCTGCCGATGGGTGTGAGCACGCCGGATATCTGGGGCGGTAACCGCACGCCAGAGCAGGAGCGTTACGCGAGCGCCATCGTAGCGCTGAACGCCACCACCGGTAAGCTGGCATGGAGCTACCAGACCGTACACCACGATCTGTGGGATATGGATATGCCGTCCCAGCCGACCCTGGCGGATATCAACGTTAACGGCAAAACCGTTCCGGTGATCTACGCTCCGGCGAAAACCGGCAACATCTTCGTGCTGGATCGCAGCAACGGTAAGCTGGTTGTGCCTGCACCGGAAAAACCGGTTCCGCAGGGCGCCGCGAAAGGCGACTACGTTTCTAAAACGCAGCCGTTCTCTGACCTGAGCTTCCGTCCGAAGAAAGACCTCAGCGGGGCAGACATGTGGGGGGCCACGATGTTTGACCAGCTGGTGTGCCGCGTGATGTTCCATCAGCTGCGCTACGAAGGTATCTTCACGCCGCCGTCTGAGCAGGGCACGCTGGTCTTCCCGGGTAACCTGGGGATGTTCGAGTGGGGCGGGATCTCCGTTGACCCGAACCGTCAGGTGGCGATTGCCAACCCGATGGCGCTGCCGTTTGTTTCCCGTCTGATCCCACGCGGTCCGGGCAACCCAATGGAGCAGCCGAAAGACGCGAAAGGTTCTGGCACCGAAGCCGGTATTCAGCCGCAGTACGGCGTACCGTATGGCGTGACCCTGAACCCGTTCCTGTCTCCGTTTGGTTTGCCGTGTAAACAGCCTGCCTGGGGTTATATCTCCGGTCTGGATCTGAAAACCAACCAGATCGTGTGGAAAAAACGTATTGGTACGCCTCAGGACAGCATGCCGTTCCCGATGCCGGTTCCTGTACCGTTCAATATGGGTATGCCAATGCTGGGTGGCCCAATCTCTACCGCCGGTAACGTGCTGTTCATCGCGGCAACCGCAGATAACTACCTGCGCGCGTACAACATGACCAACGGTGAGAAACTGTGGCAGGGCCGTCTGCCAGCCGGTGGACAGGCAACCCCGATGACCTATGAAGTGAATGGCAAGCAGTACGTTGTCATCTCTGCGGGCGGTCACGGTTCGTTTGGCACGAAGATGGGCGACTATATCGTCGCGTATGCGTTGCCGGATGACGCAAAATAAAACGCAAAACGGCAACCTCGGTTGCCGTTTTTTATGGTTATTCCCTCTCCCTGTGGGAGAGGGTTAGGGTGAGGGCATCAGGCCGCACCTGCGAAATGTAGGCCGGGTAAGGCGTAGCCGCCACCCGGCTTTTTTTATACGGTAAACCCGAGCATCATCCCCGTATCTTCATGCTCCAGCAGATGACAGTGCGCCATGTACGCAAACGCCTTCGGCGCGTCGTGGTCAAACTTCACCAGCACCTCGCTCACGCCGCCTTCAACCCTGACCGTATCCTTCCAGCCCGCGCGATGCGCGGCCGGCACCTTACCGTTCTCAGACAGAATGCGGAACTGCGTGCCGTGGATGTGGAACGGGTGCAGCATCATGTCGCCCTCACCTGAAATCACCCAGCGCTCGTACTGACCTTTGGCGGCGGCGAACATCGGCGTGTTCATATCAAACGCCTGGCCGTTGATGCGGTTGGCGTTGTGGAAATCAAAGCCGTGCGCGCCGTGATCCATTCCGCCCATCTTGCCGTGATCCCTATTCATATGGCCCATCATCTGCCCGTGGTGCATACCGGCCATCGCCTGATTGCCGTATTTTTTCATCAGCGCCTGCATCCCCATCATGTCGAGCATCGGATCCATTGAAAGCTGAAGTTTACGCTGGGTAAGCCCCTCAAGCGCTGGCAGCGCGGGCATGGTGGCTAAGGTATCCGGCAGGATGCCGGAGGCGGCAATCTGGAGCGGCTGAATGCGCAGCACCGGATGGGGCTTATCAAACGGCGCAACGGTCATCCCCATCTGGCTCACCGGCAGCGTGACGATATCAAAGGCTTTGCCGTCGCTGATGTCCACCAGCACTTCAAAACGCTCGCCCATCAGCATCGGCAGTTCCGTCACCTTCACCGGCTCGGCCAGCAGGCCACCGTCGCTGGCCACCACGTACAGCGGGCGCTTATCGCTGGCGGCAAAATTCAGGGAACGGGCGTTACAGCCGTTCAGCAAGCGCAAACGCAGCCAGCCCTTCGGCGCGGCGTGCTGAGGATAAATCGCGCCGTTGGTCAGCAGCGTGTCGCCGAACCAGCCTACCGCCGCGCTCATCACGTCCAGCTGGTAGTCAATTTGCCCGTCGGCGGTGAATTTCTTGTCCTGCACAACCACCGGAATATCGTCGATGCCCCACTGTTTGGGCAGGCGCAGCAGGCGGCTTTCGTCATCTTCAATCAATACCAGGCCCGCCAGACCCATCGCGACCTGATGGCCGGTTTTGCCATGCTGATGCGGATGGAACCAGCAGGTCGCGGCGCGCTGGTCGGGCGTGAAGGTCACGCTGCGCTTGCCGCCAGGCTTGATAATGCCCTGCGGACCGCCGTCCACTTCACCCGCGACCTCCAGCCCGTGCCAGTGAACGGTCGTTTCTTCCGCCAGAGTGTTATGAATATCGACGGTGACGGCTTTGCCTTTGCGTAGCTGAATAGCCGGGCCGAGCAGATTGCCGTTATAGCCCCAGGTTGACGCGGTGTGCGGCCCAAAGGTGGTTTTACCTGCCTGAACGACGAGCTGAATGCGGCTACGGGCGTCGGCGGCAAGCAGATCCGGAATCGGCAGCGCGGGTCTGTCGGCAGCGAAAGCGGCACGGCTCCAGAGTGGTAATGCGCTGGCAACCCCCAGCGCAACGGAATATTTCAAAAAATCACGGCGTTGCATGTTCATTTCCTTATTTCCAGCAGGCGATTAATTGAGCTTAAACCCTCCCCTTACCGGAAGGTCAAGCAACGCCGAGATAATAAAGATCGTCGCGTTGGCATCAAGTATGCTAACGTTAATTTTCCGTGACGCAGTGGTAGAAGCAATGAAGACGTTTTTCAGGACAATTTTGTTCAGCAGCCTGATGGCAATGTGTGCGAACAGTTATGCGCTAAGTGAAAATGAAGCGGAAGATATGGCCGATTTAACGGCGGTTTTTGTATTCCTGAAAAACGATTGTGGTTACCAGAATTTACCCAACGGGCAGATTCGTCGCGCACTGGTCTTTTTTGCCCAGCAGAACCAATGGGATCTCAGCAACTACGATAGCTTCGACATGAAGGCGCTCGGTGAAGACAGCTACCGTGATTTAAGCGGTATCGGCATTCCCACTGCCAAGAAATGCAAAGCGCTGGCTCGCGATTCACTTAGCCTGCTCGCCTACGTCAAATAATTCCCGACGCCTCTCGTTGTCCGGCTGGCCGCCTTATCGCGGTCAGTGGTTGCGCCATTCTGCTGTCGATAATGGATGTTAACGAAAGAGGTATCACCCATGTCCGAAAAAACGGTATGGCATGAAACGCTGCATGACCAGTTTGGTCAGTACTTTGCCGTTGATAACGTGCTTTATCACGAGAAAACCGATCATCAGGATCTCATCATCTTCGAAAACGCCGCCTTTGGCCGCGTGATGGCGCTCGACGGCGTGGTGCAGACCACCGAGCGCGACGAGTTTATCTATCACGAGATGATGACCCACGTTCCCCTGCTGGCTCACGGCCACGCAAAGCATGTGCTGATCATCGGCGGCGGCGACGGCGCGATGCTGCGCGAAGTGTCTCGCCATAAAACCGTTGAATCCATCACCATGGTGGAGATCGACGCCGGGGTGGTCTCTTTCTGCCGCCAGTACCTGCCAAACCACAATGCCGGAAGCTATGACGATCCGCGCTTTACCCTCGTGATCGACGACGGCGTAAACTTTGTTAACCAGACCTCGCAAACCTTCGATGTGATTATCTCCGACTGCACTGACCCGATTGGCCCCGGCGCGTCGCTGTTTACCTCATCGTTCTACGAAGGCTGCAAGCGCTGCCTCAAGCCGGGCGGGATCTTCGTGGCGCAGAACGGCGTCTGCTTCCTGCAACAGGATGAAGCGCTCGACAGCCACCGCAAGCTCAGCACCTATTTTTCCGACGTTAGCTTCTATCAGGCGGCCATTCCCACCTATTACGGCGGAGTCATGACGTTTGCGTGGGCCACCGACAACGAGGTGCTGCGCCATCTCTCGACGGAAATCATTCAGGCACGCTTCCACCAGGCGGGACTGAAATGCCGTTATTACAATCCGGCGGTACACACCGCAGCGTTTGCCTTACCGCAATATTTGCAGGACGCACTGTCATCTGAGGGGGTGAACTAATTGAAAAAGCTTAAACTGCATGGCTTTAACAACCTGACCAAAAGCCTGAGTTTTTGTATTTACGATATCTGCTACGCCAAAACGGCAGAAGAGCGCGATGGTTATATCGCCTATATCGATGAACTCTACAACGCCAACCGCCTGACGGAGATCCTCTCTGAGACCTGCTCGATTATCGGCGCGAATATCCTCAATATCGCCCGCCAGGACTATGAGCCGCAGGGGGCAAGCGTCACCATTCTGGTGAGCGAAGAGCCGGTCGACCCACAGCTTATTGATAAAACCGAGCATCCTGGCCCGCTGCCGGAAGTGGTCGTCGCGCACCTCGATAAGAGCCACATCTGCGTACACACCTACCCGGAGAGCCACCCGGAGGGCGGGCTGTGTACCTTCCGCGCCGATATTGAAGTCTCAACCTGCGGCGTGATCTCCCCGCTGAATGCGCTGAACTATTTAATCCACCAGCTTGAGTCCGATATCGTCACCATCGATTACCGCGTGCGCGGCTTTACGCGCGATATTAACGGCATGAAGCATTTCATCGACCACGAGATCAACTCGATTCAGAACTTTATGTCCGACGACATGAAATCGCTGTACGACATGCTGGACGTGAACGTGTACCAGGAAAATATCTTCCACACCAAGATGATGCTTAAAGAGTTCGACCTTAAGCACTACATGTTCCATACCCGACCTGAAGATCTGAGCGAAGAGGAGCGGACGGCGATCACCGACCTGCTCTGGAAAGAGATGCGCGAAATCTACTACGGCCGCAATATCCCGGCCGTGTAAAGGTGCCTGGAGCAGGGACGCTCCGGGGTAGGTTACTTCTGTTTCATAAACTCGCGGTAGGCCGCCACGACCGAAAGAAAATCCTCAACGCCGCACAGCGACAGGCTCTCTTCGTCGTAATAGTTCATCCCCTCTTCCATCTCGTCGCCTGAAAACTCAAGCTGGTTGGCGCGCACCATGACCTCTTCGCCATCCATCCACAGCGTGTATTCATGTCCCGCACGCTGCCAGGAGCGCTCGCTGCCTTTTACCGTCCGGGCCGCCTGCTCAACCTCGTCAAGAAGTGACAGGTTTTCTTTCACCTCTTCGTTAAACCAGTGCCCAACCGCTTCGTGGCCCATCGACATACGCACTTTCACCACCCCGGTGATGTCGCGCAGAAATTCGTAATCCATCGTGTTTTCCTCTGCAAAGCCATTAGGGTAATTATCGCAGCAGAGAGGAAGAAAAAAAGCGTGAGAGCGTAGAGGAATGAAAATAAAAAAGTGAGAGCAAGACCCTGCGGTCTGGTGCCCTCACCCCGTCCCTCTCCCACGGGGAGAGGGGGCAAACACTAAAAACCGACTCTTTGGAGTCGGTTTTGCTGTTTATACTGCCGTCTGGAAGATAACCCCGTCGGCTTTCTCGGTGTACTGAGAAAGCTGGTCGAAGTTCAGATAGCGATAGGTATCCACCGCCGTCTTATCAACCTGCGCCACGAAGGTCTGGTACTCTTCCGGCGTTGGCAGTTTGCCGATCAGCGCCGCAACCGCCGCCAGCTCCGCAGAGGCCAGGAAAACGTTCGCTCCGGTGCCTAAACGGTTCGGGAAGTTACGGGTAGAGGTGGAGACCACCGTCGCACCGTCAGCCACGCGCGCCTGGTTACCCATACACAGGGAACAGCCAGGGATTTCGATACGCGCACCGCTCTTGCCGAATACGCTGTAGTAGCCCTCTTCGGTCAGCTGCGCCGCATCCATACGGGTTGGCGGCGCCACCCACAGACGGGTCGGCAGCTGACCTTTGTGCGTATCCAGCAGTTTACCCGCCGCACGGAAGTGACCGATGTTGGTCATGCAGGAACCGATAAACACTTCATCGATTTTTTCACCCTGCACCGCAGACAGCGGACGCGCGTCGTCAGGATCGTTTGGCGCACACAGGATTGGCTCCTTGATATCCGCCAGATCGATGTCGATCACCGCCGCGTACTCTGCGTCAGCGTCGGCTTCCAGCAGCTGCGGATCCGCCAGCCATTTTTCCATGCCCTGAATACGACGCTCCAGCGTACGGCGATCGCCGTAGCCTTCTGCAATCATCCACTTCAGCAGCACGATGTTGGAGGTCAGGTACTCTTCGATTGGCGCCTGGTTCAGCTTGATGGTACAGCCCGCAGCGGAACGCTCGGCAGAGGCATCGGTCAGCTCGAACGCCTGCTCTACTTTCAGATCCGGCAGACCTTCAATTTCCAGAATGCGGCCAGAGAAGATGTTTTTCTTGCCCTTCTTCTCAACGGTCAGCAGACCCTGTTTGATGGCGTACAGCGGGATTGCGTGCACCAGGTCGCGCAGGGTAATCCCCGGCTGCATTTTGCCCTTGAAGCGCACCAGCACCGATTCCGGCATGTCCAGCGGCATCACGCCGGTCGCGGCGGCAAACGCCACCAGACCAGAGCCCGCCGGGAAGGAGATCCCGATTGGGAAACGGGTATGGGAGTCACCGCCGGTACCCACGGTATCCGGCAGCAGCATACGGTTCAGCCACGAGTGGATAACGCCGTCGCCCGGACGCAGAGAAACACCGCCGCGGTTCATGATGAAGTCCGGCAGCGTGTGGTGCGTGGTGACGTCAACCGGCTTCGGATACGCCGCCGTGTGGCAGAAGGACTGCATTACCAGGTCAGACGAGAAGCCCAGGCACGCCAGGTCTTTCAGTTCGTCACGGGTCATTGGGCCCGTGGTGTCCTGAGAACCTACGGAGGTCATCTTCGGCTCGCAGTACGCGCCAGGACGCACGCCCGCTACGCCGCATGCGCGACCGACCATTTTCTGCGCCAGGGAGTAGCCGCGGCTGCTTTCCGCCACGTCTTTCGCCTGACGGAACACGTCAGAGTGCGGCAGGCCCAGCGCTTCACGCGCTTTGGTGGTCAGGCCGCGACCGATGATCAGCGGGATACGGCCACCGGCGCGCACTTCGTCGATCAGCACGTCGGTTTTCAGCTCGAAGCTCGCCAGCAGTTCGTTAGTGTCGTGGTTACGCACTTCGCCTTTGAACGGGTAGACGTCAATTACGTCGCCCATGTTCAGGTTGCTCACGTCCACTTCGATTGGCAGCGCGCCTGCATCTTCCATGGTGTTGAAGAAGATAGGGGCAATTTTACCGCCCAGGCACAGGCCGCCGCCGCGTTTGTTTGGCACGTGAGGGATGTCATCGCCCATGAACCACAGCACGGAGTTGGTGGCGGATTTACGGGAAGAACCGGTACCCACAACGTCGCCGACGTAGGCCAGCGGGAAGCCTTTAGCGGCTAACGCTTCGATCTGTTTGATCGGGCCAACGCTGCCCGGCTGATCCGGATGGATGCCTTCGCGGGCGTTTTTCAGCATCGCCAGCGCGTGCAGAGGGATATCAGGACGGGACCAGGCGTCCGGTGCCGGAGACAGGTCGTCGGTGTTAGTTTCACCGGTCACTTTGAAGACGGTAACGGTAATTTTTTCAGCCAGCGCCGGGCGGTTCAGGAACCATTCGGCATCAGCCCAGGACTGCATCACCTGCTTCGCGTAGACGTTGCCCGCTTTGGCTTTTTCTTCCACATCGTAGAAGTTATCGAACATCAGCAGCGTAGAAGAGAGCGCTTTGGCGGCAATCGGCGCCAGCTTGTCGTTGTCCAGCGCGTCAATCAGCGGATGAATGTTGTAGCCGCCCTGCATGGTACCGAGCAGTTCAATGGCTTTTTCAGGAGAAACCAGTGGGGAGGTTGCGTCGCCTTTGGCAACGGCAGCAAGGAATCCGGCTTTTACGTAGGCAGCTTCATCTACGCCAGGCGGTACGCGGTTAATCAGCAGATCTAACAGGAATTCTTCTTCGCCCGCAGGCGGGTTCTTCAGCAGCTCGACGAGCGCGGCCATTTGGGTTGCATCTAAAGGTTTGGGTACAATTCCCTCGGCGGCACGTTCTGCTACGTGCTTACGGTATTCTTCTAGCACGACGGTTCTCCTCGCTCTCATTGTCATATGCGGCCGGCGTTCTCTTCACGCTCCTGTGAGACAGCAGTTTGTAGGGTAATTGCCCGATACCGCGTCGGGCAGCATAGCAGGATTTCTGCACAGTGTTAATCCGTTTACAAAAAAGCAACATTAAAATATTTGCTGAATCGTTAAGGATGGTATAGCGGCGGATCCGGGCGTATTTCAGGCACAAAATTCAACGCTGAATAGAGTGAGCGGGCTTTTGAAACCCAGCTACTTTTCGGGCATCCGATATAATTGTGTCATAAATGCTCACACTCTTTATCGGGTCAGATCGTGTGGTTTCCCAATTAAAGTCAAAACTGTAACGAGCGGGTAAATGATACTCGCGGCAACAGTATCGCCTTACGGCAAAGCTCTCTCTGGAGTCACTTTATGAAGTTGCCCTTTAAGCCACATCTGCTTGTTCTTCTGTGCAGTGCCGGGCTGTTTGCCGCCTCTGGCGCGATGTTCGTCAAAAGCCGCGCAACGGAAACCCCCGTTACCCCTGCCCCCGTTGCTCAACAACCCGCTACCGCTGCTCCAGCTCCAGTCGCGCAGCCTGCGGCCGTTGTTGCTCCAACCTACACGCCCGCGCAGATCGACCAGTGGGTCGCGCCCATCGCGCTCTACCCGGACGCGCTGCTGTCGCAAATCCTGATGGCCTCCACCTATCCGGCGAACGTCATCCAGGCGGCGCAGTGGTCGAAGGACAACCCCAAAATGCAGGGCGATGCCGCCGTTCAGGCCGTTGCGGGCCAGCCGTGGGATCCGAGCGTGAAATCGCTGGTCGCCTTCCCTCAGCTGATGTCGCTGATGGGCGAAAACCCGCCGTGGGTGCAAAGCCTGGGGGATGCGTTTCTCGCCCAGCCTAAAGACGTGATGGACTCCGTACAGCGCCTGCGCCTGCTGGCGCAGCAGACCGGAGCATTGCAATCCACCCCGCAGCAGACGGTCACCACCGTGACCAAACCGGCTCCGGCCAAAACCGCCGCTACGCAAACTACCACGACCACCAGCACCACCACATCCACCGCCAGCCCGACGGTGATCAAGATTGAATCTGCCGACCCGCAGGTGATTTACGTCCCGACGTATAACCCGAACACGGTGTACGGCACCTGGCCGAATACCGCCTACCCGCCAACCTATCTGCCGCCTTCACCCGGCCAGCAGTTCACCAACAGCTTTGTTAACGGCTTAGGGTTTAGCCTCGGCGTGGCAACCACCTATGCGATATTCAGCAATATCGACTGGGATGACGACGATGACTGGGACCACCACCATCACGATGACGACTGGGATCATCACGGCGGCTATAACCGCAACGGTGATAACAACATCAATATCAACGTAAATAACTTTAATAAAATCAGCGGACAACACCTGACCGATGCGAACCGGACCTGGCAGCATAACCCGGCCTATCGCGATGGGGTGCCGTACCCGAACAGTCAGCTAAACACCCGTTTCCACTCCACCAGTACGCCCACGGGGCTGAGCTCAACGCAGCAGAAATCGGTCAGCCGCGACAATCAGCGTCAGGCAGCGCTGGCGCAAATGGAAAAATCCACCGGGAAGAGCTTCCCGCAAACGGCGCGCAGCGGCACCAAAGAGGCCCAGCGTCAGGCCGCGAACCAGCAGCTGAAGCAGATTTCCCGGCGCAATAACTATCGCGGGTACGACACCGGTAAAGCGCAGACCGCGAAAAGAGAAAACGTGCAGCAGGCGCGGGAGAACCGCAAGGCGGCCCCGCAAAGGCAAGAGCTGCGGGCTTCACACGCCGCCCCGCAGCGGGAGGTGCAGCAGCGTAATCTATCCCAGCGCGTCAGCCAGACGCGCGCCAACGCGCTGAGCGGCAACGACAGTCGTTCCGGCAACTGGCAGGCGCAGCAGCAGCGCGGTGCGCAGAGCCGTCAGCTCGCGTCGCGCAACCTGGAGGCGCGGCAGGCCCCTGCGCACCGTGAATTCCGTCATCGTTAAGGGAACCGACATGAAGACTCAATTACTCAGTGGGATCGTGTTGCTGATGGCATCCACCCTCGCGCAGGCCCAGCAGCATTTCAGCACACCGGATCAGGCAAGCGATGCCCTGACCGCTGCGATTGGCGAACACAATGAAAGCGCCATGAGCAGCCTGCTCGGCGACAGCTGGCGCGACTTCCTGCCTGCCGAAGGCGTCGATCCTGAAGCGGTCGACCGCTTCCTTCGCGACTGGAAGGTGCGGCACAACACGGTGATAAGCGGCGATGTGGCGCACCTGGTCGTGGGTGAGAACAGCTGGCAGCTGCCTATCCCTATCGTGAAGACCGCGAACGGCTGGCAGTTTGATATTCAGGCGGGCGCCGACGAGATCCTGACCCGCGAGATCGGGCGCAACGAGCTGGCCGCCATCGAAGCGCTCCACGCCTACGTGGACGCGCAGCAAAGTTACTACGCGATGACGCAAACCTACGCGCAGAAGATTGTCAGTTCAGAAGGTAAAAAAGATGGCCTCTACTGGCCAGCCGCGCCCGGCGAAGCGCCCAGCCCGCTCGGCCCGGCATTTAGCCCGTCCGAGCCCGGCGCGGGCTATCACGGATATCGCTTCCGCATCCTGCCGGACAAACATAACGGCTTTGCGATGATTGCCTGGCCTGTCGACTATGGTCAGACGGGGGTCATGAGCTTTGTGATTAATCAGGACGACAAGGTGTATCAGAGGGATCTGGGCAAGTATTCAGGGCAAAAAGCGCAGGCGCTAAAGGAGTACGATCCCGATAACACCTGGCAGCCTGTCGCACCGTAAAACGGCAGGCCGGGTAAGCGCAGCGCCACCCGGCGCTGTTTCTCCAGACAAAAAAAACGCCTCCAGAGGAGGCGTTTCGCAATCAGGAAGAAACTTATTTCTTCTTCGCTTTCGCGTTTGGCAGGTCGGTGATGCTGCCTTCGAACACTTCTGCCGCCAGGCCCACTGACTCGTGCAGAGTCGGGTGCGCGTGGATGGTCAGCGCGATATCTTCAGCGTCGCAACCCATTTCGATTGCCAGACCGATCTCACCCAGCAGCTCGCCGCCGTTGGTACCGACAATCGCACCACCGATTACGCGGTGAGTCTCTTTGTCGAAGATCAGCTTGGTCACGCCGTCTGCACAGTCGGAAGCGATAGCACGGCCAGAAGCAGCCCACGGGAAGGTGGCGGTTTCGTAGCTGATGCCTTTCTCTTTCGCTTCTTTCTCAGTCAGACCCACCCAGGCAACTTCTGGCTCGGTGTAGGCGATTGATGGGATCACTTTCGGATCGAAGTAGTGCTTCATGCCGGCGATAACTTCAGCGGCAACGTGACCTTCGTGAACACCTTTGTGCGCCAGCATTGGCTGACCGACGATATCGCCGATAGCAAAGATGTGCGGCACGTTAGTGCGCAGCTGCTTGTCAACGCGGATGAAGCCACGGTCGTCCACTTCCACGCCAGCTTTGCCCGCGTCGAGGTTTTTACCGTTCGGCACACGGCCGATTGCCACCAGCACCGCGTCGTAACGCTGTGGTTCCGCAGGGGCTTTTTTGCCTTCCATGGAAACGTAAATACCGTCTTCTTTCGCTTCAACGGCAGTCACTTTGGTTTCCAGCATCAGGTTGAATTTCTTGCTGATGCGTTTGGTGAAGACTTTAACGATGTCTTTGTCAGCGGCCGGGATAACCTGGTCGAACATTTCAACCACGTCGATCTGTGAACCCAGCGCGTGATACACGGTGCCCATTTCCAGACCGATGATGCCGCCGCCCATAACCAGCAGACGCTCAGGAACGGTTTTCAGCTCCAGCGCATCGGTGGAGTCCCACACGCGTGGATCTTCATGTGGAATGAATGGCAGTTCGATTGGGCGAGAGCCTGCCGCGATGATCGCGTTGTCGAAGTTGATTACGGTTTTGCCGTTTTCGCCTTCCACTTCCAGGGTGTTCGCACCGGTGAATTTACCCAGACCGTTTACCACTTTCACTTTACGGCCTTTGGCCATACCCGCCAGACCGCCGGTCAGCTGAGTGATAACTTTCTCTTTCCAGGTACGAATTTTGTCGATATCGGTTTTCGGCTCGCCGAAGACGATACCGTGTTCAGCCAGCGCTTTGGCCTCTTCGATAACTTTCGCTACGTGGAGCAGCGCTTTAGAAGGGATACAGCCGACGTTCAGACAAACACCGCCGAGGGTGCTGTAACGTTCTACGATGACGGTTTCCAGACCTAAATCCGCTGCACGGAACGCTGCGGAGTAACCTGCCGGGCCTGCCCCAAGTACTACGACCTGAGTTTTGATTTCTGTGCTCATCATGACCTCTTAATTTATACCCGTCGTCCACCGGGTCGTTCTATCCGCTCGTATTTTACAAAATTGTTAACAATTTTGAAACAACAAACGGCTCACGAATTATCGCTTTCGCCAATAACCTCACAAAACCCATGAGATTATCAGAAAAAAGCCGGCCGATTGGCCGGCTTTTCTTTTACATCACCAGGCGGCGAATGTCGCTCAGCATGTTGTTGATGATGGTGATGAAACGCGCACCATCAGCACCGTCGATGACGCGGTGGTCGAAGGACAGAGAGATTGGCATCATCAGACGCGGCATGAACTCTTTGCCATTCCACACCGGCTCCATCGCGGACTTGGACACACCGAGGATAGCCACTTCCGGCGCGTTCACAATCGGCGCGAAGTGGGTAGTACCCAGGCCACCGATGCTGGAGATGGTGAAGCAACCGCCCTGCATTTCGCCAGCGGTCAGCTTGCCATCACGCGCTTTCTTGGAGATCACGGTCAGTTCACGGGACAGCTCAGTGATGCTCTTCTTGTTCACGTCTTTAAAGACCGGAACAACCAGACCATTTGGCGTATCAACCGCAACACCGATGTTGATGTATTTCTTCAGCGTCAGCTTCTGGCCGTCTTCGGACAGGGAGCTGTTGAAGCGCGGCATCTGCTCCAGGGCAGCGGCAACGGCTTTCATGATGAAGACCACTGGGGTGAATTTCACGTCCAGTTTGCGCTTCTCAGCTTCGGCGTTCTGCTGTTTACGGAACGCTTCCAGATCGGTGATATCGGTTTTGTCGAAGTGCGTAACGTGCGGGATCATCACCCAGTTACGGCTCAGGTTCGCACCAGAGATTTTCTGAATACGGCCCAGCTCCACTTCTTCGATTTCACCGAACTTGCTGAAGTCGACTTTCGGCCACGGCAGCATACCCGGGATACCGCCGCCAGCGGCTGCCGCAGGTGCAGCTTCAGCGCGTTTCACCGCGTCTTTCACGTAGCTCTGAACGTCTTCGCGCAGGATACGACCTTTACGGCCAGTCCCTTTCACTTTCGCCAGGTTCACGCCGAATTCGCGCGCCAGGCGGCGGATCAGCGGAGTCGCGTGGACGTAAGCGTCGTTTTCAGCAAACTCAGATTTGCCTTCCGCTTTCGCAGCAGGAGCCGCAGCCGGTTTAGCCGCCTGAGCTGGAGCCGCCGCAGGTGCAGCCGCTTCTTGCTTAGCCGGAGCCGCAGCAGGCGCAGCGCCTTCTACTTCGAAGACCATGATCAGAGAGCCGGTAGACACTTTGTCGCCGGTGCTGATTTTGATCTCTTTAACGGTACCCGCGAACGGCGCAGGGACTTCCATAGAAGCCTTGTCGCCTTCAACGGTGATCAGCGACTGTTCAGCGGCAACTTTGTCGCCCACTTTCACCATCACTTCGGTCACTTCAACTTCGTCACCGCCGATGTCCGGTACGTTAACGTCTTTCGCGCCGCCAGCGGCGGCTGGTGCAGCGGCCTGTGCCGGAGCAGCTTCCGCTTTCGCTGGAGCCGCAGCGCCTTCAGCGCCCGCCACTTCGAAGACCATAATCAGGGAGCCGGTAGACACTTTGTCACCGGTGTTGATCTTGATCTCTTTAACGGTACCGGCGAACGGTGCAGGCACTTCCATAGAGGCTTTGTCGCCTTCTACGGTGATCAGAGACTGCTCGGCCGCAACGGTGTCGCCTACCTTCACCAGGATTTCAGTGACTTCAACTTCGTCACCGCCGATGTCAGGCACGTTCACTTCTTTCGCTGCCGCGGCAGCTGCTGGAGCAGCGGCGGCCGGAGCGGCTTCTTTCTTCTCTTCCTGCGCAGGTGCAGCAGCTGCTGCACCGTCGGCGGAATCGAAAATCATGATCAGTTTGCCGGTCTCGGTTTTATCGCCAACAGAGATTTTGATCTCTTTAACGATGCCAGCCTGAGGTGACGGAACTTCCATAGAGGCTTTGTCGCCTTCTACGGTGATCAGCGACTGTTCAGCTTCAACTTTGTCGCCAACTTTGACCAGGATCTCGGTGATTTCAACTTCATCAGCCCCGATGTCCGGTACATTGATTTCGATAGCCATTATTCTTTTACCTCTTACGCCAGACGCGGGTTAACTTTTTCTGCATCGATGTTGAATTTGGTAATTGCGTCTGCAACCACTTTCTTATCGATTTCGCCACGTTTAGCCAGTTCGCCCAGTGCTGCTACAACCACGTAAGAAGCATCAACTTCGAAGTGGTGACGCAGGTTTTCGCGGCTGTCAGAACGACCGAAGCCGTCAGTACCCAGAACGCGATAATCATCAGCTGGAACGTAAGTACGAACCTGCTCAGCGAACAGTTTCATATAGTCAGTAGACGCCACCGCTGGTGCATCGTTCATCACCTGAGCGATGTACGGAACGCGTGGGGTTTCCAGCGGGTGCAGCATGTTCCAGCGCTCACAATCCTGGCCATCGCGCGCCAGTTCAGTGAAGGAAGTCACAGAGTACACGTCAGAACCTACGCCGTAGTCGTTCGCCAGGATCTGTGCTGCTTCACGTACGTGACGCAGGATAGAACCGGAGCCCAGTAGCTGAACTTTACCTTTGCTACCTTCGAGGGTTTCGAGTTTGTAGATACCTTTACGGATACCTTCCTCGGCGCCTTCCGGCATAGCCGGCATGTGGTAGTTTTCGTTCAGCGTGGTGATGTAGTAGTAAATGTTCTCTTGTGCTTCACCGTACATACGGGTCAGACCGTCGTGCATGATGACAGCCACTTCGTACGCGTAAGACGGGTCGTAAGAGATACAGTTAGGGATAGTCAGAGACTGAATATGGCTGTGACCATCTTCGTGCTGCAAACCTTCGCCGTTCAGCGTTGTACGACCGGAAGTACCACCGACCAGGAAGCCGCGAGCCTGTTGGTCGCCAGCCTGCCAGCACAGATCACCGATACGCTGGAAACCGAACATCGAGTAGTAGATGTAGAACGGAATCATCGGCAGGTTGTTGGTGCTGTAAGAGGTCGCAGCGGCCAGCCAGGATGCGCCTGCGCCCAGCTCGTTGATACCTTCTTGCAGGATCTGACCTTTCTCGTCTTCTTTGTAGTATGCAACCTGCTCACGGTCCTGCGGGGTGTACTGCTGACCGTTCGGGCTGTAGATACCAATCTGACGGAACAGACCTTCCATACCGAAGGTACGCGCTTCGTCAGCGATGATTGGAACCAGACGATCTTTGATCGACTTGTTCTTCAGCATCACGTTCAGGGCACGCACGAAGGCGATAGTGGTAGAGATCTCTTTGTTCTGCTCTTCCAGCAGCTGAGAGAAGTCTTCCAGCGCCGGCAGTTCCAGTTTCTCGGTGAAGTTAGGCTGACGAGCTGGCAGGTAGCCTTTCAGCGCCTGACGACGTTCGTGCAGGTACTTGTGCTCTTCAGACCCTTCCGGGAAGGTGATGTAAGACAGGTTTTCTACCTGCTCATCGGTCACTGGAACGTTGAAACGGTCGCGGATATAACGCACGCCGTCCATGTTCATTTTCTTAACCTGGTGAGCGATGTTTTTACCTTCTGCGGTATCACCCATGCCGTAACCTTTGATGGTGTGGGCCAGGATTACAGTCGCTTTACCTTTGGTTTCCTGCGCTTTTTTCAGTGCAGCGTAGACTTTCTTCGGATCGTGACCACCACGGTTCAGGGCCCAGATCTGCTCGTCAGTCCAGTCTGCAACCAGTGCTGCGGTTTCAGGATATTTGCCGAAGAAGTGCTCACGAACGTAGGCACCGTCTTTGGATTTGAAGGTCTGGTAGTCGCCGTCAACGGTTTCGTTCATCAGCTGGATCAGTTTACCGCTGGTGTCTTTACGCAGCAGCTCATCCCAACGACCGCCCCACATCACTTTAATCACGTTCCAGCCAGCACCCGCGAAGATGCCTTCCAGTTCGTTGATGATCTTGCCGTTGCCGGTTACCGGACCATCCAGACGTTGCAGGTTACAGTTGATGATGAAGCACAGGTTGTCCAGCTTCTCACGGGTCGCGATAGTGATCGCACCTTTAGATTCTGGCTCATCCATTTCGCCGTCGCCCAGGAAGGCGTATACGGTTTGTTCAGAGGTATCTTTCAGGCCGCGGTGTTCCAGATATTTCAGGAATTTAGCCTGGTAGATCGCACCGATTGGACCCAGACCCATAGATACGGTCGGGAACTGCCAGAATTCTGGCATCAGTTTCGGGTGCGGGTAAGAAGACAGACCTTTACCGTGAACTTCCTGACGGAAGTTGTTCATCTGCTCTTCAGTCAGACGACCTTCCAGGAATGCACGTGCGTAGATGCCCGGAGAGATGTGGCCCTGGAAGTACACCAGATCGCCGCCGTCTTTCTCGTTAGCTGCACGGAAGAAGTGGTTGAAGCACACTTCGTAAACGGTTGCAGAAGACTGGAAGGATGCCATGTGGCCGCCCAGTTCCAGGTCTTTCTTGGATGCGCGCAGAACGGTCATGATGGCGTTCCAGCGGATTGCAGAACGAATACGGCGTTCCAGATCCAGATTGCCCGGGTATTCCGGTTCGTCTTCGACGGCAATCGTGTTTACGTAGTTATTAGCCCCTGCACCTGAAGCAACTTTCACGCCGCCTTTACGGGCTTCTGAGAGCAGCTGATCAATCAGATACTGAGCGCGCTCAACACCTTCTTCACGGATGACCGATTCGATCGCCTGTAGCCAGTCGCGAGTTTCGATCGGATCCACGTCATTTTGGAGACGTTCTGACATGGGGGTATTCCTTATCTATCTAATACGTTGATTTGTCTGGAACCTGTCCCATTGTGCTTTCGCCAGAAAACACAATAAGACAGGTTCTGCGTTTAGTTGCCGCGCTCTAAAAATCCGGCGCTTAATCCTTTCGTTGCTGTATGCGGCGTAATGAACGTTCGCGACGCGATTGTTCTCGGCTGCGGTCCAGCAAGATTTCCTCAATGAAGGCCAGATGGCGGTGCGACGCTTCGCGCGCCTGCTCCGGTTCCCCGGCCATTATCGCCTCGAATACTCGGGTGCGATGGTTGCTGACCAGCGGGAGCATGTCCCGACGGGCATACAACAATTCAAAATTCTGACGAACGTTCTGGGCCAGCATCGGCTCCATGCAGCGTAGCAAGTGTAGCAACACCACATTGTGTGCCGCCTCGGTGACGGCAATTTGATACTGGACGACGGCATTGGACTCGGCGTCTAAATCGCCGGACTGCTGTGCCCGTTCAATGGCCTGATGCAGCTCGCGGATACGCACGCGATCTTCATCAGTGCTGCGAAGGGCGGCGTAATAGGCCGCGATACCTTCAAGCGCGTGACGGGTCTCAAGCAGATCAAACTGGGATTCTGGGTGGTCAGAGAGAAGTTCTACCAGCGGGTCGCTGAAGCTCTGCCACAGGCTGTTTTGCACAAAGGTTCCGCCGCCCTGGCGACGAAGCAGCAAACCCTTCGCTTCGAGGCGCTGAATGGCCTCACGCAGAGAGGGGCGGGAAACGTCGAACTGTTTTGCCAGCTCACGTTCTGGCGGAAGTTTTTCACCGGGGCGCAATGTCCCTTCGAGGATCAAAAACTCCAGCTGCTGCTCAATCACATCGGATAATTTTGGTTGGCGAATTTTGCTGTAGGCCATATTCCCTGTCTTACGCCTTTTTGCCCGGAGTCAATTGGTCTTACCAATTTCAAGTTCGTATCGCTAAAGTAACAAAGTATTCACCTTCTGTCCATATTGGTTTTGATTGAAATCAGTAAACCCTGCACATTTTAACAACCTTACAGAAATGACGTTTCAGAAATGTAACTTTGCACAAATGAGTTGATTACTCCCTTTGAGGGAGATTTAACCTTATTGAAACGAGGGTTTTTGCAATCTGAAGCGATTCAACAGGGCAAATAATGAAAATTCGCCCGCTTATTTCGCATTTCTATTCTATAGCTTGGGTAGGAAGGGCTAACGGACCGATTTACAAATGCTTTCTTTTTATTCAACTCGTCATCGCCCCTTCATAAAGCAGGTGCATTCAAGCGCGCTTATCACTATTCTTGCGCTTACGGAAGTCATCTCCGATTTTTTCTGTACCGCTTACCGTAAAGAAATAAATACAGAAAATGGATATTCATAATTACACACGCGCAGCGTGAATATAACAACCACACACGAGGTTTCATGATGGAAGGTCAACAGCACGGCGATCAGCTGAAGCGCGGACTTAAAAACCGCCATATTCAGCTCATCGCGTTGGGTGGTGCTATCGGTACCGGCCTGTTTCTGGGAAGCGCATCCGTTATCCAGTCCGCCGGCCCTGGCATTATTTTGGGGTACGCTATCGCGGGCTTTATCGCCTTCCTGATTATGCGTCAGCTGGGTGAGATGGTGGTTGAGGAGCCGGTTGCAGGCTCGTTCAGCCATTTCGCCTATAAATACTGGGGAAGCTTCGCTGGCTTCGCGTCCGGCTGGAACTACTGGGTGCTGTACGTACTGGTTGCCATGGCCGAGCTGACGGCGGTCGGTAAATACATTCAGTTCTGGTATCCGGAGATCCCAACCTGGGCCTCCGCAGCGGCCTTCTTCGTCATCATCAACGCCATCAACCTGACCAACGTAAAAGTGTTTGGTGAGATGGAGTTCTGGTTTGCCATCATTAAAGTGATCGCCGTTGTGGCAATGATTATCTTCGGCGGCTGGCTGCTGTTCAGCGGCAACGGCGGCCCGCAGGCGACGGTGCGTAACCTCTGGGAGCAGGGCGGATTCCTGCCGCACGGCATGACCGGGCTGGTGATGATGATGGCGATTATTATGTTCTCCTTCGGCGGCCTTGAGCTGGTGGGCATTACCGCCGCCGAGGCCGACAACCCGGAGCAGAGCATCCCGAAAGCCACTAACCAGGTTATCTACCGTATTCTGATCTTCTATGTGGGTTCGCTGGCGGTGCTGCTCTCCCTGCTGCCGTGGACGCGCGTAACCGCTGACACCAGCCCGTTCGTGCTGATCTTCCACGAGCTGGGCGACACCTTCGTCGCCAATGCCCTGAACGTGGTAGTGCTGACCGCGGCCCTCTCCGTTTACAACAGCTGCGTTTACTGCAACAGCCGCATGCTGTTCGGTCTGGCACAGCAGGGGAACGCGCCGAAAGCGCTGCTCAACGTCGATAAACGCGGCGTGCCGGTAAACACCATTCTGGTTTCCGCTGTGGTCACCGCGCTCTGCGTACTGATTAACTACCTTGCGCCAGAGTCCGCCTTTGGCCTGCTGATGGCACTGGTGGTCTCCGCTCTGGTGATCAACTGGGCGATGATTAGCCTGGCGCACATGAAGTTCCGCCGCGCGAAGCAGCAGCAGGGCGTAACTACCCGCTTCCCTGCCCTGCTCTATCCGCTGGGCAACTGGGTCTGCCTGCTGTTCATGGCGGCGGTGCTGGTCATTATGCTGATGACGCCGGGCATGGCGATTTCGGTCTACCTGATCCCGGTCTGGATTGCGGTCCTCGGCGTGGGCTATCTGGTTAAACAGAAAAACGCCCGCACGGTGAAAGCGCACTAATCCCCTCTCCCTGTACCCGTATCGTGCGGGTACAGGGTGTTGTTACCTGCCTCACAGTTTCACGCCAACAGCAAAATAATCCATATCACTGACTTTATACTGCTACGCATATATTTGCGTGCCAGCCAATAATTCTCTCCATACCGTAACCCGGAGAGCAGTTCATGGATAACAATAAACTTTCAGTAAAAGAAAAGATCGGCTATGGAATGGGCGACGCGGGATGCAACATCATCTTCGGCGCCATCATGTTGTTTGTTAACTATTTTTACACGGACATTTTTGGTCTTGCCCCCGCGCTGGTCGGGGTTCTGCTGCTCTCGGTGCGCGTGATCGATGCGGTCACCGACCCGATTATGGGCGCCATCGCCGACCGCACCCGCAGCAAATATGGTCGTTTTCGTCCATGGCTGCTGTGGATTGCCTTCCCCTACGCGCTGTTCAGCATCCTGATGTTCACTACCCCGGAATGGACGTACAACAGCAAAGTTATCTATGCGTTCGTCACCTATTTCCTGCTGTCCCTGACCTACACGGCCATCAACATTCCTTACTGCTCGCTGGGCGGCGTGATCACTAACGATCCGAAAGAGCGCGTGGCCTGTCAGTCCTACCGCTTTGTGATGGTGGGGATCGCCACCCTGCTGCTCTCCCTCACGCTGCTGCCGATGGTCGACTGGTTCGGCGGCGACGACAAAGCCAAAGGCTACCAGATGGCGATGACCGTGCTGGCGCTGATTGGCACCTGCATGTTCCTGTTCTGCTTCTCCACCGTGCGCGAACGCGTGCGCCCAGCGGTGCAAACCCACGACGAGCTGAAAAACGATCTTAAGGACGTGTGGAAGAACGACCAGTGGGTGCGCATTCTGCTGCTGACGCTGTGCAACGTCTGCCCGGGCTTTATCCGCATGGCGGCGACCATGTATTACGTCACCTGGGTGATGGGCCAGTCTACCCACTTTGCCACCCTGTTTATCAGCCTGGGCGTGGTGGGCATGATGCTCGGCAGTATGCTGGCGAAGGTGCTGACCGACCGCTGGTGCAAGCTGAAGGTGTTCTTCTGGACCAACATCGTGCTGGCGATTTTCTCAACCGCGTTCTATTTCTTCGATCCGAAAGCCACCGTCACCATCGTGGTGCTCTACTTCCTGCTCAATATCCTGCACCAGATCCCGTCCCCGCTGCACTGGTCGCTGATGGCCGACGTCGATGATTACGGCGAATGGAAAACCGGCAAACGCATCACCGGGATCAGCTTCTCCGGCAACATCTTCTTCCTCAAGCTGGGGCTGGCGATCGCCGGGGCGATGGTCGGTTTCCTGCTCTCCTGGTACGGCTATGACGCAGGTGCGAAAGCGCAAAGCGCGGATGCCATCAACGGGATCGTGCTGCTGTTTACCGTGATCCCGGGCGTCGGGTATCTGATTACCGCAGGCGTGGTGCGTCTGCTGAAAGTGGATCGTGAAACCATGAAGCAGATCCAGTCGGACCTGGAGAAGCGCCGTAGCAACTATCGCGAGCTGAATGACTATCAGGAACTCAAAGCCGCTGAGACGAAATAAGGAAAGCCGAATGCAAACCTGGCCAAACCCGTTTATTGAACAACGCGCCGACCCGTATATTCTGCGCCATGACGGACAGTACTATTTTATTGCCTCCGTGCCGCAGTACGACAGGCTGGCCGTTCGCCGTGCCGACACGCTGGAAGGGCTACGCAGCGCCGACGAGGTGGTGGTGTGGCGCAAGCCCGAAACCGGCCCGATGAGCCAGCTGATCTGGGCGCCGGAGCTGCACCACATCGACGGCAAGTGGTACATCTATTTTGCGGCGACCCACACCCAGGCGCTCGACAAGCTCGGGATGTTCCAGCACCGCATGTTCGCCATTGAATGCGCCGACAGCGATCCGCTCACCGGCACCTGGGTTGAGAAAGGGCAAATCATCACCCCGTTCGACACCTTCGCGCTGGACGCCACCACTTTTGTCCATCAGGGCAAGCGCTGGTATCTGTGGGCGCAAAAGGCCCCGGATATTTCCGGCAACTCCAACCTCTACCTGTGCGAAATGGAAAATCCGTGGACGCTTAAGGGCGAGCCGGTGATGCTCAGCAAACCGGAGTACGACTGGGAGTGTCGGGGATTTTGGGTCAACGAAGGCCCGGCGGTCCTGGTTCACGACGACAAGCTGTTTATCAGCTATTCGGCGAGCGCCACGGACGAAAACTACTGCATGGGGCTGCTGTGGATAGACATGAACGCCGATCCGCAAGACCCCGCCAACTGGCAGAAATCAACGCGTCCGGTCTTCACCACCAGCTACGAAAATCGCCAGTATGGGCCAGGCCACAACAGCTTTACGCAAACGCCGGAAGGGGACGATGTGCTGGTGTATCACGCGCGGAACTACACCGAAATCGAGGGCGATCCGCTTTACGATCCGAATCGTCATACCCGCCTGAAGCGGGTTCGCTGGAATGAAAACGGGATGCCAGATTTTGGCATCCCGCCTGCGGACACGCTGTAACCGAAACGGCGCGCTGGCCTACACCAGCGTGCCGTAAATCGTCAGCAGCGCGACCACCACAACCACCACGAAAGAGGTTTTCTTCGCCATGGAAACCGCCGCTTTTGGCGTTTCCACCTTGTCGGTATGCGGTTCACGCGCCAGGGAGAACTGCGCCAGGCGCGTGAGCACCTGATACTGGGAAGTATGGCGATCGCCCAGAGAAGCAAACCAGGCCGGCAGCGCCTTTTCACCGTGCCCAATCAGCGCATACACCACGCCGACAAGGCGTACCGGCAGCCAGTCAAGCACGTGCAGAATGGCGTCGATCCCGGACAGCAAACGCTCGTGCGGCGTAAGGTAGCGGGCAAGCCAGGTCTGCCAGGCGCGTAAAAACGCATAGCCCATCAGCAGCACCGGCCCCCACGGGCCACCCACCACAAACCAGAACAGCGGTGCCAGGTAATAACGGAAGTTGATCCACAGCAGCGCGTTTTGCAGCTCGCGCAGGAATTCACGCTCGTCGCAATCCGGCGGAACGCCGTGGATCATGGTCAGCTCGCTGGCCATCGCCCCGCGCGCGTGGGCATCGTCACGGGATGCGGCTTTCAGATACGCGTGGTAATGCAGCCGCACTTTCCCCGCCCCGATACACAGCACGCCGAGCAGGATCCACACCACCAGCAGCGGCACGTTGAAAAACAGGCCATACAGCGCGCGCAGCAGCAGGAAGGTAATCAGCATCACGCCCGCCGTCATCAGCAGCGTGCGCAGCATCGAAAAGAGTTTGATCTTGCGGAATAAAACTTCGAGTCGATGGTCCAGTTGCCAGTGTTCGCCGAGCTTGAACAGGCGTTCAGCGATAATCACCAGCAGCATAGTAAACAACGTCATGTTATCTCCTTATCTGACGACGCGGTAAGCATGGCGTGAAAACGCGACCAGTCAAACGCCGGACCGGGGTCGGTTTTTCTCACCGGGGCGATATCGCTGTGCCCCGTTATATTCTCTGTTATCGCGGGATATAACCCGATAAGTGTTCGCGCCACGGCGACCAGCTGTTGATACTGCGCATCGGTATAGGGAGTAGTGTCAGTGCCTTCCAGTTCAATACCAATCGAAAAGTCGTTGCAGCGTTCACGTCCCTGATACACCGACACACCCGCGTGCCAGGCGCGCTTGTCGAAGGGAACATACTGGACAATTTCGCCGTCACGGCGGATCAGACAGTGGGCCGATACGCGCAGATGGGCGATTTCAGCAAAAAAGGGATGTGCGTCGGGATCAATCGTTCCCGTGAATAGTGCGTCAATCCACGGCCCGCCAAATTCGCCTGGCGGAAGACTAATATTATGAACCACCAGCAGTGTGGGCTGTTCATCCTCCGGGCGGCAATCGTGGTGCGGCGAGGGCACACGCCGCGCATCCACCAGCCATCCGTTTTCTAACAACATGCTGGAACTCCTTCTGTATGGTGCTATTACTCGGTTCAGAGTAGCATGTTTCAATATTATGATTCGTTACCAATTTGGAGTTTTATCATGCCGCCTCGCCGCTATAACCCCGACCACCGACGTGACGCGCTTCTGGAACGTATTAACATGGATATCCCGGCAAGCGTTGCCCATGCCCTGAAAGAAGATCTGGGCGGCGACGTCAATGCCGACAACGATATTACCGCGCAATTATTACCAAAAGAGACGCGCTCCCACGCCGTCGTGATTACCCGTGAAGACGGCGTATTCTGCGGTAAACGCTGGGTCGAAGAGGTCTTTACCCAGCTAGCCGGAGATGACGTTCAGGTCACCTGGCACGTGGAAGATGGCGACACGATTAGCGCAAATCAACCGCTCTTCGAGCTTGATGGCCCTTCCCACATCCTGCTGACCGGCGAGCGCACCGCCCTTAACTTCGTCCAGACGCTCTCAGGCGTCGCCAGCGAAGTTCGCCGCTATACCGACCTGCTGCAAGGCACCCGCACGCAGCTGCTCGACACCCGCAAAACCCTGCCCGGCCTGCGCACCGCGCTGAAATATGCGGTGCTGTGCGGCGGCGGCGCGAATCATCGTCTGGGGTTATCTGACGCCTTCCTGATCAAAGAGAACCACATTATTGCCTCCGGCTCCGTGCGTCAGGCGGTGGAAAAAGCCTTCTGGCTGCACCCGGACGTGCCGGTTGAGGTAGAAGTCGAAACGCTGGAAGAGCTGGATGAAGCCATCAAAGCCGGGGCCGATATCATCATGCTCGATAACTTCGAAACCGGGCAGATGCGCGAAGCGGTAAAGCGCACCAACGGCCAGGCGCAGCTTGAGGTTTCGGGCAACGTGACCTTCGACACCATCCGTGAGTTCGCGGAAACCGGGGTCGATTTCATCTCCGTCGGCGCGCTCACCAAGCACGTCCGCGCTCTCGACCTCTCGATGCGCTTTAAATAACGGCCGCGCTCCCCTCTCGCCCGGAGAGGGGAAATACGAGCCTGCTCGCAAACCTGCCGTTCCTTTCTGCAACACCGCCAAAAACCCCTGAAAGCGCCTTCACGTTTCCCTTTTTGCCGCTCGTCTGAACATCCTCTCGCTGCCACAGTAGCGCCACGATTTCTAAGGAGCAGATATGAACAAACAACACGGATTCACGCTCATTGAGCTGATGGTGGTCATTGGCATTATTGCCATTCTGAGCGCGGCAGGCATTCCCGCTTACCAGAACTATCTTCGAAAAGCCGCATTAACGGATATGCTGCAAACCGTTATCCCTTACCGCACCGCTATCGAACTCTGCGCCCTTGAGCGCGGCGGAATAGACAGCTGCAACGGCGGCAGTAACGGCATTCCGTCACCGGCCACATCCCGCTACGTTTCGGCCTTGAGCGTGTCGAAGGGCGCTATTTCTCTGACCGGCCAGGAGAGTCTTAACGGACTGGAGGTGAGCCTTGCCCCGCAGTGGGAAAACGCCAACGGCGTCACCGGCTGGACGCGCGCCTGCACCATCGCCAGCGACAGCGCGCTAAAACAGGCCTGCGAAGATATCTTCCGCTTCAACAATAAGTAGCAGGTGCCGATGATGAAACCAGAACAACTCATGGCGCTCTGCCAGCGCCACCAGGCCCAGCTGCTCGCCAGCGACGCTAACCGGGTCAGCATCGCCGTGGTAGGCAGTCCGGACGCTGAGCTAATGGAGGCCCTGCGCTTCGCGACCCAAAAGCGCATTGATATCGAATGCTGGACCCGCGAGCGCATGGAAAAATACCGTAAGCTCGCCGCCCAGTCCCATCTGCCCGCAGCCGCAACCACCGCCTCTGCGGTGGATATTCTTAACCGAACGCTGTTACAGGCGTTAAGCCAGCGGGCGTCCGATATTCACATCGAACCCACCGGGAGCGCATGTCACATCCGCCTGCGCATTGATGGCGTACTCAATCCGCAGACGCCCCTCTCGCCGGAGATAGCCACATCGCTGGCCGCACGGCTGAAGGTGCTGGGTAATCTCGACATTGCGGAGCGTCGCCTGCCGCAGGATGGACAGTTTACCGTTGAGCTGGCAAACGAACCGGTCTCTTTTCGTATCGCCACCCTGCCCTGTAACGGCGGTGAGAAAATTGTGCTGCGTCTGCTGCAACAGGTTAACCAGGCGCTGGATATCGGGCTGCTGGGCATGAATACCGATCAGCAGACCCGCTTTACCCGCGCGCTCTACCAGCCGCAGGGACTGATCCTCGTGACCGGGCCAACGGGCAGCGGTAAAACCGTAACGCTCTACAGCGCCTTGCAGGCCCGAAACACGCCGGAGGTGAATATCTGTAGCGTCGAGGATCCCGTCGAGATCCCCCTTACCGGCCTGAACCAGACGCAGATAAACCCGCGCGCCGGCCTCACCTTTCAGAGCGTGCTGCGGGCGCTGTTACGTCAGGATCCGGACATCATTATGGTCGGAGAGATCCGCGATGGTGAAACGGCTGAAATAGCCATTAATGCTTCGCAGACCGGGCATCTGGTGCTCTCCACGCTGCATACCAACTCAACGGCTGAAACGCTTATTCGCCTGCAACAAATGGGCGTCGCCCGCTGGATGATTGCTTCGGCGCTCTCGCTGGTTATCTCGCAAAGGCTGGTTCGCCGTCTGTGTCCGCACTGCCGACAGGAGGGGCAAAGCCGGGTGGCCTTACCCAAAGCTATCTGGTCGCGCGAACTTCCTCACTGGCAGCCAGTGGGGTGCGATCGCTGCTATCACGGCTTCTACGGCCGGGTCGCGCTGTTTGAGGTGCTGAGCATTGATGACCCGCTTCGGCAGGCGATTTCCAGCGGTGCCGCGATTGACGTTATTAACTCAAGCGCCCGGCAGACCGGAATGACGACCCTGTTTGAGCATGGCTGTATGGCGGTCGAGCAGGGCCTTACCACGCTTGAAGAGCTGATCCGCGTGCTGGGTATGCCCAATGGCGGCTAATCACCTCTGGCGCTGGCGGGCGCTGACCACCGAAGGGGAACGGCAAAGCGGCGCGCTGTGGGCAGCCAGTCGGGAAGCGGCAATCACGCTATTGATGCGCAAAGCGCTGCACCCGTTAACGCTGACCCGCAGCTCCCGCCGCCACCGGTGGCAGGCGCATCACTGCTACGATCTTTTTCGCCAGCTTGCGACCCTGCTCCATGCGGGGCTGACGCTGTCAGACAGCCTGCACATGCTGGCCGAACAGCACCCGTTGACGCAGTGGCAGGCGCTTTTGCAAAGCCTGGCGGACGATCTCAGCGAAGGCTGTTCCTTTTCCGCCGCGCTGCAAAAATGGCCGGACGTGTTTAGCCCGCTGTACGTTGCGATGGTGAAAACGGGTGAGCAGACGGGGAAGCTGGAAACCTGCTGTCGGCAGCTTGCGCAGCAGCAAAAATCTCAGCAGCTGCTGAATGCCAAAGTGAAAAAAGCCCTGCGCTATCCGCTGATTGTCCTGATGCTTGCGGTGGGGCTTGTGCTGGCGATGGTGACGCTGGTTTTGCCCGAATTTGCGGCTATCTACAGAACCTTCAATACGCCGCTTCCGCTGCTCACGCGGACGGTTATGGGGCTGGCACGCTTTATCGAGGAGTGGGCTCTGGCCATGAGCGGGCTCCTATTCATCCCTGTTGCAGCGATTTTTAGCCTTCGACGGCGTGCCGAATGGCAACGGCTAACGCAACGCGTTCTTTTGCAGCTCCCGGTGATGGGCGTGCTGGCACGAGGGCAAAAGCTGGGGCAGATCTTTACCGTCCTCTCGCTAACCCAGCAGGCGGGTATCGCCTTTCTGGAGGGGCTGGAAAGCGCGGAAGAAGCCGCCGTAAACCCGTACTGGCAAAGCGTAATCCGCAAGATGCGGGAAGAGGTGGAACGGGGCATGCCCGTCTGGTCAACATTCCAGAACGCGGCGGTATTTACCCCACTCTGCGTTCAGCTGGTGCGCACAGGCGAAGCGTCCGGCGCGCTTGATATCATGCTAGAGAATCTGGCGCATCACCACACCGAGCAAACCTTTCAGATGGCAGATAGTCTGGCGGCGCTGCTGGAGCCCGTATTGCTGCTGGTGACCGGAGTAATCATCGGCACGCTGGTGGTCGCGATGTACCTGCCGATTTTCAATCTGGGGGATGCCATGAGTGCGGGATAGCGCTGGCGCAGGAGGATGCGCCAGCGAAAGGACGTTACAGGCTGTTGAAAACGCGGTTTTCTTGTTCCTGAACGCGGATAAAGGTGGTGCGTTTGGTCAGCTCTTTCAGGCGAGATGCGCCCACGTAGGTACAGGCTGAACGCAGACCGCCGAGGATATCGAGCGCGGTATTTTCTACCGGGCCGCGCAGAGGCAGCTTAACAGTTTTTCCTTCTGCCGCGCGGTATTTTGCCACGCCGCCCACATGACGGTTCATCGCAGACTCAGAGCTCATACCGTAGAAGAGCATGAATTTTTCACCGTTCTCTTCGACCAATGTACCGCCGCTCTCTTCGTGGCCTGCCAGCATCCCGCCGAGCATGACGAAGTCAGCGCCGCCGCCGAAGGCTTTCGCTACGTCACCAGGCGTGGTACAGCCGCCGTCACTGATGATCTGTCCGCCCAGGCCGTGAGCGGCATCTGCGCACTCGATGACGGCAGACAGCTGCGGATAACCCACGCCGGTTTTCACACGCGTGGTACAGACTGAGCCAGGACCAATGCCGACTTTCACGATATCCGCACCGGCGAGGATCAGCTCTTCACACATTTCGCCGGTCACCACGTTGCCCGCGATGATGGTTTTGGTCGGCCAGGCTTCACGCGCTTTGCTGACGAACTGCACGAAGTGTTCAGAGTAGCCATTCGCAACGTCGATGCAGACGAAGGTCAGCGCCGGGTTGGCCGCCAGGATCTGTTGCGTTTTTGCGAAATCAGCATCGGACGTGCCGGTGGAAACCACGGCGTGTTTAATCACATCGTCAGAAGCTGAAGCGACAAAGTCATTCCACTCTTCCGGGCTGTAGTGCTTATGCACAGCGGTGAGGATGTCGAACTTCGCCAGCGCGGCAGCCATTTCGAACGTGCCCACGGTGTCCATGTTAGCGGCAATAATCGGCACACCAGACCAGGTCTGACCGGAATGTTTGAAGGTGAATTGACGTTCGAGTTCAACGTCTGAGCGACTTTTCAGTGTAGAGCGTTTAGGGCGGATAAGAACGTCTTTGAAACCTAACTTCAGATCTTCTTCGATACGCATGTGCGGATTCCTGGGGTTAGAGGCAAAAAAGTAAAAGCACAACTCCAGTGACGCTATCATACGCACTAATACCTGCTCCGCAAGACTGCGAAAATCTCTTTTTTTACGCTACAATCCTATAAATTTACCTGACAAAAAGCAGGTAAAGAGAGGCAAACATTCACCGCTCCACGTTTAAAATTTAAGCAATTGATTTCAATAATGAATAATTCCCAGGATTTGATTTAATGGGGTACATCGTTGCATTAACCGGCGGTATCGGTAGTGGAAAAAGCACCGTCGCGGACGCATTTTCTCGTCTGGGTATCTCAATTATTGATGCCGATATTATTGCCCGTCAGGTGGTAGAGCCAAATACACCCGCGTTAAAAGCCATCGAAGCGCATTTTGGCAGTGCTATCGTAAATAATGATGGCACGCTCAATCGCCGCCAGCTCAGGGAACGGATATTTTCTGATTCGTCAGAAAAAGTCTGGCTAAACGCCCTGCTCCACCCCATTATCCACCAGGAAACGCAGCGTCAAATGGCTGAAGCCACTTCGCCCTATATGCTGTGGGTCGTGCCCCTGCTGGTCGAAAACCAGCTGCATAAAAAGGCCGACCGGGTTCTGGTTATCGATGTTTCCCCCGAAACGCAGATCGAACGAACAATGGCTCGCGACCATGTCTCGCGAGAACATGCCGAACAAATTCTTGCTGCGCAGGCAACGCGTGAAGCCCGCCTTGCTGTCGCGGATGATGTTATTGATAATAACGGCGCACCAGATGCTATCGCATCGGATGTTGCCCGTCTGCACGAGCAGTATCTGACGTTCGCCGCGCAGGCCGTTGCACAGGAAAAACCATAATGTCTACTCATATCCTTTTTGAGCACCCGCTTAACGAAAAAATGCGCACCTGGCTGCGCATCGAATTTTTAATTCAACAGCTTTCCCGGCATCTGCCCGTTAACGACCATGCCACCGCGCTGCATTTTTTCCGCAACGTCGGCGACCTGCTGGACGTTGTTGAACGCGGTGACGTCCGCACTGAATTATTGAAAGAGCTGGAGCGCCAGCAGCGTAAGCTGCAAGCCTGGAACGAAGTCCCGGGTGTCGATCAGAGCCGCATTGACGCGCTTCGCCAGCAGCTGAAAGCCAGCAGCAATATTTTGATGGCCGCTCCGCGCGTCGGGCAATTCCTGCGCGAAGACCGTCTGATCGCGCTGGTTCGTCAGCGTCTGAGCATTCCAGGCGGGTGCTGTAGCTTCGATCTGCCAACGCTCCACATGTGGCTGCATATGCCGCAAGCGCGGCGTGATGCACAGGTGAGCAGCTGGCTCGAAAGCCTTGATCCGATGAATCAGGCGCTCTCGCTGATCCTTGACCTGGTGCGCAATTCCGCGCCTTTCCGCAAGCAAACCAGTCTGAATGGTTTTTACCAGGATAACGGTGACGACGCCGATCTGCTGCGTCTGAATCTGTCACTTAGCGATCAGCTTTACCCGCAAATTTCCGGTCATAAGAGCCGTTTTGCGATTAGATTTATGCCTCTCGATAGCGAAAATGGCACCGTACCGGAACGCCTCGATTTCGAGCTGGCCTGCTGTTAAGGAGTTTTGATGTCTGAAGTCACAACCGTAAGTTGCCCAACCTGTGGCAAAACCGTGGTCTGGGGTGAAGTGAGCCCGTTTCGCCCGTTTTGCTGCAAGCGTTGCCAGTTAATCGATCTTGGCGAGTGGGCGGCAGAAGAGAAGCGCATTCCAAGCGAAGGCGATCTCTCTGACACCGATGACTGGAGTGAAAGCCAGCAGTAATCGGTAAAGCCTGCTGGCGCTTCGCTTAGCAGGCCTACTGCTGACCAACCAGCTTCAGGATCACAGGCTCATTGGCCGGCGGGAATTTTTCAGCGTCGGTGGCCTTGAGTTCAACCCAGTTACCCGGCTGCCCCTCTTTTCCCCAGGGTTCTCCCTGCCAGTTTTCTACCATCCAGAACCATAAGGTGATGTGGCGATCGGGAAACTGATACTCCAGTTTGTCAAAAAGCGTCGCGCCCACCGGAGTGATCCCCACCTCTTCTTCCAGTTCGCGAACCAGCGCCTGTTCCGGCGTTTCACCTGACTCTATTTTTCCGCCGGGGAACTCCCACTTATTTGCCATATGGGCATCGGCAGCGCGCTGGGTGATAAAGATTTGGTTTTGCGGATTGCGAATAATCCCGACGGCGATTTGCAGTGTTTTCATCGTATCTCTTCCATAAAAAAGGCGCAGATATCTGCGCCTTTTCTGTTTGTGATGCTGTTAGCTCAGACGGCCGTGGCACGCTTTGTATTTTTTACCGGAACCGCATGGGCACGGATCGTTACGTCCAACCTTACGCTCGCCGGTCTGCGCCGCGATGGCCTCAGCGGCTTCGCTTTCGTCTGTCTGGTGGCTCAGCTGCTGCATCTGCGCCAGGCGCTCAGCTTCTTCACGACGCTGCTGCTCCATCGCTTCAACTTCTTCCGGCATGCGCACCTGAACCTTGCTCAGGGTGCTGATCACTTCATACTTCAGCGACTCCAGCATAGAAGCGAACATGGCGAAGGACTCACGCTTGTACTCCTGCTTAGGATCTTTCTGCGCGTAGCCGCGCAGGTGGATACCCTGACGCAGGTAGTCCATCGCCGCCAGGTGCTCTTTCCACAGGGAGTCCAGCGTTTGCAGCATCACGCCTTTTTCGAAGTGACGCATCATCTCTTCGCCAACCACTTCTTCTTTACGCTTGTACACTTCCAGCGCGGTTTCGAAGATACGTTCACGCAGGGTTTCTTCGTGCAGTTCCGGCTCTTTGTCCAGCCACTCTTTGATTGGCAGTTCAAGGTCGAAGTCGTTTTTCAGTCGCTCCTGAAGGCCTTCAATATCCCACATCTCTTCCAGAGACTGCGGTGGAATGTGGCCATCAATGGTCGCTTTGAAGACATCTTCACGGATGCTGTTGATGGTTTCGCTCACGTCGGACACGTCGAGCAGCTCGTTACGCTGGGTGTAGATAGCGCGACGCTGGTCGTTCGCCACATCATCGTACTCAAGCAGCTGTTTACGAATATCAAAGTTGCGGCTTTCTACTTTACGCTGTGCGTTAGCAATAGCTTTGGTCACCCACGGGTGCTCAATCGCTTCGCCTGGCTTCATACCCAGTTTACGCATCATGCCGGACACGCGGTCAGAGGCGAAAATACGCATCAGCGCATCTTCCATAGACAGGTAGAAGCGGGAAGAACCGGCATCACCCTGACGACCCGCACGACCGCGCAGCTGGTTATCAATACGACGAGATTCGTGACGCTCGGTACCAATGATGTGCAGACCGCCGGACGCCAGAACCGCATCGTGACGAACCTGCCAGTCGGCTTTGATCTGGGCGATCTGTTCTGGGGTTGGGTCTTCCAGTTCAGCCACTTCTGCCTGCCAGCTACCGCCGAGCATAATGTCCGTACCACGACCCGCCATGTTGGTCGCGATGGTTACCGCACCCGGATAACCCGCCTGTGCAACGATATCCGCTTCTTTCGCGTGGAACTTGGCGTTCAGTACGTTGTGCTTAATACCCGCTTTGGTCAGCTCGTTGGAAACCACTTCGGATTTCTCGATGGAGATAGTACCCACCAGCACCGGCTGGCCAGCAGCGGTACGGTCGCGAATATCTTCAATAATGGCCTGAATTTTTTCCGCTTCGGTCATGTAAACCAGATCCGGCATATCCTTACGGATCATCGGACGGTTAGTTGGAACCACCACGGTATCCAGTTTGTAGATGGAGCTAAATTCAAACGCTTCGGTATCTGCGGTACCGGTCATACCAGCCAGCTTCTCGTACAGACGGAAGTAGTTCTGGAAGGTGATGGATGCCAGCGTCTGGTTTTCGTTTTGAATATCAACGCCTTCTTTGGCTTCCACAGCCTGGTGCAGACCATCGGACCAGCGACGGCCCTGCATGGTACGGCCGGTGTGTTCATCAACGATGATGACTTCGCCGTCTTTAACGATGTAATCCACGTCGCGGGTAAACAGCGCGTGCGCGCGCAGTGCCGCCGTGACGTGGTGCATCAGCATGATGTTGGTCGGTGAGTACAGAGACTCGCCCTCTTCCATAATGCCCTGCTCAACCAGCAGCTCTTCAATTTGCACCAGACCGCGTTCTGTCAGGTTCACCTGGCGCGCTTTTTCATCTACGGAGAAGTGGCCTTCACCCTGGAAGGTGTCGGAGTCTTCTTTCTCCTGACGCAGCAGGTGCGGAATGATTTTGTCGACTTTACGGTACATCTCGGAGCTGTCTTCAGCCGGGCCGGAGATGATCAGCGGGGTACGCGCTTCGTCGATAAGGATGGAGTCAACCTCATCCACCAGCGCATAGTGCAGTTTGCGCTGTACGCGCTCTTCAGGGCTGAACGCCATGTTGTCACGCAGGTAGTCAAAGCCGTATTCGTTGTTTGTACCGTAGGTGATGTCGGCGTTATACGCTTCACGCTTAGCTGGCGCTGGCAGACCGGACATGTTGATACCGACGGTCAGCCCCAGGAATTCGAACAGCGGACGGTTGTTTTCGGCGTCACGCTGGGCCAGATAGTCGTTGACGGTAACCACGTGTACGCCCTTGCCAGTCAGCGCGTTCAGATAGGCAGGCAGCGTTGCGGTCAGGGTTTTACCTTCACCAGTACGCATTTCCGCGATGCAACGTTCGTTCAGGACCATGCCGCCCAGCAGCTGAACGTCGAAGTGACGCATACCGAACACGCGCTTACTCGCTTCACGCACCACGGCAAAGGCTTCAGGGATCAGGCTTTCTAAGGTTTCACCTTTTTCCAGACGTGCGCGGAACTCAACGGTTTTGGCTTTCAGCTCATCATCAGAGAGCTTTTCCATTGCAGGTTCCATGCCGTTGATCACAGCAACAGCCTTGCGCATACGGCGCAGAGTACGATCGTTACGACTACCGAAAACTTTGGTTAATAATTTGATTAGCATAATAAATTCTCAAACGTCCCAGACGGGCAGATAAATTAAAGTATTGAAAAAGCGTTAATTTAGCTGAGGCGTTGAGGCCCGGCACGGATGCCATGAACCTGGCTTAACCATGCGGATACGATAAAGGCATGAGGGGAAACAAAATCGGTTTTTGCCTGCTGGCGAACGACGACAGGCGGTTGCAAATCCTGCGTCAGCAGCGTATTTAGGGTGTCCAGCAGCGCGAGATGATGTGCCTGAACCGGCAGAGTTTCTTCTGCAACAGGCATTGCCTGCGGTGCCATCGCAAAGGAGAGATGACGGATAACGGTGCGGATGGCGTGCTGGTGCCAGTAATCAACCGAGAAGTTTGGACGGCGGTTGGCTTCCAGCAGCGCGAGGTTAGTAAAATTAACCCGCGTAGAGAGATCGTGCTTTGTGGTGGTAGTCCTGGTCGGTGCAGCGGCTTCCGCGCTGTTGCTGAGCACAGGCAAGCCGAGACTTGCCGCGACCATCCCCAATAAGAGATGCGGCCAGAAGTAACGTCTGCCAAATTGTCGCCAGCGCGTCAGTATTCCGCTCACTTGCTCCACCCGATTAGCCAGCCATTGAGGCTGAGTTCAGTTATTTTTTTTAGCGCCCAAATATTACCACTAAAGCCCAAGTACAGCAGCAGGAATGACGTATTACAGCGGGGAAAAACGGTCAAGAATGCAGCGAACGCGCAGGTTTTCTACACCTGGCAAAAGGTACAAATAAAAACGACTGGCCTTCCTGGTCGGAGAGAGTACCAGGTTAACCAGTCGATTTTTTACGAAACGACGTTAGCCGTTACGCCAGAACCATATTTGGTGCTTTGAACGCCAGCGGCAGTTCTGCTTCGTCTTCGAAGGTCACATATTCCCAGGCTTCCTGTTTTGCCAGGACGGCCTGCAACAATTTGTTGTTCAGTGCATGACCGGATTTAAACGCGGTAAATGCACCTATGATGTTGTGACCACACATGAACAGGTCGCCGATTGCATCCAGCATTTTGTGACGAACGAATTCATCTTCAAAACGCAGGCCGTCTTCGTTCAGTACGCGATAATCGTCAACAACGATGGCACAATCGAAGCTACCGCCCAGGCACAGGCCGCGGGACTGTAGATATTCGATATCACGCATGAAGCCGAATGTACGGGCACGGCTGATCTGGCGCATGAACGCATCCGCAGAGAAGTTCATCGCGTAGCGCTGGGTGCTAGAATCAATCGCCGGATGGTTAAAGTCGATGGTAAAGTCCAGCGAGAAACCATCGTACGGTTTGAATTCAGCCCACTTGTCGCCATCTTCAACGCGAACCGTGTCTTTGATGCGAACAAATTTCTTCGCGCAGTTCAGCTCTTCGATGCCAGCGTCCAGCAGCAAATAGACGAACGGAGCAGCACTACCATCCATAATTGGGATTTCTGGCGCATCAACTTCAACAACGATGTTGTCGATACCCAGACCCGCGAGGGCGGCGTTCAGGTGCTCTACGGTAGAAATCCGCACGTCATGCTCGTTCACCAGACAAGTACAGAGCATAGTATCACGCACAGATTTGGCATCGGCCGGAAAATCTACCGGTGGATTCAAGTCGGTGCGACGATAGATGACCCCGGTATTGGCCGGCGCAGGGCGTAACGTCAGTGTGACTTTCTTGCCGGTATGTAAACCGACACCAGTCGCCTGAACGATACGTTTAAGTGTCCTTTGTTTGATCATCGTATAATCTCGCCAAATTAACTATCCAACCGAGAGTGTATATCACTAACGGTGGGCCAGTTTAGCACAAAGAGCGAAAATCCCCAACTTCCAGCCAATTCTTAATCAGCTTGCTTACGCAGGAACGCTGGAATATCCAGATAATCTGGCTCTTTCGCCGTTTGCGGAGTTGTATCGTTAACCACTTTCGCGGCAGGTTTCTGCTCTTGTGTCAGCGGAGACATACCGTGCTGCTGGTAACGATCCATAACCGGCTGCTGAGTCTGTTTGTTGGTCACCAGGGTGATCTCAGGACGTTTGTCCATGCCGATACCGGTCGCAACAACGGTCACACGCAGTTCGTCGTTCATTTCTGGGTCAAGGGAAGTGCCGATTACCACAGTCGCATTGTCAGAGGCGAACGCACGAATGGTGTTACCCACGGTTTCGAACTCATCCAGACGCAGGTCGAAGCCAGCGGTAATGTTGACCAGCACGCCGCGCGCACCAGACAGATCGATATCTTCCAGCAGTGGAGAAGAGATAGCCATTTCAGCCGCTTCTTCCGCACGGTCTTCACCGCTTGCCACGCCAGAGCCCATCATCGCGTAGCCCATTTCGGACATCACGGTGCGCACGTCTGCAAAGTCGACGTTCATCAGGCCAGGACGGGTAATCAGCTCAGCGATACCCTGGACCGCACCTTTCAGCACGTCGTTTGCTGCGCCGAAGGCGTCCAGCAGGGAAATACCGCGACCCAGAACTTTCAACAGCTTGTCGTTCGGGATAGTGATCAGCGAATCCACATGTTTGGACAGCTCGGTGATACCCTGCTCCGCGAAAGCCATACGCTTTTTGCCTTCGAAATTGAAAGGCTTAGTCACGACGGCAACGGTCAGAATACCCAAATCTTTTGCGACTTCTGCAACAACAGGCGCTGCCCCCGTACCGGTGCCGCCACCCATACCTGCTGCGATAAACACCATGTCCGCACCTTCCAGTGCTGCACGCAGTGCTTCACGATCTTCTTCGGCTGCATTGCGGCCGACTTCCGGGTTTGCCCCTGCTCCCAGACCTTTGGTGATACCGCCACCGATCTGAATAGTCTGGCCGACTGCGGTTTTACGCAGGGCCTGTGCATCGGTGTTGACCGCGAAGAATTCAACGCCTTCGATACGCTCACGCACCATATGCTCTACGGCGTTACCGCCGCCGCCACCGACGCCGATGACTTTAATCACCGCGTCGTTGGTCAGTTCCATAGGTTCAAACATAATTTCTCTCTCCGTTGTGCCTGTCGCCCGAGACCGCTAATTCTCTCCGGTCTCTTAAAAAAATTAAAACTCTTTTCGCAACCAGGTGTTCAGTCGTTTGACCCACGACCCCACCGATACGCGTTTTTCCACTTCTGCTTCACCACTAAGATGGGACTCTTTCCCGTAGTGCAGCAGGCCCACGGCCGTTGAATAATACGGCTCCTGAGCATAATCCGTTAAACCGGTAATATTCAGCGGTGCGCCAATACGGACTTGCGTATGGAACACGCGCTGAGCGCAAGCAGCAAGACCTTCAATTTGCGCCGCGCCGCCGGTTAATACAATCCCCGCGGCAAGATGATGTTTCACACCCTGCTGGCGAAGCTGTTCTTGTAACTGCAAAATCTCTTCGTTGACCAGGTTGAGCAGCTCGGTATAGCGCGGCTCAATAACCTCTGCCAGCGTCTGGCGTTGCAGGCTGCGCGGCGGACGTCCGCCCACGCTCGGCACTTCAACGCTCTCATCTTTACCGACGATAGACCCCAGCGCACAGCCGTGGCGTACCTTGATGGCCTCTGCATCGCTCGGTGGCGTACCAAAGGCATAAGCGATATCGCTGGTCACGACGTTCCCTGCATAAGGGATCACTTTCGTGTGGCGCAGCGCACCGCCGGTATACACGGCCATGTCCATTGTACCACCACCGATATCGACCACACAGACGCCAAGTTCACGTTCATCTTCGGTCAGCACAGAATAGCTTGCGGCCAGACCGGCGAAAATGAGTTGGTCAACTTTCAGGCCACAACGTTCAACGGCTTTGACGATATTCTTCGCCATATCGTTGTGACATGTGATCAAGTGCACTTTTGCCTGCATACGCACGCCGGACAGACCGACCGGGTTTTTGATCCCTTCCTGATAGTCGATCGCATATTCCTGCGGAATAACGTGCAGAACACGATGTTCATCGCGCACGCGAACGGACTTCGCCGTATGCACCACGTTTTCCACGTCTTCCTGCGTCACTTCTTCTTCTGAAATCGGCACCATACCGATTTCGTTCTGGCAGCTGATATGCTTGCCAGAAAGGGCCAGATAGACAGATGAAATCTGGCAATCTGCCATCAATTCAGCCTGATCGATGGCGCGCTGAACGCATTTCACCACCGACTCAAGGTCGTTTACCCCACCTTTATCCATACCACGGGAGGGGCAACTGCCCACGCCAATGATATTGACCATACCGTCGGGCAGAACTTCCCCTACTAAAGCGGCAACCTTCGCGGTGCCAATCTCCAGTCCAACTACCAGTTTTCTGTCCGTCGCCTTGATCATTGTTGTTTTGCCTGTACCTGTGCCTGATTCTGTTGCTGATTAGGTTCCTCGGCCGGAGCCGGTTCCCAACCGACTGCTGCGCCTGAGTCATAACGCAAATCAACGTAGCTTATCCGTTTGCCGTCGGTCTGTGCCTGTTGCTGTAAAACTGGGTAAAGTTCTACAAAACGCGCCAGACGTTTCATCGTGTCGCCTCGGCCAAGGTTGAGCTTAATGCCGTTCGTTAAGGTCAGCTGCCATGAGCGGCGGGCCGTCATTGCTGCGTCTTTTAACGTGAACCGGTCCTTAGCCAGCACTTGCCCCATCTCGCGGAAGCCTTGCAGGACTTCGTTTTCGCTACCTTCCGGGCCGTACAACATCGGTAAATTTTGCTTGCTGACGCGATCGCTTGGGACGCTAAACGAATTTCCGTCTACGTCGACCATGTGCTGATCATTCCAACGCGCAATGGGCACATATTCAACCAGATGAATCTTCAATTCATCAGGCCATTGCTTTCTTACACTCGCCTGTTTTATCCACGGCAGACGTTCAATCTGACTTTGGATAATATTGACGTCCTGCGTCATAAAGGTTCCAGGTGACCCCAGAGCCAGAATCGACTGGCGAATATCATCATTACGGGTGTAATGGCGCTCACCGGTTACTACCAGCTTTGAAAGCGGTAAACGTTGCGCATCTTCCATCCAGCCCAGCACCATCCAGCCGCTGATAAACACGGTAAACAGCACACCGAGCAGGAAAATAATCCCTGCAAGACGCGTTCCATTACTCCGTCGTGAAGAAGAATATTCTTCTTCTTCCTCGCGGTTGCGCGTGTTCAATGCAGCCTGAGACATATCAGCCCGCCTGGTCCAGAATACGTACGACTAATTGCGAGAAGCTCATTCCCGCCTGACGCGCAGCCATTGGCACAAGGCTGTGGCTGGTCATGCCCGGAGAAGTATTTGCTTCCAGCAGATAAAATTGCCCGTCAGCGTCGAGCATCACGTCAATGCGTCCCCAGCCGCGACAGCCCAGAACATTCCATGCTTTAAGGACCAAAGACTGTAAATCTGCTTCGCGCTCTGCTTCAAGCCCGGCAGGGCAGAAATATTGCGTTTCATCAGAGAGATACTTCGCCTCATAATCATAGAAGGTTCCAGCGGGTTGGATACGAATAGACGGTAAAATTTCTTCACCAAGCATCGCGACGGTAAATTCCGGCCCGCTGAGCCATTTTTCAATCAGAACTTCTTCATCATGTTGAAATGCCAGCGCTAATGCGGAGGCTAAATCCTGAGCTTCGTCGACCTTCGACATTCCAACGCTCGACCCTTCCCGGCTCGGTTTTACAATAACCGGTAACCCCAGTTCAGCAATGCGCGCATTAACGCTGTCTGACAGGCCTAATTCAAACTCGCGGCGCGTTAGCGCGACCCACGGGGCAACGGGCAGACCCGCGCCTTGCCACAGCAGTTTGCTGCGCAGTTTGTCCATGGAGATCGCCGACGCCATCACGCCGCTGCCGGTGTAAGGCATGCCGATCAAATCCAGCAGCCCTTGCAGGGTGCCGTCTTCACCGCCACGACCATGCAGAGCGATAAACACTTTGTCGAAGCCCATCGCCTTAAGCTGGGTAACGTCGACCTCTTTCGGGTCGACCGGGTGCGCGTTCACACCGCCTTCGCGCAGGCCAGCCAGAACCGCTGCACCGGAATTTAGCGACACATCACGCTCGGCGGAGGTGCCGCCGAGAAGGACCGCAATCTTATCAGCCATGACGGTCTTCCTCCGGAGTTTGCGGCTTCAGTTTGATTTCAGCTAAGGTACGGGCGATTTTGCCGATATTTCCCGCACCCTGAATCAGAATCAAATCGTTTCCCGTCAGAACCGGAGCCAGAATGGCTGCTGCTTCAGCAGGATCCGACAGTAAAATTGGGTCAACTTTGCCGCGAGCACGAATGGTACGGCACAGCGAACGACTGTCTGCGCCAGGAATCGGCGCTTCGCCCGCCGCGTAAACGTCCAGCATCAGCAGGGTATCAACCTGAGACAGCACGTTAGCGAAATCGTCATACAGATCGCGGGTGCGCGTGAAACGGTGCGGCTGGAAGATCATCACCAGATTCTTCTCCGGCCAGCCCGCGCGCGCCGCTTTGATCGTTGCGTCCACTTCGGTCGGGTGGTGACCATAGTCATCCACCAGCATCGCGGTGCCCGCTTTGCCGTTCACCTCTTCCAGCGGGAACTCACCGAGGAAGTCAAAACGACGGCCTGTGCCCTGGAAACTTTCCAGCGCGCGCAGAATAGCGTCGTCTTCAATGCCCTCTTCAGTGGCAACCGCCACCGCTGCCGCCGCGTTCAGGGCGTTATGACGGCCTGGCGCGTTAAGCGTGACGTGCAGCAGCTCTTTATCCTGACGCGCGAGGGTGAAATGGCCCTGCGCACCGATCTGTTTGTACTCTTCCACGCGAACGTCAGCATCTTCGCTAAAGCCGTAGGTGGTGATCTGACGGCCCACTCGCGGCAGCAGCTCGCGGATCACCGGGTCGTCAACGCACATCACCGCGCGACCGTAGAACGGCAGGTTGTGCAGGAAGTTAATAAAGGTCTGCTTTAAATTCTCGAAGTCGCCCTGGTAGGTATCCATATGGTCAGCTTCGATGTTGGTCACAATGGCAACCATCGGCTGCAAATGCAGGAACGACGCGTCGCTTTCGTCCGCTTCAGCAATCAGGTAGCGGCTGTGGCCCAGACGAGCGTGAACGCCCGCGGCTTTGACCAGACCGCCGTTAACGAAGGTCGGATCGAGACCCGCTTCGGCATAGATGCTGGACACCATCGCCGTGGTGGTGGTTTTACCGTGCGTTCCGGCCACGGCGATGCCGTGACGAAAACGCATCAGCTCAGCCAGCATTTCCGCACGGCGGATCACCGGGATACGCGCTTCATGTGCGGCAACAATTTCCGGGTTATCGGCAGAAATGGCGCTGGAAACCACAACAACGCTCGCATCGAGCACGTTTTCCGGGCGATGGTTGAAATAAATAGTGACCCCAAGCGATGACAACTGCTGCGTAACAGGGTTTGGCGCCAGGTCAGAACCGCTGATCTGGTAACCCTCGTTCGCTAACACTTCGGCAATACCGCCCATGCCAGCACCACCGATGCCGACAAAGTGAATGTGCCGGACGCGACGCATCTCGGGCACGATAGAACGCAGTTTTGCCAGTTGTTGTGTATTCATTCTCTAAACGCCATCGACTACTTCAAAAAAATCGTGCAGCGCAACACGCGCTGCGAGGATCAAGCCTGGGCTGCCAGGCTCACTTCTTTTGCCACCCGCTCGGTTGCATCCGGAATGGCGGTCGCGCGCGCGCGCTGTGCCATCTCCAGCAATGCTTCTCTGTTCCAGCCCGCCAGGGTGGTGGCGACCGCATCGGCGGTAAACTGTGGCTGTTCGAATATTTTCGCGGCACCGGCTTTCTCAAGCGGCAACGCATTCCAGTACTGCTGCCTGTCTTTGTGCTGGAATGGCACAAACAGCGCTGGCAGGCCCGCCGCGGCGATTTCACTCACGGTCAGCGCGCCCGAGCGGCAAACCACGACGTCGGCCCACGCATAAGCGGCCGCCATGTCATCGATAAATTCGGTCACTTTATGCTGAGGCTGTCCGGCGTCGATATACGCCTGCTCAACCGTCTGCTGAGCGCCTTTACCGCTTTGATGCCAGATGGTCACGGCATCGCCCAGCTTCGCTGCAACCTGCGGCAGAGTCTGGTTCAGAATGCGGGCACCCTGAGAGCCGCCCACTACCAGCACACGCACCGGGCCTTCACGTCCGGCCATACGTGCGTCCGGTCGCGGCAGCGCCAGCACGTCAACGCGCACCGGGTTACCCACCACGTCCGCTTTCGGGAATGCGCCAGGGAAGGCCTGCATCACTTTGGTGGCGATTTTCGCCAGCCATTTGTTGGTCAGCCCGGCGATGCCGTTTTGCTCGTGCAGGACAACGGGAATACCCAGCGACCAGGCCGCCAGCCCACCCGGACCGGAAACATAGCCGCCCATGCCCAGCACAACGTCTGGCTTGAAGCGCTTCATAATGGTGCGCGCCTGACGCCAGGCGTTAAAAATACGCACCGGGGCAAGGAGCTGCGCCTTAATGCCTTTGCCACGTAAACCGGAAATGCGGATAAAGTCGATCTCAATACCGTGCTTCGGTACCAGATCGGCTTCCATGCGATCGGCGGTTCCCAGCCAGCGTACCTGCCAGCCCTGATCCATTAAATGGTGCGCAACTGCGAGCCCCGGGAACACATGTCCGCCGGTACCGCCTGCCATCACCATTAACCGCTTCGGTTGATTCATCGTGAACCTCGTGTAAACGCCTGAGCTTTCTCCAGACGCGTTTCATAATCTATACGTAACAACAACATGATGGCCGTCGACATGATCAACAGACTGGAACCACCATAACTGATTAACGGTAACGTCAGGCCCTTGGTTGGCAGCATACCCGCTGCGGCCCCGACGTTTACCAGTGCCTGGAAGCTGAACCAAATACCAATTGAGCAGGCTAAAAAACCTGAGAAGCGGTGATCGATTTCCAGCGCCTTCCGGCCAATCGACATAGCACGGAAAGCCACGAAGAATACCATTAAAAGTGCAAGTACCACACCGATATAACCCAGTTCTTCCCCAATAATGGAGAAGATGAAGTCGGTGTGTGCCTCAGGTAAATACTCCAGTTTTTGCACCGAGTTGCCGAGGCCCTGTCCCCAGACTTCACCGCGGCCAAACGCCATCAGCGACTGGGTCAGCTGATAGCCGCTGCCGAACGGATCTTCCCACGGGTTCCAGAATGAGGTAACGCGGCGAATACGGTATGGCTCGGCGAGGATCAGCAGCACCACCGCTGAAATCCCCATCCCGATGATGGCGATGAACTGCCACAGTTTTGCCCCCGCCAGGAAGAGCATCGCCAGCGTGGTGACAAACAGCACCACCACCGTCCCCAGGTCAGGCTGCGCCAGCAGCAGGACCGCGAGCACCAGGATCACGCCCATCGGTTTTAAGAAGCCGCGAAGGTTGTTACGCACCTCGTCGACCTTACGCACCAGATAGTTCGCCAGATAGCAGAACAGGGAAAGCTTGGTGAATTCCGCAGGCTGAATACGCAGCGGGCCAAAGGCGATCCAGCGCGATGCGCCGTTTACGGAGCTACCGACGACCAGCACGATCAGCAGCATGATGATCGAGGCAATCAGCATCGCCGTACTGTGGCGCTGCCAGAACGACATCGGCAGCCGCAGGGTAATCAGCGCCAGGCAGAACGCCAGAATAATGTACAGGCCGTCACGCTTGGCAAAGAGGAACGGATCGTTTGCCAGTCGCTGCCCGACGGGCATCGAGGCAGAGGTCACCATAATAAAACCGATCGCCGCCAGCCCTAGCGTCAGCCAGAACAGCATACGGTCGTACATGATCAGGCTGTCGGAATCTTTATCCCGCGAAGCCATCACCCAGCCTTTCAGTGCGGCAAACAGCCACACCAGAATGCCAAATCCTGGCAGTCGCGGCATTCTCAGGCGAGGGAGGGAAAAGCGCATCAGCCTAACTCCTTCGCCAGGCGGGTGAAGACATCACCACGCTGTTCGAAATTCTTAAACTGATCGAGGCTGGCGCAGGCCGGCGAGAGCAGCACCATGTCGCCCGTCTTCACGCGCGGGGCAAGAAGCCGCATAGCCTGTTCCATTGTCTCGGTCTGTTCAGCGATATCAGGACGAAGCTGCGCCAGTTCACTGCCGTCGCGACCAAAGCAGTACAGGCGAATATTGTCGCCGTTAAGATACTGTTTCAGCGAGGAGAAATCGGCGGACTTGCCATCACCGCCCAGCAGCAGATGCAGCGTGCCATCAACGTGCAGGCCGTTAAGCGCCGCCTCGGTGCTTCCGACGTTAGTGGCTTTAGAATCGTTGATCCAGCGCACGCCGTTGTGCTCCAGCGCCAGCTGGAAACGGTGCGCCAGGCCGGTGAAGGTGGTCAGCGCTTTCAGGCTTGATGAGCGCGGCAGACCTACCGCATCGGCTAACGCCAGCGCTGCCAGCGCGTTGGTGTAGTTGTGCTGGCCGGAGAGCTTCATCTCCTTCACGTTCAGCACTTTCTCACCCTTCACGCGCAGCCAGGTTTCGCCCTGCTGACGGTTCAGGTGGTAGTCACCCATGGTGATACCAAAGCTGATGCAGCGATCGTCGGCACCGCGAACGGGCATGGTCAGCGCGTCGTCAGCGTTCACCACGCACACTTTGGCATTTTCATAAACGCGCAGCTTAGCCGCGCGATACTGTTGCAGACCAAACGGATAGCGATCCATGTGATCTTCGGTGACGTTGAGGATCGTCGCTGCCGCCGCATGAAGGCTTGAGGTGGTTTCCAGCTGGAAGCTGGACAGTTCCAGCACGTACAGCTCGCAGCCTTTATCCAACAGCATCAGCGCGGGCAGGCCGATATTGCCGCCGACGCCCACGTTTTTACCCGCCGCCTTAGCCATCTCGCCCACCAGCGTGGTAACGGTGCTTTTGCCGTTAGAGCCGGTAATAGCAATAACGGGCGCCTGCGCTTCGCGGCAAAACAGCTCAATGTCCCCGACGATTTCCACACCGGCATCCGCCGCCGCGCTTAATGACGGGTGCGCCAGCGCCATGCCCGGGCTTGCGACAATCAAATCGGCCGTCAGCAGCCAGTCATCATTCAGACCACCAAGGTGGCGTTCAACCTGCTCCGGCAGCTTATCCAGACCCGGCGGAGAGACACGCGTATCCATCACGCGCGGCGTAACGCCACGCGCGAGGAAAAAGTCAACGCAGGAGAGGCCCGTCAGGCCTAACCCGATGATAACGACTTTTTTACCCTGGTAATCTGCCATGATTAACGTACCTTCAGCGTTGCCAGGCCAATCAGCACCAGCATCAGCGAAATAATCCAGAAGCGCACAATGACGCGCGGCTCCGGCCAGCCTTTCAGTTCATAGTGGTGGTGGATCGGTGCCATACGGAAGATGCGCTGACCGCGCAGCTTGAAGGAACCGACCTGCAAAATCACCGACAGGGTTTCAACTACAAACACCCCGCCCATGATCACCAGCAGGAACTCCTGACGCAGCAGCACGGCAATAATGCCCAGCGCGCCGCCCAGTGCCAGAGAACCCACATCACCCATGAAGACCTGAGCCGGATAGGTGTTGAACCACAAGAAGCCAAGCCCCGCCCCGACAATCGCCGTACAGACGATCACCAGTTCACCCGCGTGACGCAGGTACGGAATGTGCAGGTAGTTCGCAAAGTTCATGTTACCGGTCGCCCATGCCACCAGCGCAAAGCCCGCCGCCACAAACACGGTTGGCATAATCGCCAGGCCATCCAGACCGTCCGTCAGGTTGACGGCATTCCCGGTGCCAACAATAACGAAGTAGGCCAGCAGGATATAGAACAGCCCCAGCTGCGGCATGACGTCTTTAAAGAACGGCACCACCAGCTCGGTCGCTGGCGTGTCTTTTCCGGCAAGATACAGCGCGAAGGCCACGCCCAGCGCAATCACCGACATCCAGAAGTATTTCCAGCGGGCAATCAGCCCTTTGGTGTCTTTACGCACCACTTTGCGGTAATCGTCGACAAACCCGATAATCCCGTACCCGACCAGCACGGTCAGTACGCACCAGACGTAAGGGTTAGACGGATAAGCCCACAGCAGAACGGAAACCACGATCGCGGTCAGGATCATGATCCCGCCCATCGTCGGCGTACCGCGCTTGCTGAAGTGCGACTCCGGGCCGTCGTTACGTACAACCTGGCCGAAAGAGAGTTTCTGTAAACGAGCAATCATGCGCGGGCCCATCCACAAGGAGATGAACAGCGCGGTCAGCAGGCTGACGATGGCGCGAAACGTCAGATAGGAAAAGACGTTAAAGCCTGAATAATATTTGACCAAGTGTTCGGCCAGCCAAACTAACATGTTCCGTTCTCCTGTAATGCGTGCACAACCTCTTCCATGGAAGCACTGCGTGAACCTTTAACCAGCACAGTCACAATTTGTTTTTCTGCAATCAATGACTTAAGACGTGCAATAAGTGACGCTTTATCGGCAAAATGTTCGCCAACGCCGCTGGCCTGGCTGATAGCCTGGCTCAGTTTTCCTGCACTCAATACGCAATCAAGACCCGCAGCCTTCGCCGCGTCGCCCACCTGGGTATGACAGGCTTCGCTTTCATCGCCCAGTTCGGCCATATCGCCAACAACCAGCACGCGATAGCCCGGCATTTCTGACAGCACCTGCACCGCTGCGGTCATGGAACCCACGTTGGCGTTATAGGAGTCGTCCAGCAGCAGCTTGTTCTCTGAAAGCGGGATCGGGAACAGACGCCCCGGAACGGCTTTCAGGTTTGCCAGACCGGTTTTGATCGCCTCGCGATCCGCTCCGACCGCCATAGAGAGCGCGGCGGCGGCAAGCGCGTTGGCGATGTTATGGCGCCCCGGCAGCGGCAACAGCACGTCAATGCCACCCGTAGGGGTGTTGAGCGTGAATTCCGTACCGTGCGAGGTCACATGAATGTTGGTCGCGGTAAAATCGCTGTTGGCCGCGTTCGGCGAGAAGCGCCAGGTCTTACGCGAGCCAATAATGCTCTGCCAGTTCAGCCAGTCGTTGTTGTCGGCGTTCAGAATCGCAATGCCGTTTTCAGGCAGGCCGGTATAGATCTCACCTTTCGCTTTCGCGACCCCTTCCAGCGAGCCGAAACCTTCGAGATGTGCCGCCGCCAGGTTATTCACCAGCGCCGCTTCCGGGCGGGTCAGGCTCACGGTCCAGGCGATTTCGCCTTGGTGGTTAGCGCCTAACTCGATCACCGCAAACTCATGCTCTTTGGTCAGGCGAAGCAACGTCATCGGCACGCCAATGTCATTATTGAGATTGCCTGCGGTATAAAGCGTGTTTCCGCACTGGCTCAGAATGGCTGCGGTCATCTCTTTGACTGACGTTTTACCTGAGGAGCCGGTCAGCGCGACGACGCGGGCCGGCACCTGCTGGCGAACCCATGCCGCCAGTTCGCCAAACGCCAGACGCGTATCTTTCACCACGATTTGCGGCAGGTCGATATCGAGCTTGCGGCTAACCAGCAGCGCGCCTGCACCGTTCTCTTTGGCCTGATCGACAAAATCGTGGGCATCAAAACGTTCACCTTTGAGCGCCACAAACAGGCAGCCGGAGGTGATTTTACGGGTGTCGGTGGTCACGGCATCGATGGTCAGATCCTGACCATGCAGAGTGCCCTGCAACGCCTGAGCGGCCTGGCCTAGCGTGATGCTAATCATGCAATCACCCCCAGCAGACGCGCTGCGGTTACGCGGTCGGAATAGTCCAGACGGCGGGTGCCGACAATCTGATAATCTTCATGCCCTTTACCGGCCAGCAGAACAACGTCGTTCGCCTGCGCCTGCATGATGGCGTTGGTCACCGCTTCCGCACGACCTTCCACGACGCGAGCACGGCCCGCATCGAGCATTCCCGCGAGAATGTCGTTGATAATGGCGCGCGGCTCTTCGGTACGCGGGTTATCGTCCGTCACAACCGGGATATCCGCGAACTGCTCAGCGATAGCGCCCATCAGCGGACGTTTGCCCTTGTCGCGATCGCCACCGCAGCCAAACACGCACCAGAGTTTACCGGCGCAGTGCAGACGTGCCGCTTCGAGCGCTTTTTCCAGCGCATCCGGCGTGTGGGCGTAATCAACCACCACGATAGGCTTGCCCGGCGCGCTGAACACTTCCATACGGCCACAAACCGGTTGCAGACGATCGGCGGTTTTCAGCAGCTCAGCCATCGGATAGCCCAGCGCCAGCAGCGTTGCCAGCGCCAGCAGCAGGTTACTCACGTTGAATGCGCCCATCAGGCGGCTTTCAATCTCACCGTCACCCCATGAAGAGGTAAAGCGAATGGTGGCACCGCTGTCGTGGTAGTTAACCTCAACCGCCTTCAGCCAGCGGCCGTGGCAGTTCGGGTTGATATGATCTTCCATAGATACCGCAACCGCGTCCGGCAGTTTTGCCAGCCAGCGGCGGCCCACTTCGTCGTCGGCGTTGATGATCGCCTGACCGCAGTGGTGCGTGGAGTAGAGCAGCCATTTCGCCGCTTCGTAGTGCTCCATATCACCATGATAATCAAGGTGATCGCGGCTGAGATTGGTAAAGACAGACGCCGCGAATTTCAGCGCGGCCACACGATGCTGCACCAGCCCGTGTGAAGAGACTTCCATTGCGGCAAAGGTCGCGCCCTGCTCTGCCAGACCGGCCAGCACGTGCTGTACGTCAACCGCAGAGCCGGTGGTGTTTTCCGTCGGGTTCACTTTGCCCAGAAGGCCGTTACCCACGGTGCCCATCACCGCACCGGTTTCACCCAGCAGCTGCGCCCATTGAGCCATCAGCTGCGTGGTGGTGGTTTTACCGTTGGTTCCGGTTACGCCAATCAGACGTAACTGGTCAGAAGGTTCGTGATAAAAACGCCCCGCCAGCGCGGAAAGACGCTCACTCAACTGGCTGAGATAGATGACCGGCACACCGTGCATTTCACGGATTTCACCGTCTGTTGCCTCATCTTTTGCCTCAGCAATAATGGCAGCTACACCTTGCGCAATCGCCTGCGGGATATATCGACGCCCGTCCGCCTGATGACCGACCACCGCTACAAAAAGATCGCCAGAAGCAGCCACGCGGCTGTCCAGAACCATCTCTCGCAGTGCTCGCTCCGGTGCATTTGGCACCCACGGAGCGAGAAGGTCGCGCAAATTACGATCTGCCACCTGTACCCTCGCCTTGATTAATTACAAATTCACTTTTTTCGCCCGTCGCCAGCGCATCCGGTTCGATGTTCATGGTGCGCAGTACGCCACCCATGATTGCCCCGAACACAGGCGCGGAAACGGCACCGCCGTAGTATTTACCCGCCTGTGGATCGTTAATCACGACCACCAGCGCAAAACGCGGATTGCTTGCAGGCGCAACGCCTGCGGTATAGGCAATGTATTTGTTGATGTAGCGGCCATCTGGCCCCACCTTTTTCGCCGTACCGGTTTTAATGGCGATGCGATAGCCTTTGATCGCCGCCTTCACGCCACCGCCGCCAGGCAGTGCCACGCTTTCCATCATATGAACAACGGTACGAACGATAGATTCCGGGAAGATACGCTCCCCCGGAACCGGTGGATCAACTTTGGTAATCGACAGCGGGCGATAAACGCCATAGCTGCCAATCGTTGCGTAGACTCGCGCCAACTGTAACGGGGTTACCATTAGCCCGTAGCCGAAAGAGAAGGTGGCCCTCTCTATGTCAGACCACCGTTGTTTTTGAGGATATAAGCCACTGCGTTCTCCGACCAACCCCAAATTGGTCGCTTTTCCAAGCCCAAAACGTGAGTAAGTCTCTACTAACGCTGAGGACGGCATCGCTAACGCCAGCTTTGAAACGCCGACGTTACTCGACTTCTGTAATACCCCGGTCAGGGTCAATTCGCTGTAACGCGCCACGTCTTTGATTTCGTGGCCGTTAATTCGGTATGGAATGGTATTCAGAACGGTACTTTCATTCACGATGCCGCGCTGGAGCGCAGTCATGACCACCATCGGCTTAACGGTCGAACCCGGTTCGAACACGTCGGTGATGGTGCGGTTACGCATAACATCCTTTTGCGTACCGGTAAGATTGTTAGGGTTGTAGGACGGGCTATTGGCCATCGCCAGCACTTCACCCGTGCTGACATCAACTAACACGGCGCTGCCCGACTCCGCCTTGTTAAAGGCCACGGCGTTGTTCAGCTCGCGATAAACCAGCGCCTGTAAACGCTCGTCAATGCTCAGCGCCAGATTGTGCGCCGCCTGGCTGTCGGTGGAAGAGATATCCTCAATCACGCGACCGTAGCGGTCTTTACGCACGATGCGCTCGCCCGGCTGGCCGGTTAGCCACTTATCAAAGCTTTTCTCAACGCCTTCAATCCCCTGGCTGTCGACGTTCGTGAAGCCGATGAGGTGAGCGGTCACTTCGCCTGAAGGGTAGTAGCGACGAGACTCTTCCCGCAGATGTATACCGGGAAGTTTTAGTTTTTTAATGTAGTCGGCCATGTCAGGGTTAACCTGACGGGCCAGATAGATAAAGCGCCCTTTCGGGTTGGCGTTAACGCGGGAAGAGAGCTGATCCAGCGGCATCTTCAGTGCATCCGCCAGCGCTTTCCAGCGGTTATCGAGCGTAATACCGCCCGCGTCATGCAGCTCTTTCGGGTCGGCCCAGATAGCTTTAACGGGCACGCTCACCGCCAGCGGGCGCCCGGAGCGGTCTGTGATCATGCCGCGAGAGGTGGAAACTTCCTGCACGCGCAGAGAACGCATATCACCCTGACGCACCAGCATGTCCGGCGCGATGATTTGCAGCCAGGCAACGCGACCCAGCAGGAAACCCAGCGCCAGTAAAATACAGCCGCACAGCAACGCAAAACGCCAACTGATAAAGTTGGCCTGCTCTTCCTGACGTTTCGGTTTTTGCGTTTTTGCCGCTGCTCTCATGCGTCGCGTTATCCCTTATTTTTGTACTACGATATTTTCCTGAGAAGGATCAACATGCTGCAATTGCAGCTTTTCCGTTGCGATCCGCTCAACCCGGCTGTGATCGCCGAGCGCGTTTTCTTCAAGGATCAGATTTCGCCATTCGATATCCAGCGCATCACGTTCCAGAACCATCTGTTCGCGTTGTGCGGTTAATAAACGAGTGTGGTGTGCCGTGGTCACCACGGTTACTGCCGTCACGATGATGCAAATGAACAAGCAGAGTGGCAGCTTCCCAAACCGCAAAAGATCGTCGCCGATCACGCCAGGCAAGGCATGGCGCTCGTTGCTTCCTAACGAATCCTTAACTTTGCTTAGGGTCTCTGTCACTCTGCCGATCATGCGTTCGTCCTTTCTGCTACTCGCAGCACTGAACTACGGGCGCGTGGATTCTCTGCCACCTCTTCTTCGCCCGGCATCAACTTGCCTAATGCTCGCAGCTGACGGCCTCCCAGTTTGCTGAGCTGTTCTTCCGTCATCGGCAGCCCCGCAGGAACCTGTGGACCGCGGCTTTGTTCACGCATAAAGCGCTTCACAATGCGGTCTTCCAGCGAATGGAAGCTGATGATGGATAACCGCCCACCCGGGGCAAGCACGTCGAGCGAGCTTTTTAGCGCCAGCTCTATTTCCTCCAGTTCACTGTTCACCCAGATGCGCACCGCCTGGAAGGTACGGGTCGCGGGATGTTTGTGCTTATCTTTAACCGGCGTTGCCGCCGCGATGACCTCTGCCAGCTCTTTGGTGCGGGTCATCGGTTCAATTCGGTTACGCTCAACGATGGCGCGGGCGATACGTTTACCAAAACGCTCTTCACCAAAGGTTTTGATCACCCAGGCGATATCCGCTTCGTCGGCGGTTTGCAGCCATTCCGCGGCAGACTGGCCGCGCGTGGGATCCATACGCATGTCCAGCGGACCGTCACGCATAAAGGAGAAGCCGCGCTCGGCATCATCAAGTTGAGGTGAGGAAACGCCAAGATCGAGAAGGATTCCGTCGATCTTGCCCGTCAGGCCGCGCTCGGCGACGTAATCCGCCAGCGCAGAGAAAGGTCCATGCACGATGGAAAAGCGTGGGTCATCGATGGTTTGCGCAACGGCAATCGCCTGCGGATCGCGATCGATTGCCAGCAGTCGCCCTTCCGCTCCAAGTTGAGAGAGGATCAAGCGCGAGTGGCCACCGCGACCAAATGTGCCATCAATGTAGATGCCGTCTGGACGAATATTCAGGCCGTTAACGGCCTCATCCAGCAACACCGTTGTATGTTTATAATTTTCCATCATATTTATAGAGACAAGTCCTGCAATCTGTCCGATAACAATGCGGAATCAGATTGCTCAGCGTCGATATCTTCCTTGACCCGTTGATACCAGGTCGTTTCATCCCACAGTTCAAACTTGTTGAACTGGCCGACCAGCATCACTTCTTTCGTCAGACCGGCATGTTGCCGCAACAAAGGCGCTATCAGTAATCGCCCGGCGGTATCCATCTGACATTCACTGGCATGTCCCAATAACAGCCGCTGCACGCGACGTTCCTGCGGGTTCATGCTCGACAGTCGCGACAGCTTTTGCTCGATAATTTCCCATTCAGGCAAGGGGTAAAGCAGCAGGCAGGGGTGGTGGATGTCAATGGTACATACCATTTGACCTGAAGCGTCCTCGATCAGCCGGTCGCGGTATCGGGTTGGAACCGATAAACGCCCTTTACTGTCGAGATTGACTAACGTTGCTCCACGGAACATGCCAGCCTCACCCCTCCTCACCACTTTAACCCACAAATTCCCACCTGAAGGAGTTTACGGAGCGAGGGAAAAGCTTGTCAAGCCAGGACTCTCTCCATACGAACGCGAAAGCCCGCTATTCGTGGATATATGCCGACCTGATTAATAACTAAACAACTGGCGAGGCAAAATTAACGTCATGAATATTTGTAAGAAAAAAACGAATATGCACACGGGCGTTAAAAATCACTCAATATCATCGAAGGGAAATATAAAGTGTCAGTTTGCGACGCGGGCGGCATTTTAAGACATATTCTCTGGGGATGACAGCGCCAGATTCATCCTGACGACATCAGAGCGTGCAGGCCTTCGCGCGGGGTGGCAGCTTAGCAAAAAAAACGTCTGATTATTCATCGACCGCACGGCCTTTGTAACAAAATAATTCCAAGAAGGGGTTTTAAAAGCGATTTGCGACGTTCTGAGAGCTATATAAGCGCGAGAAGCAATTAAGATAAATAGCAGGCTCTGTTTCTTACGGAATTATCCTAATTTTTCTACGGGAATTAAATTTGTAATAATTTTCTGAAAATGGGCCGTTTCCACGACCCACGGCCTGATTTATTAATGACGGCTTAAAATTCCACGGCGATAGAGATTCCTTTTGATACGCGACAGGCCCGGTTTTGGCTTGCGTGGCTCATCAAGGCTTGCCAGGACAATCTCAAGCACGCGCTCGGCCACATCCCGGTGACGCTGGGCAACGGCCAGAACCGGACATTGCAGGAAGTCGAGAAGCTCGTTATCCCCGAAAGTGGCAATCGCCAGATCGGATGGCAGCTTTCCATCGCGGCGCAAGGTAACATCCATCACCCCCTGCAACAGGGCGAAAGAGGTGGTGAACAACGCCTGCGGCATCGGGTGCGTTTCCAGCCACTTCTCAAACAGCTGCGCCGCCGCTTCGCGCTCATAGCTGTTGGCATACAGATAATGTACCTCGCGCGGATCCTCTTTCCAGGCCGTGCGGAACCCCTGCTCGCGCAGGAAGCTGACGGAAAGCTCCGGCAGTGCGCCAAGATAGAGCACCGTTTCCGCCGGGAAGGTTCTTAACTCGGCCGCCAGCATTTCGGCGTCGTCCTGATCGGCACCCACTACGCTTGTGAAGTGCTCACGATCGAGCGCGCGGTCGAGGGCGACAATCGGGAAAGGATCGTTGGCCCAGCGCTGGTAGAAAGGATGCTCAGGAGGTAAAGAGGTTGAAACGATAATCGCATCCACCTGACGCTGGAGAAGATGCTCGATGCAGCGCATCTCGTTGTCGGGCTGATCTTCAGAACAGGCAATCAGCAGCTGATAACCGCGCTGGCGAGCCTGACGTTCGAGGTAGTTAGCGATTCGGGTGTAGCTGGTGTTTTCCAGATCGGGGATCACCAGGCCTATTGAGCGGGTACGTCCGGCGCGTAAACCGGCTGCGACAGCATTCGGATGGTAATTATGCTCACGAACCACCGCCATGACTTTTTCAACGGTTTTATCGCTGACACGATACTGCTTTGCCTTACCGTTAATCACATAGCTCGCCGTAGTTCGTGACACGCCGGCGAGCCGGGCGATTTCATCCAGTTTCACAATTGCCCCTTAAAGAAAGAAATGAGTCCATGGCCCTGTCAAGGTTATGGTTAAATCTTTTAACATCTAAACGCAGAATAGGTTTCGCGGCAACCGCTTTTATCCGGGTTGGCGGTCGATTACGCAAAAAAAAGCCCGGCTTTGGTGACCGGGCAGAAAGAGGCGAACCTTTTAGACTGCTAGCGCATGATTTTATCGCCGCGGGAGAGCCCGACGACGCCCGAGCGCGCTACCTCAACAATTTTTGCGACATCGCGAATCGACGCCAGGAACGCATCCAGCTTGTCGCTGGTCCCTGCGAGCTGCACGGTATATATAGAAGGAGTAACGTCGATGATCTGCCCGCGGAAGATATCCGTACTGCGTTTAACCTCTTCGCGACCGTAGCCGCTGGCCTGAATTTTCACCAGCATTACTTCTCGTTCGACGTAAGCCCCCTGCCCTAACTCGCTCACGCGCAGAACGTCGACCAGCTTGTGCAGCTGCTTTTCGATCTGCTCCAGCACTTTAGCATCGCCCACGGTCTGGATGGTCATGCGTGAAAGCGTGGGATCGTCCGTCGGCGCAACGGTCAGGCTTTCGATGTTATAGCCGCGCTGCGCAAAGAGTCCGATGACGCGAGACAATGCGCCCGACTCGTTTTCCAGTAATACAGATAATATCCGGCGCATATCAGGTTCTCTCCGTTTTGCTTAACCACATTTCGTCCATACCGCCGCCGCGAATATGCATCGGGTAGACGTGCTCTGCGCCGTCAACGATGACATCCATAAAGACCAGGCGATTGTTTTTCACGTGCTCAAGCGCTTCGCCGAGTTTTGCTTCCAGCTCTGCCGGGTCGCTGACGCGGATCCCCACATGACCATAGGCTTCGGCCAGACGAACAAAGTCCGGAAGCGAGGTCATATAGGACTGGGAGTGGCGGCCGGAGTAAATCATATCCTGCCACTGCTTCACCATGCCGAGGTAGCCGTTGTTGAGATTGAGCACCAGCACCGGCAGCTCGTACTGCAACGCGGTGGACAACTCCTGAATGTTCATCTGAATACTGCCATCGCCCGTCACGCACACGACGGTTTCGTTCGGCAGCGCCAGCTTGACGCCAAGCGCGGCAGGCAGGCCAAAGCCCATCGTGCCCAGACCACCGGAGTTGATCCAGCGGCGGGGTTTGTCGAACGGATAATAGAGGGCGGCAAACATCTGGTGCTGACCCACGTCAGAAGAGACATACGCCTCGCCTTTGGTCAGACGCCACAGCGTTTCAATCACCGCCTGCGGCTTGATATGTTCGCTTTGCGTATCATATTTCAGGCAGTGACGGCCGCGCCACTGTTCGATTTGCTGCCACCAGTCGCGAATATCGTCCAGGGGCTGCGCCGCCGTTTCCTGAGTCAGAAGTTCCAACATCTGCTCCAGAACCTGACGCGCATCGCCAACGATAGGGACATCCGCAGCGACGGTTTTAGAGATTGAGGTTGGGTCGATATCAATGTGCAGCACGGTGGCATCGGGACAGTACTTCGCCAGATTGTTGGTCGTACGATCGTCAAAGCGCACGCCCACGGCAAAGATCACGTCAGAATTATGCATCGTCATGTTGGCTTCATACGTACCGTGCATTCCCAACATGCCGAGCGCCTGACGATGCGTGGCCGGGAACGCCCCCAGCCCCATCAGCGAGGAGGCCACGGGCAGATTTAACTTCTCAATCAGCGTGCGAAGCTGTTCTTCACAGGCTGACGCCACTGCGCCGCCACCGACGTAAACAACCGGTTTTTTGGCGGCCAGCAGCGTCTGAAGAGCGCGTTTTATCTGGCCTTTATGTCCCTGCGTGGTGGGGTTGTAAGAGCGCATACTGACCGAGTCCGGCCAGACGTAAGGCAACTTGTTCGCAGGATTAAGAATGTCTTTTGGCAGATCGACCACCACGGGGCCAGGACGGCCGCTGGCGGCCAGCCAGAACGCCTTTTTCAGCACGCCGGGAATGTCTTCAGTCTGCTTGACCAGGAAGCTGTGCTTCACCACGGGACGGGAAATCCCCACCATGTCGCACTCCTGGAAGGCGTCGTAGCCAATCAGCGAGGTCGCCACCTGTCCGGAGAGGATGACCAGCGGGATGGAGTCCATATAGGCGGTCGCGATACCGGTAATCGCGTTGGTTGCGCCCGGCCCGGATGTGACCAGCACAACCCCGACTTCACCCGTTGCACGAGCCAGCCCGTCAGCCATGTGTACAGCGGCCTGTTCGTGACGAACCAGAACATGGTCAATGCCACCCACGGTATGTAGTGCATCATAGATATCGAGGACAGCGCCCCCGGGATAGCCAAATACTTGCTTCACGCCCTGATCGATAAGCGATCGAACGACCATTTCCGCGCCAGACAACATCTCCATGCTTTGCCTCCAGGCTTTTGTTATAGACAGTCCGCCGAATTCATTTCAGCGCCGTCTTCTGACCGGGCTAGCCAGTCTTATATAGTGCAGAGTGTCGTTTACCTTAACCGCTCGCTATAAGGCAGGCAATTAGCAAACCAGGGTCCGCTAAGGGAGATTAAAGCAGAAAAAGCAGGTATTACGAGGGGATATGGTGATTTCGTCTGGAATAAGAGGGCGCGATAATAAATCATCTCTTAAAAGAGAGTGGAATCAGGAAATCATCTATTTTTAAGCGCGGAAATAGAATCAGAAAAAGGACAAACAGAATAAAATGGCATTAAGTTAAAAAAATGCGGGATAAATCACACCTTTTATAGGGATCTATCCCGACAGAATTATCGACGGCAAACACTGATCAGCAACTCTTCCATCCACTGATGGCCTTTATCCCGGCCAGCGGCTTCGTGCCAGGAGAGATAGCAAGTACGGCTGTTAAGTTTCAGCGGTAATGGCAATACCTGGAGATCGAGTTGTTCTGAAAACTCCTCAGCTAACCAACGCGGTGCAATAGCCACCAGTTGCGTCTGAGAGACAATATTTAAAACGCTCACCATCGCCATTCCCTGATAGGCAACACACGCCTGCTTATCGGGGGTGTCGTACCACGGCTGGCTAAAGGAAGCATATCTGTCGAGAGAAACAACCGCGTGCTGCTCGTTATATACATCGCTTTCACGAAGCGGTGAATTCATTCGCGGATGTTTTTTACTGGCAACCAGCACCATTTCATCTTTGAAAAGAGGAACACAAGAGAATTCAGGACGACGGAATTCCTCATATCCCAGAACAAACTCAGTTTCCTGGTAACGAAGCTGATGCTCGGTGTTTTGATTTAAGGATGATTTAAAAGCAAGATGAATATTTGGAGCGATCTCTTCGACTTTCTTGTAAATCACCGACGTCAAATAATTATCTAGTGGACTGCATACGCAAAGATTAAAAACACGCTCACTGCTCAATGGCTCAAATCCAGAACCCGGCAGCTCATTCTGAACTAATTGCAACGCCTGGCGAATAGAACCAAACAGCTGATAAGCACGCGCCGTTGGCTGGATACCTCGTCCGTAACGAACAAATAATTCATCATTAAACATCACCTTCAGCCTGGAGACCGCGTTACTAACCGCAGGCTGCGACATACCAAGAGAGTGAGCCGCCCGAGTAATATTCTGTTCCTGCATAACCGCATCAAACACGGTTAACAGATTGAGATCTACTGTGCGTAACTGGGGTTTAACCCCATCATGAATTTGAGGTTGTTTAATATTATTTTTTGACATATTTAACTCGACTGTCACTCTAAACTCCCTTAACAAAGTGCTGCAAGAACATCGAAAAATATGATTTACCATGCAAATAGAAGCAGCGGAAGCGAAATATATAAAATTCAGAATACATAAAGAACGCTTATCCACAAATGAATGCGCTCAGATTCATATCCCGATGAGATAAAATGCAGTTTAAATGATACATCTGACATTAGTGTTTGAATGAAACCATAAAGCTGACAAATAAACAATCGTCTGTCTGGTTAATGATGACTTAAGTATTATTAAACTATTAACGCCAGATTGCTTAAAGTCATTAACAAACCGATATCATATTCTAAAAACCACTCCCCCCGCTATCATTCATGTTGCTTATAAATTAATGAATTAGAAAGGGTTTAATAATAAATTTTGTCAAACCAAAATATATGTTCAACTGATACGAAGTATTTGCAGGTTATTCTACACGTGAATAAAGAGTCCAATAAAAGACAATTACGCTGCTGGCAAAACTAAAAACCAGCACAATAAGCTAAATTCCTCTCCCCCTCACAACCTTGAATTAGTCACCTTTTTAACGCCAGGGGTTGACATGAATCTTCGTATCCAGTACCACTAAAAGCATATCGCATTCATCTGGAGCACGATTCATGATCCGCAGCCATCGTTTCACCGGTCTACTACTACTAAACGCATCCTCTGTGCGCGGTAGACTGGCGGGCGACATTCAGCGTTGAATCGTCACCAGTAAGACTAAGAACCCGCGCCACTGCGCGGGTTTTTTTATGCTCGTAGCAAGGCGCCCTAAGACTGACAAGGACCTAACCCATGAGCCAGCAAGTCATTATTTTCGATACCACATTGCGTGACGGTGAACAGGCATTACAGGCAAGCCTGAGCGTTAAAGAAAAACTCCAGATCGCGCTGGCCCTCGAGCGTATGGGCGTTGACGTGATGGAAGTGGGTTTCCCGGTCTCTTCCCCGGGTGATTTTGAATCCGTACAAACTATCGCGCGCGCCGTCAAAAACAGCCGCGTGTGCGGCCTGGCACGCTGTGTAGAGAAAGATATCGACGTTGCGGCAGAGTCGCTGAAAGTCGCCGAAGCATTCCGTATTCATACTTTTATTGCCACCTCACCGATGCACATCGCCACCAAGTTGCGCAGCACGCTGGACGAGGTGATCGAACGCGCGGTGTATATGGTGAAACGCGCCCGCAACTATACGGACGACGTGGAATTCTCCTGTGAAGATGCGGGCCGCACGCCAATCGAAGATTTAGCGCGCGTCGTCGAAGCGGCAATCAACGCCGGAGCCACAACGATCAATATCCCGGATACCGTTGGCTACACCATGCCGTTTGAGTTCTCCAACATCATTACCGGTCTGTACGACCGCGTCCCTAACATTGATAAAGCGATTATCTCCGTTCATACCCACGACGATTTAGGCCTCGCGGTCGGCAACGCTATCGCCGCCGTCCACGCCGGTGCTCGCCAGGTTGAAGGCGCGATGAACGGTATCGGCGAACGTGCGGGTAACTGTTCGCTGGAAGAGGTGATCATGGCGATCAAGGTGCGTAAAGACATCATGAACGTCAACACGCGCATTAATCACAACGAAATCTGGCGTACCAGCCAGACCGTCAGCCAGATCTGCAACATGCCGATCCCGGCGAACAAAGCGATTGTCGGCACCGGCGCGTTTGCCCACTCCTCCGGTATTCACCAGGACGGCGTGCTGAAGAATCGCGAAAACTACGAAATCATGACCCCGGAATCTATCGGTCTGAACCAGGTGCAGTTGAATCTGACCTCCCGCTCCGGCCGCGCGGCGGTGAAACACCGCATGGAAGAGATGGGCTACAAAGACAGCGACTACAATATGGATCAGCTGTACGACGCGTTCCTGAAGCTGGCCGATAAAAAAGGCCAGGTCTTCGACTACGACCTGGAAGCCCTGGCGTTCATCAACAAGCAGCAGGAAGAGCCAGAGCATTTCCGCCTGGATTACTTCAGCGTTCAGTCCGGCTCCAGCGATATCGCCACGGCGTCCGTCAAGCTGGTGTGTGGTGAAGAGGTGAAAGCCGAAGCGGCCAACGGTAACGGCCCGGTCGATGCCATTTATCAAGCTATCAACCGCGTGACCGATTATGACGTCGAGCTGATTAAGTATGACCTGACCGCCAAAGGCCAGGGCAAGAACGCGCTGGGTCAGGTGGATATTGTGGTCAATTACAACGGCCGCCGCTTCCACGGCGTGGGCCTGGCGACCGACATCGTCGAGTCCTCCGCAAAAGCGATGGTTCACGTGCTGAATAACATCTGGCGCGCCGCCGAAGTCGAAAAAGAGTTGCAACGCAAAGCTCAGAATAAAGAGAACAACAAGGAAACCGTGTAATGTCGAAGAATTACCATATTGCTGTGTTGCCGGGTGACGGAATTGGCCCGGAAGTGATGGCACAGGCATTGAAAGTACTGGAAGCCGTTCGTACGCGTTTTGCGATGAAAATTACCACCAGCCACTACGACGTTGGCGGGGTCGCGATTGATAACCACGGCACGCCGCTGCCGAAAGCGACCGTTGAAGGCTGCGAAAATGCGGATGCGGTGCTGTTTGGCTCCGTGGGCGGCCCGAAATGGGAACATCTGCCACCGGCAGAGCAGCCAGAGCGCGGCGCGCTGCTGCCGCTGCGTAAGCACTTTAAGCTGTTCAGCAACCTGCGTCCGGCGAAGCTGTATCAGGGCCTGGAAGAGTTCTGCCCGCTGCGCGCCGATATCGCCGCTAACGGCTTCGACATTCTGTGCGTTCGCGAGCTGACCGGCGGCATCTACTTCGGTCAGCCGAAAGGCCGCGAAGGTAGCGGCCAGCATGAAAAAGCATTTGATACCGAGGTATATCACCGTTTTGAGATCGAACGCATTGCGCATATCGCCTTTGAGTCCGCGCGCAAACGCCGCCACAAGGTGACCTCGATCGATAAAGCGAACGTGTTGCAGTCCTCTATTTTGTGGCGCGAAATCGTTGGCGAAATCGCCAAACAGTACCCGGACGTTGAGCTGTCGCACATGTATATTGACAACGCGACCATGCAGCTGATTAAAGATCCATCCCAGTTCGACGTGCTGCTGTGCTCCAACCTGTTCGGCGATATTTTGTCGGACGAGTGCGCGATGATCACCGGCTCCATGGGCATGTTGCCCTCGGCGAGCCTGAACGAAGAAGGCTTCGGTCTGTATGAACCGGCCGGCGGCTCCGCACCGGACATCGCAGGTAAAAACATCGCGAACCCAATTGCGCAGATCCTCTCCCTGGCCCTGCTGCTGCGTTACAGCCTGGATGCGGGCGATGCCGCAACGGCGATTGAAAACGCCATTAACCGTGCGTTAGAAGAAGGCATCCGTACCGGCGATTTAGCGCGCGGCACGGCGGCAGTCAGTACCGATGAAATGGGCGACATCATTGCCCGCTATGTCGCTGAAGGGGTGTAATCATGGCGAAGACGTTATACGAAAAGTTGTTTGATGCGCACGTTGTGTATGAAGCTGCCAATGAAACCCCGCTGCTCTATATCGACCGCCATCTGGTTCACGAAGTCACCTCTCCACAGGCGTTTGACGGCCTGCGCGCGCATAAGCGTCCGGTTCGTCAGCCGGGTAAAACCTTCGCGACCATGGATCACAACGTATCCACCCAGACCAAAGACATTAATGCGTCGGGTGAGATGGCGCGTATTCAGATGCAGGAACTCATCAAGAACTGCAACGAGTTCGGCGTTGAGCTGTATGACCTGAACCACCCGTATCAGGGCATTGTTCACGTCATGGGGCCTGAACAGGGCATTACACTGCCGGGAATGACCATTGTCTGCGGCGACTCGCACACCGCGACCCACGGCGCATTTGGCGCACTGGCGTTTGGGATTGGCACCTCAGAAGTTGAACACGTTCTGGCTACGCAGACCCTGAAGCAGGGCCGTGCCAAAACCATGAAGATTGAAGTGAAGGGCAAAGCGGCCCCGGGCATTACGGCGAAAGACATCGTGCTGGCGATTATCGGCAAAACCGGAAGCGCGGGCGGTACCGGGCACGTCGTTGAGTTTTGCGGCGACGCGATCCGCGATCTGAGCATGGAAGGCCGTATGACCCTGTGCAACATGGCGATTGAGATGGGTGCGAAAGCGGGCCTGGTTGCCCCTGACGACACCACCTTCAACTACGTGAAGGGCCGTTTGCACGCGCCAAAAGGCCAGGATTTTGCCGATGCCGTCGCGTACTGGAAAACCCTGAGCACCGATGAAGGCGCCGCGTTTGATACCGTCGTTACCTTGCAGGCAGAAGAGATCGCCCCGCAGGTGACGTGGGGCACGAACCCGGGCCAGGTCATTTCCGTTAACGACAGCATTCCCGATCCGGCCTCGTTCGCCGATCCGGTTGAACGCGCCAGCGCGGAAAAAGCCTTAGCCTACATGGGGCTGAAGCCGGGCGTGCCGTTGACCGATGTCGCGATTGATAAGGTCTTTATCGGCTCCTGCACTAACTCCCGCATTGAAGATCTGCGCGCCGCCGCGGAAATTGCCAAAGGCCGTAAAGTCGCTCCGGGCGTGCAGGCGCTGGTGGTTCCTGGCTCCGGCCCGGTGAAAGCCCAGGCAGAAGCGGAAGGCCTGGATAAAATCTTTATCGAAGCCGGTTTTGAGTGGCGCTTGCCTGGCTGCTCCATGTGCCTGGCGATGAACAATGACCGCCTGAATCCGGGCGAGCGTTGCGCCTCCACCAGTAACCGTAACTTTGAAGGCCGTCAGGGCCGCGGTGGACGTACCCACCTGGTCAGCCCGGCAATGGCCGCCGCTGCGGCAGTATCCGGCCATTTCGCCGACATTCGCAGCCTGAAATAAGGAGACAATCATGGCAGAGAAATTTACCCAACATACGGGCCTGGTTGTCCCTCTGGACGCGGCCAACGTCGATACCGACGCGATCATTCCTAAGCAGTTTTTACAGAAGGTAACCCGCACCGGTTTTGGCGCGCACCTGTTTAACGACTGGCGTTTTCTGGATGACAAAGGCGAGGTGCCTAATCCCGAGTTCGTGCTGAACTTCCCGGAATTTAAAGGCGCATCGATTCTGCTGGCGCGGGAAAACTTTGGCTGCGGTTCATCGCGTGAACACGCACCGTGGGCGTTGACCGACTACGGCTTTAAGGTGGTTATTGCACCGAGCTTTGCCGATATTTTCTACGGCAACAGCTTTAACAACCAGCTGCTGCCCGTCACGCTCAGCGATGAGCAGGTCGACGAACTGTTCGGCCTGGTTCAGGCCAATCCGGGAATTTCGTTTGAAGTGGATCTGGAAGCCGAAGTCGTCAAAGCCGGAGATAAAAGCTACAGCTTCAGCATTGATGCCTTCCGCCGCCACTGCATGTTGAACGGCCTGGACAGCATTGGCTTGACGTTGCAGCACGAAGAGGCGATTTCCGCCTACGAGAATAAACAGCCTGCGTTTATGGGCTAAATGAAATGGGCCCGCCTGCTGCGGGCCTTTTTTTTATCAGATATCTTTCACACGACACGTCAGCGCCAGCGTCACCAGCGAAATCGCCGCAATCACCCAGTAAACCGACGGATGCCCGTAGCTCTGCGCCAGCGCCCCCTGAATAACCCCCGCCAGAATCACGCCGGTGGAGATACTGTTGGTAAACAGCGTCGTGGCCGATCCGGCGCGTCCGGGCATCAGGTCCTGGAACCAGAGCATCCCGATCCCCGCGACAATCCCGATAAACACGGCATTAAACAGCTGCAACGCCAGCAGCGCCTCGCGTGAATGGAAGAAAATCAGCCCCAGATAGAACAACACTCCTGCCGCCACCGCGACGATCATCATCGCGCGCTTGCCGAAGCGCTTAACGTAATAGCCCGCGAGGATCATCGCCGGGATCTCAAGCCCTGCGGCGGTGCCCATTAAAATACCGGCCAGCTTATCCGGCAGGCCCAGCGTACTGCTGATCCACAGCGGCATATCAATGATGTACATGGTGTTGCAGGTCCACATTAGCGTGGAGGCGATAAACAACATGCGGACGTTTTTGTCCTTCCAGCCGCTCACCTCGGTTAACGGCTTATCCGTCGTTTGCTCGACCCGCGCCACCGACGGCAGCGCGAACGCTATCAATGCCAGACTGATGACGAAGATCCCCGCCGCAATGCTGAACATCATCGTAAAGCCGTAATTCAGCGCCAGCATAAACGCCAGCGGCGGGCCAATCACCCACGCCAGCGAAAGCTGGGCACGCATCACCGAGCTGAACATCACCACTTCCCGCGCAGAGTTATCCGCGTATTCACGCGCCAGGGCGAAAAGCTGCGGCATGGCGGTATTCGCCAGCGATGCCAGCAGCACGCCGCAGGTAAGCAGCGTCATATAGTGGCGGTTGAAGGCGAACAGCAGGGCGTTACCAATTGCCATTACGCAGCAAAAGAGGATCAGTTTGCGGCGATCGCCCTGGCTGTCGGAACGCTTTGCCAGCCACAGGCTGACCAGGATCCCGGCGATGGCGTTGACGGTATAAAACAGGCCGACCCAGAACGGCTGTGCGCCGACCTCACGGCTCAGAAACAGGCTCAGGGTAGGAGCCTGTAGCGCCCCGGCCACGCCCATCATAAAGGCCACCAGCATAAAAGCGGCGTACACGCCGTTCAGGCGGCGACCCATCGTCATCAACCAGAGCATACAAAATCCTTGTGAAAACCGTTCGATATGGGCAGGAATACTAAACGAAAAAAGCCAGCAAAAACATTTTGCTGGCCGGTGATTAGCACCAATACTCAGTCACACATGATCGAGGCGAGTTAGCGAGAAGAGGTCGGATTCGTAACATCCCACTGCATCAGATCCTCCAGCATTTTCAGCCGCTGCTCAGCAGACTGGCGGGCCGGCCAGGACACTCCCTTTGTCGCTGAAAAATAGCGTTGGTAAAACTGACGTGCGGTTGACCTCTTCATAATTTACCTCCTCGCTTCATCGGGAAGAATTATTGGCCTAATATAGGGATTAATAAATTGCTGATTTTTTGTCAGGAGTTCCCCTTTTATGCCCTCTGGTCGTCTGCAACAACAATTTATCCGCCTCTGGCAGTGCTGCGAAGGGCAGTCGCAGGAGACCACGCTGAACGAGCTGGCCGAGCTGCTCAACTGCTCGCGCCGCCACATGCGCACCCTGCTCAACACCATGCAGCAGCAGGGCTGGCTAAGCTGGGAGGCGGAAGCAGGACGCGGCAAGCGCTCGCGTCTGACCTTCCTCTACACCGGGCTGGCGCTCCAGCAGCAGCGGGCGGAAGATCTGCTGGAGCAGGATCGAATCGATCAGCTGGTTCAGCTTGTCGGCGATAAGGCCGCCGTTCGGCAGATGCTGGTGTCGCACCTCGGCAGAAGCTTCCGTCAGGGGCGGCACATCCTGCGGGTTGTCTATTACCGTCCGATGAAAAACCTGTTGCCCGGTAGCGCCTTACGCCGCTCTGAAACCCACATGGCGCGGCAGATCTTCAGCGGGCTGACGCGCATAAATGAGGAAAACGGGGAACTGGAAGCGGATATCGCCCACCACTGGCAGCAAATTTCCCCCCTGCACTGGCGCTTCTTTTTACGCCCCGGCATCCATTTCCATCACGGTCGCGAGCTGGAGATGAGCGACGTGATTGCCACCCTGGAGCGCGCCCGCAGGCTGCCGCTCTATTCGCATATCGTGCGTATCCACTCTCCCACCGCCTGGACGCTGGACATCGAGCTGTCGCAGCCGGACAAATGGCTGCCGTGGCTCCTGGGATATGTCCCGTCAATGATTTTGCCTGCCGAATGGCACTCCATGGCCAACTTCGCCAGCGTGCCGATTGGCACCGGGCCCTATTCGGTGGCGCGCAATAACAATAATCAGCTTAAGATCCGCGCGTTCGACGACTATTTTGGTTATCGCGCCCTGATCGACGAAGTTAACGTCTGGGTTCTGCCGGATATCAACGAAGAGCTGAGCGTCGGACTGACGCTTGAAGGGCCAACGCGCGGCGAAAAGGCGGTGGAGAGCCGTCTTGAAGAGGGCTGTTACTATCTGCTGTTTGACAGCCGTACCCATCGCGGCGCAAACAGGGAGGTGCGAAAGTGGATAAGCCACATTCTTGCACCGGCAAACCTGATTTATCACGCGGAAGAGCAGTACCAAACCTACTGGTTCCCGGCTTACGGCCTGCTGCCCCGCTGGCACCACGCCCATCCGCAGCAGTGCGAAAAGCCGGCCGGGCTGGAGTCCATCACCCTTAGCTACTACCGCGAACATGTCGAGCACCGTTTCATCGCCAGGATCATGTCGAGACTGCTCGCCGCCGTGGGGGTAACGCTGGAGATCCGGGAGATGGATTACGACGACTGGCACCGTGGCGACGAGGTCAGCGATATCTGGCTGAACAGCGCTAACTTTACCCTGCCGCTCGATTTCTCGCTGTTTTCGCACCTGTATGAAGTGCCGCTCATTCAGCACTGTATTGAACGGGACTGGCAGCAGGACGCCACGCAGTGGCGCGCGGGGGAGATGAACCTGGCCGTATGGTGCCAGCAGCTGCTGGCGGAACAGGCAATTGTGCCGCTGATCCACCACTGGCTGATGATCCAGGGCCAGCGCAGTATGCGCGGCCTGCGGATGAATACCCTCGGCTGGTTTGATTTTAAATCCGCCTGGTTTGCGCCGCCGGAGCCATAACGCTTTCGCAATATTCACCAAATCATTACAATACCGTCGTTCTCAACGGGGTGCTGCATCACTGATGTGCGCTGAGATAATACCCGTCGAACCTGATCCGGATAACGCCGGCGAAGGGATTTGAGGCTGTCTCTCAAAATCCTTTGCCACTCAACTTTGAGGTGCAAAGTGTTAAAAAAAGTTCTTCCCCTGCTGGCGCTGTTTGCGCTGCCTGCTTTTGCGAAACCCGTTCTGACGGTCTACACCTACGACTCCTTTTCTGCCGACTGGGGCCCTGGCCCGGTGGTGAAAAAAGCCTTTGAAGCCGACTGCAACTGCGAGCTGAAGTTCGTGGCGCTGGAAGACGGCGTTTCGCTGCTCAACCGTCTGCGCATGGAAGGCAAAAACAGCAAAGCCGACGTGGTGCTTGGCCTGGATAACAACCTGCTGGACGCGGCCTCGCAGACGAAACTGTTCGCTAAGAGCGGCGTCGCGGCGGATGCCGTAAAAGTACCCGGCGGCTGGAAGGATGACACCTTCGTGCCGTTCGACTATGGCTACTTTGCCTTTGTTTATGACAAGAACAAGCTGAAAAACCCGCCAAAAAGCCTGAAAGAGCTGGTCGAAGGCGAACAGAAGTGGCGCGTCATTTATGAAGATCCGCGCACCAGCACCCCGGGCCTCGGCCTGCTGCTGTGGATGCAAAAAGTGTACGGCGAAAAAGCGCCGGAAGCCTGGCAGAAGCTGGCGGCGAAAACCGTCACCGTGACCAAAGGCTGGAGCGAAGCCTACGGCCTGTTCCTCAAAGGGGAGAGCGATCTGGTGCTGAGCTACACCACCTCCCCGGCCTACCACATTATCGCCGAGAAGAAAGAGAACTACGCGGCGGCCAATTTCGCGGAAGGCCATTACCTTCAGGTGGAAGTCGCTGCGCGCACCGCCGCCAGCAAACAGCCTGAGCTGACAGAGAAGTTCCTGAAGTTTATGGTCTCCCCGGCGTTCCAGAACGCTATCCCGACCGGCAACTGGATGTACCCGGTCACCGACGTTGCGCTGCCAGCAGGCTTTGAAAAGCTGACAAAACCGCAGACCTCGCTGGAGTTTACGCCGCAGCAGGTGGCCGCACAGCGCGCCGCATGGGTAAGTGAATGGCAACGCGCCGTCAGCCGCTGATCCCCGGCTGGCTGCTCCCCGGACTGCTCGCCGCCGTTCTGATGGTGACGGTCAGCCTGGGGGCATTTCTGGCGCTGTGGCTTAACGCGCCGGATAGCGATCTGCTCGCGCTCTGGCACGACAGCTACCTGTGGCACGTGATCCGTTTCTCGTTCTGGCAGGCGTTTCTCTCGGCGCTGCTGTCGGTGGTGCCCGCCATCTTCCTCGCCCGCGCCCTGTACCGTAGACGCTTCCCCGGCAGGCAGGCGTTACTGCGCCTGTGCGCCATGACGCTGATCCTCCCGGTGCTGGTGGCGGTGTTCGGTATTTTGAGCGTTTACGGGCGTCAGGGCTGGCTGGCCTCGCTCTTTTCCCTGCTCGGGCTGGAGTGGAATTTCTCTCCCTACGGGCTGAAAGGCATTCTGCTGGCACACGTCTTTTTCAATATGCCGATGGCGACGCGCCTCTTTTTACAGGCGCTGGAAAGCATTCCCGGCGAGCAGCGTCAGCTTGCCGCCCAGCTGGATATGCGCGGCTGGTCGTTCTTCCGCTTCGTTGAATGGCCGTGGCTGCGCCGACAAATTCCCCCGGTCGCCGCGCTGATCTTTATGCTCTGCTTTGCCAGCTTCGCCACCGTGCTCTCTCTCGGCGGCGGGCCGCAGGCGACCACCATCGAGCTGGCTATCTATCAGGCGCTGAGCTATGACTACGATCCGGGCCGCGCGGCGCTGCTGGCGATCGTGCAGATGATCTGCTGCCTGGGTCTGGTGCTGCTGAGCCAGCGCTTAAGCAAAGCGATTCCCGTGGGACATAACCACATTGCGGGCTGGCGCGATCCGCAGGACAGCCTGCACGGTCGGATAAGCGATATCGTTCTGATTACGCTGGCGCTCCTGCTTCTGCTGCCGCCGCTGCTGGCGGTGGTGGTGGATGGCATGAATCTGAACATGCTTTCGGTGCTGCAACAGCCCGTGCTCTGGCAGGCGACCTTTACCTCGCTGCGCATCGCGCTGGGAGCCGGGGTATTGTGCGTGCTGCTGACGCTGATGCTGCTCTGGAGCAGCCGCGAGCTGTACGCCCGCCAGCAACGCAAAGCCGGGCAGGCTCTGGAGCTGACGGGCATGTTGATTCTGGCGATGCCCGGCATCGTGCTGGCAACCGGCTTCTTTTTACTCTTCAACAGCACCGTCGGCCTGCCCGAGCGCGCCGATGGCATTGTGATTTTCACTAACGCCTTAATGGCGATCCCCTACGCGCTCAAGGTGCTCGAAAACCCGATGCGCGACGTGAACAGCCGCTACAGTTTACTGTGCCAGTCGCTGGGCATGCGCGGCTGGCAGCGGCTAAAGGTGGTGGAGCTACGCGCCCTGAAGCGCCCGATTGCGCAGGCGCTGGCCTTCGCCAGCGTGCTGTCGATTGGGGATTTCGGCGTGGTCGCGCTATTCGGCAACGAGGATTTCCGCACGCTGCCCTTCTGGCTTTATCAGCAAATCGGCTCGTACCGCAGCCAGGACGGCGCGGTGACGGCCCTGCTGCTGCTGCTGCTCTGCTTTGCCCTTTTTACCGTTATCGAAAAACTTCCGGGACGCGATGTTAAAACTGATTGATGTAACCTGGCTCTATCAGCATCTGCCGATGCGTTTCTCCCTTTCGGTGCGTCAGGGCGAAATGATTGCCGTGCTTGGCCCAAGCGGTGCCGGAAAGAGCACGTTGCTCAACCTGGTTGCCGGTTTTCTGCAACCGGCGAGCGGCACCCTGACGATCGAGAACCGGGACCATACCCACACGCCGCCCGCGCGTCGCCCGGTGTCGATGCTGTTTCAGGAAAATAACCTGTTTACCCACCTGACCGTGCGGCAAAACATCGCGCTCGGCATGAATCCGGGGATGAAGCTGACCGAGGCCCAGCGCGCGAAGCTGGACACCATCGCGGTGCAGATGGGGTTAACCGACCTTCTCGACCGACTGCCGGGTGCGCTGTCAGGCGGCCAGCGTCAGCGCGTGGCGCTGGCGCGCTGTCTGGTGCGCGAACAGCCGGTGCTGCTGCTGGATGAGCCTTTCTCCGCGCTCGACCCGGCGCTGCGTCAGGAGATGCTGGCGCTGGTGAAAGACGTCTGCGAGCGCCAGCGGCTGACCATGCTGATGGTGTCGCACAGCATTGAAGACGCGGCCCGTATCGCCCCGCGATCGGTGGTGATCGCAGAGGGGCGTATTGTATGGGATGGGAAAACGGAGGCGCTGCTGAGCGGTAGAGCAGATGCGTCTGCGCTGTTGGGGATCCGTGCGGGCTGATGCCCTCACCCTGGCCTTTCCCACAGGGCTTAGGAATCCCCACCAAATGTAGCCGCTAAACCATTCCCTCTCCCCTTGGGAGAGGGTTAGGGTGAGGGGGAACATACGGCTCTGTTGGTCATTCCGTTCACCTTAGGTTCCTTGCTTCTCTGTCACCACACTACTTGTGAACGTGCCATGGGGGCTCGCCGCCGCCCCCCTGGCAACCCGGGCTCCCGGCAAGAAAATCGCCGCTTCGCGGTACCCTCAGCTTATTCCTTCATGCTATCGGGTCGGGCACCAGCCTGCATCCATGCAGGC
>NZ_JAKCMV010000088.1 GCF_021440515.1 Enterobacter asburiae | reverse complement strand
GGCGTAGCCCAGCTGCGCGGCGGTCACGATAAACCCGGCGGAGCTGGCGGAAAGGTTAAAGGCGCGCGCGATGGTGTCGAGCAGAGGCTGCGCATAATAGTTGCTGGCGACGGCAAGGCCGGTTGCCACGGACATTAACAGGATCAGTGCCGGGCTAAGCCCGTGAGTTGGTTTGGTCATTGGTCAGGAATCATTAGTTGAGTGATTATTCTTCCGGAAACCAATAATAACCAATGATTGTGTACGGTGTGGGATTGTTGTGTGTGGGTTTGTGCGGTTTGGGTTGGGTGCGGTCTGATGC
>NZ_JAKCMV010000087.1 GCF_021440515.1 Enterobacter asburiae | reverse complement strand
TGGCGGCTGCGCCTTACCCGGCCTACAAACTTCTCAAAACCTGCTAAACGCGGTAAAAAAAAGGCCAGCCCGAAGGCTGGCCTTTTCAAAAGCAGACGGCAGCCGGTTATTTCAGGCCGGCAGCGTCACGCAGCAGAGCGGCTTTGTCGGTTTTTTCCCACGGGAAATGTTCACGACCAAAGTGACCGTATGCAGCGGTTTCTTTGTAGATTGGGTGCAGCAGATCCAGCATTTGAATCAGGCCGTATGGGCGCAGGTCGAAGAACTCGCGCACCAGCAGGGTCAGCTGTTCTGAAGGCACTTTCTCAGTACCGAAGGTTTCAACCATGATAGAGGTCGGCTCAGCCACGCCGATAGCGTAGGAAACCTGGATCTCACAGCGGTCGGCCAGGCCCGCGGCAACGATGTTTTTCGCAACATAACGTGCTGCGTACGCGGCAGAACGGTCTACTTTAGACGGATCTTTACCGGAGAACGCGCCGCCACCGTGACGCGCCATGCCGCCGTAGGTATCAACGATGATTTTACGACCGGTCAGACCGCAGTCGCCCATTGGTCCGCCGATAACGAAACGGCCCGTTGGGTTGATGAAGAATTTGGTGGCGGAGTTCAGCCATTCTGTTGGCAGAACCGGCTTGATGATCTCTTCCATCACCGCTTCTTGCAGGGATTTCTGGTCAATATCTTCGGCATGCTGGGTCGACAGAACGACCGCATCGATACCCACGATTTTGCCATCGTCATACTGGAAGGTCACCTGGCTTTTCGCATCCGGGCGCAGCCACGGCAGGGTGCCGTTTTTACGCACTTCAGCCTGACGCTGCACCAGACGGTGTGCGTAGGTGATAGGCGCTGGCATCAGCACGTCGGTTTCGTTGGTGGCGTAGCCAAACATCAGGCCCTGGTCGCCCGCGCCCTGTTCCAGCGGATCGGCACGGTCAACGCCCTGATTGATGTCAGGAGACTGTTTGCCAATTGCGCTCAGTACCGCGCAAGAGTTGGCATCAAAGCCCATATCAGAATGGACATAACCGATTTCACGCACTGTGTTACGGGTGATCTCTTCGATATCAACCCATGCGCTGGTGGTGATTTCACCGCCAACCATCACCATGCCGGTTTTGACATAGGTTTCACAGGCTACGCGCGCTTTCGGATCCTGAGCCAGGATCGCATCAAGTACGGCGTCGGAGATTTGGTCAGCAATTTTGTCTGGATGTCCTTCTGATACGGACTCGGACGTAAACAGGTGTTTTGCCATGTTTTATTTCACCTAAGAGGAATTTGGTTAGCTCAAGCTGCTGTGTGGAATAGCCAAAGGAGATAATTCTACCAAGGCCAGCAGGTTTTGACACTGGCAGTCTGAGTGTTAATCGGTATGGATGGATTAACATCTGGACGTCTATTTTAGGTCACTTCTTCGCCCGATTTCCAGTTTTTTTTGATTCATCTCTCACTGCGTTGAAATAGCCGCTGGAAATTTTTCCTGACGGCGCTGGCAAGGTGTGCAATTTTGTTTTGCTTTTTACCCACCTTCTCGGTATAAAACGCGGCGCGCGGCTCATATCCGTCATACTTCAAGTTTCATGTGCGTTGGCTTCCTCGCTCACCCCAGTCACTTACTTTTGTAAGCTCCCGGGGATTCACTGCGTCGCCGCCTTCCTGAAACTCGAATTATTTAGGATAACCAAAAAGCGCTCGATGAACTCATCGTGTCGCCACTTCCAGCCGGGTTAAGCAGTGAACTTTTAGCTTTGGCTTGTGGTCCGTTTCAGCAGAGGCGGCCGTGGAGGTGATACGAGATAATGAACCATCGTTTTCCGCACATTCAGCGCAGCCGTTCTGGCGCGTATTTGATTCCCGCAACCCGCATTTCCAGTCTGCAAACCTGCCGATGTTATACCCATCTCGGTGCTTCTCAGGATTCCAGGGCCGGTCACGCCGTTTGAAAACTGAACAAGGGCGCTCTTGTTAATCAAGGGTTTTCTCGTGGTTTCGCCGAACCTTGTCATACAGAGTTCGGATACGTGTTTTACAATGATATGAATAAGAAACCGGTCGCACGGTCTGGATTTCAGCATACTCTGCTGGGAAACAGGGCCGTTAATGGGTTGTTATCGCCGTATAACGCTGCGATAGTAGTCAACTGTTTTACACTTAATACAAAGAGTTGAGGTTCGCTATGTCTGACGACATGTCTTCTTTTTCGCCTTCGTCAGCGGGCGAACAGGGTGTACTACGTTCTATGCAGGAGGTTGCGATGAGCTCCCAGGAAGCCAGCAAGATGCTGCGCACATACAATATTGCCTGGTGGGGCAATAACTACTACGACGTCAACGAGCTGGGCCATATCACCGTTTGCCCGGATCCTGACGTTCCTGAAGCGCGCGTGGATCTCGCCAAACTGGTGAAAGCCCGCGAAGCTCAGGGCCAGCGTTTGCCTGCACTGTTCTGCTTCCCGCAGATCCTGCAACACCGTCTGCGTTCCATTAACGCGGCCTTCAAGCGCGCGCGTGAATCTTACGGCTACAACGGCGACTACTTCCTTGTTTACCCGATCAAGGTAAACCAGCACCGCCGCGTCATTGAATCCCTAATTCACTCCGGCGAACCGCTGGGTCTGGAAGCGGGTTCTAAAGCGGAGCTGATGGCCGTTCTGGCGCACGCGGGCATGACCCGGTCGGTGATCGTCTGTAACGGCTATAAAGACCGTGAATACATTCGTCTGGCGCTGATTGGCGAGAAGATGGGCCACAAGGTCTATCTGGTGATCGAAAAGATGACCGAAATCGCTATCGTGCTGGAAGAGGCCGAGCGTCTGAACGTTATTCCACGCCTCGGCGTGCGTGCGCGTCTGGCGTCGCAAGGTTCCGGTAAATGGCAGTCTTCCGGCGGCGAAAAATCCAAGTTCGGCCTTGCGGCGAACCAGGTGCTGCAACTGGTTGAAATCCTGCGCGAGCGCGGTCGTCTGGACAGCATTCAGCTGCTGCACTTCCACCTCGGCTCGCAGATGGCCAACATTCGCGACATCGCCACCGGCGTGCGTGAATCGGCGCGTTTCTACGTTGAGCTGCACAAGCTTGGCGTGAACATCCAGTGCTTCGACGTGGGCGGCGGCCTGGGCGTGGACTACGAAGGGACCCGCTCGCAGTCTGACTGCTCCGTCAACTACGGCCTGAACGAATACGCCAACAACATCATCTGGGCGATTGGCGATGCCTGTGAAGAGCACGGCCTGCCGCACCCGACGGTGATCACCGAGTCCGGTCGCGCGGTAACCGCACACCACACGGTGCTGGTTTCCAACATCATCGGCGTTGAGCGCAGCGAAATCACCGAAGCCACGCCTCCGGCAGACGATGCCCCGCGTTCCCTGCAAAGCATGTGGGAAACCTGGCAGGAGATGCACGAGCCGGGCACGCGCCGCTCTCTGCGCGAATGGCTGCACGACAGCCAGATGGACCTGCATGACATTCACGTCGGCTATTCTTCAGGCACCTTCAGCCTGCAAGAACGCGCGTGGGCAGAGCAGCTCTATCTGAACATGTGCCATGAAGTGCAGAAGCAGCTCGACCCGAGCAACCGCGCGCACCGTCCGATTATCGACGAGCTGCAAGAGCGTATGGCGGACAAAATGTACGTCAACTTCTCGCTGTTCCAGTCGATGCCGGACGCCTGGGGTATCGATCAGCTGTTCCCGGTTCTGCCGCTCGAAGGGCTGAACCACGCGCCGGAACGTCGTGCGGTGCTGCTGGACATCACCTGTGACTCCGACGGCGCTATCGACCATTACGTTGACGGCGATGGGATCGCCACCACCATGCCAATGCCGGAGTACGATCCGGAGAACCCGCCGATGCTGGGCTTCTTTATGGTGGGTGCGTATCAGGAGATCCTCGGCAACATGCACAACCTGTTCGGCGATACCGAAGCGGTTGACGTGTTTGTCTTCCCAGACGGCAGCGTGGAAGTGGAGCTGTCCGACGAAGGGGATACCGTGGCGGATATGCTCGAATACGTTCAGCTCGATCCGAAAAAGCTGCTCACCCAGTTCCGCGACCAGGTGAAAAACACCGGTCTGGACGACGCGTTGCAGCAGCAGTTCCTGGAAGAGTTTGAAGCGGGTCTGTACGGGTACACCTACCTGGAAGACGAGTAGGTTAACCTCCCTCTCCCTCAGGGAGAGGGGCATGGTGAGGGCAGCAGGCTGCTGTGCCGCTGATGCCCGGTGGCGCTGCGCTTACCGGGCCTACGTATGTAGGCCGGATAAGGCGGAGCCGTCATCCGGCAGAATGCTATACTCACTTGAACCCGTATGCATTCCCGGCGATAATTCGCCCCAATTAGCGATTTACGAATCAATCCCTTCCTCGTCGGGTTTAACGACGCGGAGGGGATTTTTTTTCATCTGTTTTTAATGTATCGACTTAAAACGAGGTCAGGACATGAGCACTTTAGGTCATCAGTACGATAACTCTCTGGTATCAAACGCCTTTGGTTTTTTACGTCTTCCGATGAACTTCCAGCCGTACGACAGCGACGCTGACTGGGTCATCACCGGCGTACCGTTTGATATGGCGACCTCTGGCCGCGCGGGCGGTCGTCACGGCCCGGCCGCGATCCGTCAGGTGTCAACCAACCTGGCCTGGGAGCACAACCGCTTCCCGTGGAACTTCGACATGCGCGAGCGCCTGAACGTCGTGGACTGCGGTGACCTGGTGTACGCCTTCGGTGACGCGCGTGAAATGAGCGAAAAATTGCAGGCGCACGCTGAAAAACTGCTGGCTGCCGGTAAGCGTATGCTCTCCTTCGGCGGCGACCACTTCGTGACCCTGCCGCTGCTGCGCGCCCACGCGAAGCACTTCGGCAAAATGGCGCTGGTCCACTTTGACGCGCATACCGACACCTACGCGAACGGCTGTGAATTCGATCACGGCACCATGTTCTATACCGCACCAAACGAAGGTCTGATCGACCCGAACCACTCCGTGCAGATTGGTATCCGCACCGAGTTCGACAAAGACAACGGCTTTACCGTGCTGGACGCGGGGCAGGTCAACGACCGCGGCGTGGACGATATTCTGGCGCAGGTGAAGCAGATCGTTGGCGACATGCCTGTCTATCTGACCTTCGACATCGACTGCCTGGATCCGGCGTTTGCACCGGGTACCGGTACGCCGGTGATCGGCGGCCTGACCTCAGACCGCGCGATCAAGCTGGTGCGCGGCCTGAAGGATCTGAACATCGTTGGGATGGACGTGGTGGAAGTGGCACCTGCGTACGACCAGTCCGAGATCACCGCGCTGGCTGCGGCGACCCTGGCGCTCGAAATGCTCTACATCCAGGCAGCGAAAAAAGGCGAATAAGCTTTACGCGCTGACGGCTGCTGCGCGATTCATGCGCAGCAGCAACATTCCCCCCGCCAGCAGGGTAACCACCTGCGACACCACCAGTACCGAAAAGCCCGAACTGACCGATCCCGCCGACTTCATCACTACTCCCATCAGCAGCGGAATAAATGCCGCGCAGATATTGCCGATGCCGTTAATGATCCCGTACGCGCTTCCCACCGCATCCCGCGCAGCGTGATGCTGGATGACCGCGGGGATCGCCGCCCCCTGAAGCCCCCAAAACATATTGGCGCACAGCATAAACAGCGCCAGCCATACGGGCTGCTGGCTCATCATCAGCGCGACGACGGACAGCGCCGTCAGCAGACCGCCTGCCACAAACAGCAACGGTGCCTGCTCCGGGCGCATTTTGTCGAGCAGCACGCCGCCCAGAAACTTCGACCCCAGGCTCAGCAGGAAGGGGACGGCGGCCAATATGCCCGTCGCGTGCAGCGAAAAGTGATGCTCATCGCGCAGCCACGCCGGAAGCCACGCGCTGCTGCCCCACAGATAGCTCAGGGTGGCGATCTCAACCAGCAGGATCCAGCCCAGCAGCGGCATGCGCCAGGCCAGGGCAAAGGTCTGCGTAAAGCCCGGCTTTGCGCTTTTCGCGAAATCCCGCGGCGCGGGCAGAAAGCGCCAGATCAGCCCGCCGCCCAGCAGCAGGTTTAAGACCGCCAGCGCGTAAAACGATCCGGCCCAGCCCAGATTCGCCATCAGCCAGGTGACCAGCGGAAAGCCCACGGCCAGCCCGAGTGACACCCCCAGCGCCGTCACGGCGTTAGGTTTGCCTATCTCTTCGGGGCGAAAGTTATCGCTGATAAAGCGCGTCTTCAGCGAAAAAAGCGGCCCTTCAGCAACGCCCAGAATTACCCGTGCGATAAGCATGCCCATCAGCGATCCGAGCAGCGGTGAAATGGCGCAGACCACCGCCCAGACGGCAATGCTGATTAACAGTCCCTGCCGGTAATGCAGTTTGCTTTCGATAACCGGCGTTAATAACAAAGCCGAAAATCCATAACCCAGCAGAAAGCAGGTCATGAGCATTCCCTGTAACATTCTGTTTTCATTTAGCTGAAAATGTTCGGCAAATTCCGGGTTTAAAATCATTACCGAGATATTTACCCGGTCGACGTAGGAAATAATTATCAGTAATAGCAGTGCGATTGTACCTTGCCATCTTGCCGTCATCATGCCCGCCTTAGGTTTTTATCTCTTTATATTTTTATGAATGTGATTGTCACGGAGCTAAAATGGTTCACCTGTGAAACTCATTGTTTAACAACGATAAAATAAAATTAGGTTTCACAGGTGAAACACTGCTCTGGTCAGCCTGTTTATTTTTAAGGAAGAAAATGAAAAGAAGTCAATATCTATTATTCGAAATAAAGGTCCATCAAAAAAACGTATTCATTCACGCCGAAATAATGAAAATTTCATATCGCTGCATTTTTTCGTGATCGTTTGCACACTTAGCTCATTAATTAGCGATTGATTAACAAATTCGTCACATTGGCGCTTGACGAAACATTCATCGCTTTTATATTGACCGTATTAAATAAGAAACAGAGTTTCATATATGAAACAAAAGCCTGGAGGATCGCGATGAGCTGGATAGGCGTATGTGACGCAGAACAAGTACAGGAAGATTTCCCCTTTAGCGGCAACGTCGATGGCAAAGAGATCGGCGTTTATTTGATTGACGGCGAATACTACGCGCTGGAAGACGTCTGCCCCCACGCCTATGCGCTGCTGAGTCAGGGCTTTGTGGAAGACGGCAAGGTGGAATGTCCGCTGCACGAGGCGGTCTTCGACGTCAAAACCGGCCAGTGCCTGCACGGCCCCGGCGGCCGCAACCTCAACCGCTACCCGGTTCGGGTCTTTGAAAACCAAATCCAGATTACCTTCGTCGAGGAGAGCGTGGCATGAGCGACACCCTGAACTTCAACCCGGCGCTGCCGGAAAGCCGCCAGTTCACCCCGCCGGCAGAGGGCGGTAACGGCGCTATTCATAAGCCAGGGGATTACACCAACCTGATCTGGCAGACCCGCAGCCGCGAGCCGGAAAGCTGGGAGGTGAAGCTGATCGCCACGCTGGAAGATCTGTTCGAACAGGGCGCGGAAACCCTGCCGGAGCTGGTGAACGGGCTGAACGCGGTGCGCATGCACGACCAGCAGGGTGAGGCGTGGAGCGAGGCCAGCTTCCAGGCATTCTTACAGGTTAACGGCTACTGAGGACAAAACGATGACGACGACCGTACAACACTATCTCGATAAAGGTCTGCGCGGCCTCTGGTATCCGGTACTGGCAAGCTGGGAGGTGCAGTCTGCGCCGGTGGGCATCACCCGCCTGGGCGAGCAGATTGTGGTCTGGCGTAACAAAGACGGCCAGGTCCAGGCGCTGGAAGACCGCTGCCCGCACCGCGGCGCGCGTCTGTCGATGGGCTGGAACCTCGGCGACCGCATCGCCTGCTGGTATCACGGCGTGGAGGTGGCGGGCAACGGCGAAGTGAAAGACGTGCCCGCCGTGGACAAATGCCCGCTGGTCGGCCAGCAGTGCGTGCGCAGCTATAACGTGCAGGAGGCGCACGGCGCCATCTTCCTGTGGTTTGGCGTCACCGCCGACCAGCAGCCGGACGAGCTGAGCTTCCCGGCTGAGCTAGCCGACACGGAAAACTTCAGCAACTTCCTCTGTACCGCCGCGTGGAAGTGCAATTACCAGTACGCGCTGGAAAACGTCATGGATCCGATGCACGGCACCTATCTGCATTCATCGTCGCACTCGATGGCGGAAGGGGATCGCAAGGCGGACATGGTGCTCCAGCCAACCCAAACCGGCTTTATCTTTGAGAAAAAAGGCCAGAGCGGCGTCAACTTCGACTGGGTGGAGCTGGGCAACAGCGGTACCTGCTGGATGCGCCTGTCCATTCCGTACAAGAAGCGCTTCGGGCCGGGCGGCCACTTCTTTATCGTCGGCATGGTGGTGCCGGAGGATAACGACAACTGCCGCGTCTTCTTCTGGCGCATCCGCCGCGTGCAGGGCTGGCAGCGCGACATGTGGCGCTTCATGTACCGCAACCGCCTGGAAAAACTGCACTGGGAGGTGCTGGAGCAAGATCGCGTGGTGCTGGAAAGCCTGGCGCCCAACGCCCGGGAACATGAGTATCTCTACCAGCACGACGTGGGGCTTTCCCGCCTGCGCCGCATGATGCAGAAGGCCGCGAAAGAGCAGCTGGCGATGCGCGAAGCCCAGCAGGGTGCCGCCTGATGAACGGGCTGCTGAGCGGCAAGCGCATCGTCGTGACCGGCGCCGCGCGCGGGCTGGGCTACCACTTTGCCAAAGCCTGCGCGGAGCAGGGGGCGACGGTGGTGATGTGCGACATCCTTGAAGGCGAACTGGCCGAAAGCGCCCACGGGCTGAGCGGGCAGGGGTTTGCCGTCGAATCGCACGTTATCGATCTGGCGGATCCGCATTCCATCGAGCAGGTGTTTCGCAAGATCGGCGAGCAGGGGCAGATTGACGGGCTGGTGAATAACGCGGCGATGGCTACGGGCGTCGGCGGCAAAAATATGCTCGATTACGATCCGGATCTCTGGGATCGGGTGATGAGCGTGAACGTCAAAGGCACCTGGCTGGTGACCCGCGCCGCGGTTCCGCTGCTGCGCGAAGGGGCGGGGATTGTGAACGTGGCGTCCGATACCGCCCTGTGGGGCGCGCCGCGCCTGATGGCCTACGTCGCCAGCAAGGGCGCGGTGATTGCCATGACCCGCTCAATGGCCCGCGAGCTGGGTGAAAAACGCATTCGCATCAACGCCATCGCGCCGGGGTTAACCCGCGTCGAGGCAACCGAATATGTGCCCGCCGAGCGCCATCAGCTTTATGAGAACGGCCGCGCGCTAACGGGCGCGCAGCAGCCGGAAGACGTCACCGGCAGCGTGGTCTGGCTGTTAAGCGATCTGTCGCGGTTTATCACCGGGCAGCTGATTCCGGTCAACGGCGGTTTTGTCTTTAACTAAAGGTGAGGCAACGATGGCAAACGTTCAGGAAGTGAAGTACCTGGTACCGGGGCTGGAGCGCGGTTTGCAGCTGCTGTTAGCCTTCGGCGAGCAGCATCGCGAACTGACCTTTGCCGAGCTGCACCGGCTGGTGGATATGCCAAAAGCCACCGCCTACCGCGTGGTGCAGACCCTGGAATACATGGGTTTTCTGGAGCGCAACGCGCGCACCAATACCTTCTCGCTCGGCATGAACGTGCTGCGCCTCGGCTTTGAGTACATCGCCTCGCTGGACGTGGCGCAGGTCGGCCAGCCGGTGATCGAGCAGCTGCGCGACGTAAGCCAGTGCAGCAGCCATCTGGCGATCCGCGACGGGCGCGACATTATCTACGTCGCCCGCGTCAGCGCCGCCGGGTCGCGCATCAATCAGGTCAGCATCGGCACCCGCCTGCCGGTTCACTGCACCTCGCTCGGGCGCATGCTGTTGACCGATATTTCCCGCGCCGACTTTGAACAGCTGTTCCCGCAGGAGCGCCTGCCGGGCAACACACCGGGGCAGCTTCACGACCGCGAAGCGCTGTGGCAGATGGTGCAGCAGGACAAGGCGCGCGGCTACGTCATCGGCGAATCCTTCTTCCGCCACGGCATCTCCTCCATCGTCTATCCGGTATATGACCGAAGCGGACGGGTGGCGGCGGTGGTCAGCATTCTGGTGCCGTCGGAAGAGATCCCGCAAACCGACCGAGAGCGCCTGCAAAACGAGGTGCGTCTGGCGGCGGATAAAATCTCTGGCTTCTTAGGGTATTTGTCACAGGCCAGTTAAATCAGTGAGTTAACGTCAGGCGCTTTGCTGCGTCGGGCATGTTTTACGCCCAGTTTGGGCCGAATGAGGCAACGAATAATGAGTGTAACCGGAATTGAAAAGCTGGAATTTGGCGTCGAAGACCTGACGCACTGCGCCAAATTTATGCGTGATTTTGGCCTGACGGGCGATGCCAGCGGCCAGCGTTTTACCACCCTGAGCGGCGCGCGCGTGGAGCTGAACCCGATCGACAGCCCCGACCTGCCGCCGGCGTTTGAAGCGGGCAACACCCTGCGCCGCATGACCTGGGCGGTCGCCACGCGGGCGGATCTGGACGCGCTGCGCCCGAAGCTGGCGCAGCAGCCCGGCTTTCGCGAGGTGGGCGACGCGCTGGAGTGTCTCGACCCGAACGGCATGACGCTGCGCGTGCAGGTCAGCCAGCAGACCGACGTGGAGCTGAACGTTGAGCCGATTAACCAGTGGGGCGACGCGCGTCGCATCGACACCCCCAGCCCGGTGTACGATCGCGCCCAGCCGATTAACGTCGGGCACGTGGTGTTCTTCGTCGAAGAGCTGGCGGCGGTGGAGGCATTCTACCGCGAGGTGCTCGGCTTCCAGGTCTCTGATCGCTACATCAACCGCGCCGTGTTCCTGCGCTGCGGGAAGCGCGGCGGCCATCACAACCTGTTCCTGCTGCGACTGCCCAACCGCAAGCGCGGCCTGAACCACGTTGCCTTTACCGTGCGCGACATCCATGAGGTGATCGGCGGCGGCATCGCGATGAACAGGCACGACTGGAGCACCTTTATCGGCCCCGGTCGCCATCCGGTGTCGTCGGCCTACTTCTGGTACGTCAACAGCCCGACCGGCGGAGCGTTTGAGTACTACACCAACGACGATTACCTCACAGAAAACTGGCAGCCGCGCGAGCTTGAGCACTCGCTGGTCTCCTTTACCGAATGGGCCGTTGAGGGCGGGATCGACCACGACACGCGCCGCCAGCAGAAAAAGCCGGAGGCGGTATGACCTCGCGCATTGTCATTATCGGCGGCGGCCAGGCGGGCGGCTGGGCGGCGAAAACCCTGCGCGACGAGGGCTTTGACGGCGAGATCTGCGTGGTGGCGGAAGAGGCGTGGGATTTCTACGAGCGCCCGCCGCTGTCGAAAGCCTCTCTGCTGGAAGCGAACGCGACCCTCCCGCGGCTGTTTACTGAAGCTGCGCAGCAGGCGCTAAACCTGACCTGGCGTCGCCCGCTGCGCGCAGAATCCATCGACCGCGACGCGAAGGCGGTGGTGTTGAGCAACGGCGAGTGTCTTAGTTACAACATACTTTTACTGGCTACCGGAGGGCGGGCGCGCCTGCCGGGTGAGGCGTGGGACGCGCATCCGCAGGTCTATACCCTGCGCCACTGGCAGGATGCCCAGCGCCTTAAAGCGCGGCTGGCGGAAAGCCACACGCTGGCG
>NZ_JAKCMV010000086.1 GCF_021440515.1 Enterobacter asburiae | reverse complement strand
CAGGCCTGGGCTCAGCTCTCGTCTGAAACGTCAGCCCAACCTTCGCGCGCGCAAGGGCAGTCTTATCGTCTGCGCTACAGCAAAACGCTACAGGCTACGGATACCGCCTTATCCGTTGCAGGCTATCGCTATTCATCCAATGGATATTATTCATTTCAGGATTTTAGCGATAGCTGGAATTCAGGAAACGATACGAATGATGTTGGCAGACAACACCGTCGCGTTGATGCATCCGTTTCACAAAGCACCGACTGGGGAGGCTTCACCCTGTCGCTGATCAGAGAAACGTTCCGGGATCGATCGCGAACGGATTCGTTAAGCATTGGGTATAGCAATACTATCGGGAAGCTTTCGTATTTTATTAACTATGCCCATACCAAAAACGATGCGTGGGAAAACCGTGACTATGCCACCAGTGATGATGCTATCGCCATCAACGTGAGTCTGCCGTTTAGCGCATTCAGTCACGATGACCAATGGCAGCAGGTCTCGGCCAATTATTCTCTTAATACCGATGCTAATCATCACGCGACGCATAATGTGGGTCTGAGCGGCGCTCTGCTGAAAGACAACGCATTAAGCTGGCAGGCGTCAGAGGGCTATGCTGCCAGTTCGAAAAAATCCAACGGCAATCTTAGCGGCAGCTATCAGGGCGGGTATGCCGATATCTCCGCTGGCTATGGATACGATGAATACAATAACCGTTACAGCTATGGCGTCAGGGGCGGGGCGGTTATCCATTCTGGAGGTGTTACCTTTGCGCGGGCATTAAATGAAAGCATCGCGTTAGTACAGGCGCCAGGCGTGGTGAACGTGCCGGTGGCCGGGCAGACGAACGTTCATACTGACTGGCTGGGCAATGCGGTGATCCCGTATGTCAGGCCTTACCATATCAACGACGTTACGCTGGACGCGTCTGATAACGACATCGCTCATGCCGACATGGATAACATGAATAAAAAGCTCGTTCCGACCCGCGGGGCGATTGTGCTCGCACGGTATAAAACCTGGATCGGCTATAAATCGATGATGACCCTCCGTTATCGGGGGAGGGCAATCCCATTTGGTGCCATCGTGACGACGGAAAATAGTGATAACGAACCGGCACGTACCAATATTGTGGGTGATGATGGCCAGGTTTATCTGGTGGGGCTACCGGCGAAAGGGAGATTACAGGTTAAATGGGGCGATACGTCGGATAAACAATGCTGGGTTGATTATCAACTGCCGAAAGCGGGATCCCTTAATAATATTATGTTTTATCAGGGACAGTGTCGTTCGTCTGGGGCGTAAGTAAATAAAAGAAATACAGGAAGGGGTGATATGACGCTTTGGCGATATGGAATGCTTTTATTATTGATATATGCCTGGCCGGGGGCTGCTTTTAATAGCCAGGATACGGTTAACTTTACGGTGAAGGGCAATATTATTCAGCCTCTGTGCACGGTGAATGTCCCCTCACAGATTGATTTAGGCAGCTATGCGCGTCAGGATCTGTCCGTGGCGGGTGCTAACCGCGCCAATGTGCCGTTTACTATCACTCTGACGGACTGTTCCAGGGGGTTAACGCAGGCTGTCGTTTCCTTCTCAGGTACGCCCTATGACGATGGCGAATGGGGAACCGTGCTGTATGCGAATCAGGTGGCAGAAGGGGCAAAGGGACTGGGCTTGCAGCTCTATAACAACGACGGCAACGCGCGAGTCAATCTTGCCAATGGGGTGAGCTACCCCTTTCAAATTGATGAGCAGACGGCAGCCGGGGCATTACATATTATTGCCCGAATGTATTCACCCGAAGGTAAACCCACCGCCGGGGATTTTCACACCGCTATCACGCTTAATTTTTCCTATCACTAACGCATCGCAGGAGATAACCCATGCAGTTTATTTATCTGTTGGGCACCGTCTTATTTTTATTATCATTTTCGTCCCATGCAGACTGCACGCGTGATAAGAACGATGGCGTGTCGGTTTCAACCATTTCCTTGCCCGACCATTTATTGATTAACAGCGGGAGTTATACCAGAGGAACGATTTTATACGATTCAGGATTTATTTCGGGCAGCGACGGTAAAGTGACCATAAAAGATTGTTACCAGACCTATTATGTCGGATTTATTTATCTTTCTGCTCCGCAAACGGGAAGTATGATTGGAGAAAATATCTACCCGACAAATCTTGAGGGGGTGGGTGTCAGGGTTTATACCCTTAACCAGGCCGGGCCTTACGACAGCTCACGGGCAATTGATAATAGCTGGCAGGCTGGCGACGGAGGGATGTTGTACTCAAGCCACACCCTGAATAATTCATCCTATCAGCTGCAACTGGTTGCCACAGGAGGCGCTATTCGCAGCGGTACGTTAACGCTGCCGTCACCGCTCGCAAGAGTGGATTTCCGGGAAAACAAAACGATGACCAGTTCGGGTGACGTTGCATCGAGCCTGTCCGTGTCTGGCAGCCAGGTCGATGTGAAAGCAATGGGATGCATTGCCGATCGCGCCGCGCTAAATTTTGATATGTCCGATATCAACGTAACGCGGTTTAACACCGCATCGCGCGTGGGGGGCGTGACGCAGGCACTCAGTCTGGCCTGCGAGCCAGGTACCAACGTCGCAGTCACCGTTCAGGCGCCGTCGGTCACTGACGGGGATAATCAGAATAATACCCTGATTGCGCTATCAGAGAGCGGATCATCCGGTGTGGCGCAGGGCGTCGGGGTACAACTCAATTTGCGGCTGGCGTCAGGACACTATGACAGTGGGCAAAACGGCCTCCCTCTCAATACGCCTGTCGCCATCCTGACCTCGCAGCGCGTCACCCACGGTAGCGAGGGTTACACGGCGTTTTCTGATCCGGGGGAACCGGGGGGCGCATTAGCCAGTGAAACGCTGACCTTTACGGCGGATTATTACAAAACGCAATCTACCGTGACGCCGGGTAAGGCCAATGCGGCGGGCACGCTGAACTTCATCTACAACTGAGCGATGTTTTGTGGAGTGACAGATGCTACTCTATGCCACTTTATTTCTTGTACCCAGCTTCAGAAAGGAAGGCTTTCATGCAAACCAGTCCGCTGCTCACGCAGTTAATGGAAGCATTGCGCTGTCTGCCGGGCGTCGGTCCGAAGTCGGCGCAGCGCATGGCGTTTACGCTGTTACAGCGCGACCGCAGCGGCGGGATGCGCCTGGCGCAGGCCTTGACCCGCGCCATGTCAGAAATCGGTCACTGTGCGGATTGCCGCACCTTTACCGAGCAGGACGTGTGTAACATCTGCACCAACCCGCGTCGCCAGGAAAACGGTCAGATTTGCGTGGTGGAGAGTCCGGCGGACATCTATGCCATCGAACAGACCGGGCAGTTTTCTGGCCGCTACTTCGTGCTGATGGGGCATCTCTCTCCGCTGGACGGCATCGGCCCGGACGATATCGGTCTCGATCGTCTGGAGCAGCGCCTTGAATCGGAAACGATCAAAGAGGTGATCCTCGCCACCAACCCGACGGTGGAAGGGGAGGCAACGGCCAACTACATCGCTGAACTGTGCTCGCAGTACGGCGTTGACGCCAGCCGTATTGCCCACGGCGTGCCGGTGGGCGGCGAGCTGGAGATGGTCGACGGCACCACGCTGTCGCACTCCCTGGCCGGCCGTCACAAGATTATTTTCTGACCAAACGGAGGCTGCATTCGTGGCCTCCGCTTGAAATTTTCCCCGCTTATCCCCATCTCACACTCAACGTTTTTAAAACCCCATTAAATGGCATTGTTGAGGTCGAAATAGATGAAAGGACAAGAAACCCGTGGTTTCCAGTCAGAAGTAAAACAGCTTCTGCACCTGATGATCCATTCCCTTTATTCCAACAAAGAAATCTTTCTACGCGAGCTGATTTCCAACGCCTCCGATGCGGCGGACAAGCTGCGTTTCCGCGCGCTGTCTAACCCGGATCTGTACGAAGGCGACGGCGATCTGCGCGTGCGTGTCTCCTTTAACAAAGAAGACCGCACCCTGACCATTGCCGATAACGGCATCGGGATGACCCGCGACGAGGTGATCGATCACCTGGGCACCATCGCCAAATCCGGCACCAAAGCCTTCCTGCAATCTATGGGTTCTGACCAGGCGAAAGACAGCCAGCTGATCGGTCAGTTCGGCGTGGGCTTCTACTCGGCGTTTATCGTGGCGGACAAAGTGACCGTCCGTACCCGCGCGGCGGGCGAGAGCGCGGAGAGCGGCGTATTCTGGGAATCTCAGGGCGAAGGCGAATACACCGTTGCGGATATCACCAAAGCGGATCGCGGAACCGAAATTACCCTGCATCTGCGCGAAGGCGAAGACGATTTCCTCAACGACTGGCGCGTGCGCTCCATCATCAGCAAATATTCCGACCACATCGCGCTGCCGGTTGAGATTGAAAAACAGGAAGAAAAAGACGGCGAAACCGTCGTTTCCTGGGAGAAAATCAACAAGGCGCAGGCGCTGTGGACGCGTAACAAGTCTGAAATTAAAGACGAAGAATACAACGAATTCTACAAGCACATTGCCCACGACTTTACCGATCCGCTGACCTGGAGCCACAACCGCGTGGAAGGTAAGCAGGAGTACACCAGCCTTCTGTACATCCCGGCGCAGGCGCCGTGGGATATGTGGAACCGCGATCACAAGCACGGCCTGAAGCTGTACGTGCAGCGCGTGTTCATCATGGATGAAGCCGAGCAGTTCATGCCGAACTACCTGCGCTTTACCCGCGGGCTGATCGACTCCAACGATCTGCCGCTGAACGTGTCCCGTGAAATCCTCCAGGACAGCACCGTGACCCGCAACCTGCGTAACGCCCTGACCAAGCGTACCTTGCAGATGCTGGAGAAACTGGCGAAAGACGACGCGGAAAAATATCTGACATTCTGGAAACAGTTTGGCCTGGTGCTGAAAGAAGGCCCGGCGGAAGACACGGCGAACGTGGAAACGATCGCCAAACTGCTGCGCTTCGCCTCTACGCATAATGACTCTTCCGAGCAGAACGTGTCGCTGGAAGAGTACATCTCCCGCATGAAAGAGGGTCAGGAGAAGATCTACTACATCACCGCCGACAGCTACGCGGCGGCGAAGAGCAGCCCGCACCTGGAGCTGCTGCGCAAGAAGGGCATCGAAGTGCTGCTGCTTTCTGACCGCATCGACGAGTGGATGATGAACTACCTGACCGAGTTCGACGGTAAAACCTTCCAGTCCGTTGCCAAAGCCGACGAGTCTATCGACAAGCTGGCCGACGAGGTGGACGAAAGCGCGAAAGAAGCTGAAAAAGCGCTGGAGCCGTTCGTTGAGCGCGTGAAAACCCTGCTGGGCGACCGCGTGAAAGAGGTGCGCTTCACCCACCGTCTGACCGACACCCCGGCGATTGTCACCACCGATGCCGACGAAATGGGCACCCAGATGGCGAAGCTGTTCGCCGCGGCGGGCCAGGCGGTACCGGAAGTGAAATACATCTTCGAGCTGAACCCGGATCACCCGCTGGTGAAACGCGCGGCGGATACCCAGGACGAAGCCCGCTTCGCCGAGTGGGTCGAGCTGCTGTTGGATCAGTCCCTGCTGGCCGAGCGCGGCACGCTGGAAGATCCTAACCTGTTCATTAAACGTGTGAATGCGCTGCTGCTGGCGTAACTGACCACGCCTCCCCTGGTCTTCTCCCTCTCCCCGTGGGAGAGGGCCGGGGTGAGGGCATCAGACAGCACCCTCCCAAATTATCTCCCCCCATTAACCGTTTCAGCTTCCGCACCTTCCTTGAGCCACGTCCGTTCTGATGGTATTGTTTAGCGCTTTTGAAAAATTGAACCAACTTTTGAGGGGATTTTCGCAATGCGTATTATTCTGCTTGGCGCTCCGGGCGCGGGTAAAGGAACTCAGGCTCAGTTCATCATGGAGAAATACGGTATTCCGCAAATCTCTACCGGTGACATGCTGCGTGCCGCAGTTAAATCTGGCTCCGAGCTGGGTAAACAGGCTAAAGACATTATGGACGCGGGCAAGCTGGTAACCGACGAACTGGTTATCGCGCTGGTGAAAGAGCGTATTGCTCAGGAAGACTGCCGCAACGGTTTCCTGCTGGACGGCTTCCCACGCACCATCCCTCAGGCTGACGCCATGAAAGAAGCGGGCATCAACGTTGACTACGTTCTGGAATTCGATGTACCAGACGAGCTGATCGTTGACCGTATCGTTGGCCGTCGCGTTCACGCTGCATCTGGCCGCGTTTACCACATCAAATTCAACCCGCCTAAGGTTGAAGGCAAAGACGACGTGACCGGCGAAGAGCTGACCACCCGTAAAGACGATCAGGAAGAGACCGTGCGTAAGCGCCTGGTGGAATACCATCAGATGACCGCGCCGCTGATCGGCTACTACTCTAAAGAAGCGCAGGCGGGTAACACCAAATACGCGAAAGTCGACGGCACCCAGGCCGTGGCTGACGTCCGTGCAGAGCTGGAAAAAATCCTCGGCTAATAGCACCGTTCTCACCCGGGTTCTCCGGGTGAGAAAATTTCTCATTTTCCTTTCGCTGTAATTGGTTTCGTTTAACCGCATTTCCGCTACAATTGACAACCATTCAAATGGTTAAGAGGCGTGAATGAGTCAGGCGAAAACCGGCATCTTGCTTGCCAATCTGGGCACCCCAGAAGCACCCACCCCTGAAGCGGTAAAACGCTATCTGCGGCAGTTTTTAAGCGATACCCGCGTTGTGGATACCCCAAGACTGCTGTGGTGGCCGCTGCTGCGTGGCGTCATTCTACCGATCCGCGCCCCGCGAGTGGCAAAACTGTATCAGTCCGTCTGGATGGAAGAAGGCTCTCCGCTGATGGTTTACAGCCGTCGTCAGGAAAAAGCGCTGGCCGCCCGCCTGCCGGATATGCCCGTTGCGCTGGGGATGAGCTACGGCAAACCTTCCCTTGCCAGCGCGGTGGACGTACTGCTTTCGCAGGGCGTCGAGCATATCGTCGTGCTGGCGCTCTATCCGCAGTACTCCTGCTCGACGGTTGCCGCCGTCTGGGACGAGCTGGCGCGGATCATGGCGACGCGTCGCCGTATTCCGGCCATCACCTTTATTCGCGATTACGCCGATAACGAACTGTACATCAACGCCCTCGCCAGCAGCGCCCGCGCGTCGTTTGAAAAACACGGCGAGCCGGACCTGCTCCTGCTCTCCTATCACGGCATTCCTCAGCGTTTCGCCGACGAAGGGGACGACTATCCGCAGCGCTGCCGCGATACCACCCGCGAGCTGGTCTCCGCCCTCGGCCTGCCGCCTGAAAAGGTGATGATGACCTTCCAGTCGCGCTTTGGCCGCGAGCCGTGGCTGACGCCTTACACCGATGAAACGCTCAAAATGCTGGGCGAAAAAGGCATCAAGCACATTCAGGTGATGTCGCCGGGCTTCTCGGCGGACTGTCTTGAAACGCTGGAAGAGATCGCCGTGCAAAACAAAGAGTTCTTCCTGGAGGCGGGCGGGGAAAAGTACGAATACATTCCTGCGCTTAACGACTCCCCTGAGCATATCGAGATGATGGCGTCGCTGGTGAAGAACAGCCGCTGATCGCGCTTATGGCCGGGTTTGTGCTACCATTCCCGGCCCATATTCTTGCAAAGCTCAGACCATGAAATTTCCCGGTAAACGCAAATCTAAACACTACTTTCCCGTCAACGCCCGCGATCCGCTGCTGCAACAAATTCAGCCGGTAAACGAAACCAGCGCCGCCTGGGTAGTGGGTATCGATCAGACGCTGGTGGATATCGAAGCGAAAGTGGATGATGCGTTTGTCGCGCGCTACGGTCTGAGCGCCGGGCACTCGCTGGTGATTGAAGACGACGTCGCCGAAGCGCTGTATCAGGAGCTGGTACGCGAAAATCTCATCACCCACCAGTTTGCGGGCGGCACCATCGGCAACACCATGCACAACTACTCCGTGCTGGCCGACGACCGTTCCGTGCTGCTCGGCGTGATGTGCAGCAACATCGAAATCGGCGGCTATGCCTACCGCTATCTGTGCAATACCTCCAGCCGTACCGATCTCAACTACCTGCAAGGCGTCGATGGCCCAATTGGCCGCTGCTTCACGCTGATCAGCGACTCCGGCGAGCGTACCTTTGCCATCAGCCCGGGCCATATGAATAAGCTGCGCGCCGAGAGCATTCCGGAAGCGGTGATTGCGGGGGCGTCTGCCCTGGTGTTGACCTCCTATCTGGTGCGCTGCAAGCCCGGCGAGCCGATGCCCGAAGCCACTATGAAGGCGGTAGAGTACGCGAAGAAATATAACGTGCCGGTGGTGCTGACGCTCGGCACCAAGTTTGTGATTGCCGATAACCCGGAGTGGTGGCAGGCGTTCCTGAAAGAGCATGTCTCGATTCTGGCGATGAACGAAGAAGAAGCTGAAGCCTTAACCGGCGAAAGCGACCCGCTGCTGGCCTCCGATAAAGCGCTGGACTGGGTGGATCTGGTGCTCTGTACCGCCGGGCCGGTCGGTCTGTACATGGCGGGCTTTACCGAGGAAGAGAGCAAGCGTAAAACCCAGCACCCGCTGCTGCCGGGGGCGATTGCCGAGTTCAACCAGTACGAGTTCAGCCGCGCGATGCGCCATAAAGATTGCGAGCATCCGCTGCGCATTTACTCGCACATCGCCCCCTACATGGGCGGGCCCGAGAAGATCATGAACACCAACGGCGCGGGCGATGGCGCGCTGGCGGCGCTGCTGCACGACATCACCGCTAACGCCTATCACAAAACCAACGTGCCGAACTCCAGCAAGCACAAATTCAGCTGGCTGACCTATTCTTCGCTGGCGCAGGTGTGTAAATACGCGAACCGCGTGAGTTATCAGGTGCTGAATCAGCACTCCCCGCGACTGACGCGCGGCCTGCCGGAAAGGGAAGACAGCCTCGAAGAGGCGTACTGGGACAGGTAAAAGCAAAACGGCAACTTCGGTTGCCGTTTTTAATGTTTGTTCCCTCTCCCTGCGGGAGAGGGCCAGGGTGAGGGCATCAGACCGCACAGGCTAACCCGTCACCACCTCATCAATCGGCGGCTTCTCCAGCAGCGTCAGCATCGTATTCGCAATCTCACGCTCGCCCATCACCACCTGATTCGCACCGCGCTCGGTAATATACTCGACCTCGTCGTCGTAATGAGCGCGGGCGATAATCTCAATGGTCGGACACTTCTCGCGGGCAGAAGCGACAATTTCCCCGGCCTCGTAGCCGTTCGGGATGGTCAGCAGCAGCCAGCGGGCGCAGTCCAGATGCGCCAGATTCATGATCTCTTCGTTAGCCGCATTGCCCAGCACCGCGCGGATCCCACGGGCGCGCAGCTCGTCGACGCGGGTGCGGGACGTCTCGATCACCACCAGCGGAATGCCCTGCGCCATCAATTTTTCGCCCAGCAGGCTGCCGACGCGGCCAAAGCCCACCAGCAGCGCGTGGTTACAAATATCCACCGGGATCTGCTTCTCTTCTTCAATCGCTTCTTCCAGCGTCTGCTCTTCGAGGGTTTCGGTTTTTTCGAGGTATTTTTCCAGCAGGGCGAACAGCACCGGGTTCAGCATGATGGAGAGGATCGCCCCGGCCAGCACCAGATTCTGTCCGGTCTGCGGCAGCAGGTTCAGCGCCATGCCGAGGCCCGCGAGGATAAAGGCAAACTCACCGATCTGCGCAAGGCTCGCGGCAATCGTCAGGGCGGTACGCGGCGAGTGGCCAAACATGCGCACCAGGAAGAAAGCCGCCACCGACTTGCCGAAGATGATAATTGCCAGCGTACCCAGCACGGCCAGCGGCTGCTCTACGAGGATCATCGGGTCAAACAGCATGCCGACGGAGACAAAGAACAGCACGGCGAACGCATCGCGCAGCGGCAGGGTATCGTGAGCGGCGCGGTGGCTCAGCTCGGATTCGTTCAGCACCATCCCGGCGAAGAACGCGCCGAGGGCGAAGGAGACATCGAACAGCTCAACCGCCCCGAAGGCGATGCCCAGCGCCAGCGCAAGAACCGAGAGCGTAAACAGCTCGCGGGAGCCGGTAGCGGCGCTGCGGGACATGATCCACGGCACCAGTCGACGCCCCACCAGCATCATGATGGCGATAAACGCCACTACCTTGCCGATGGTGATGCTCATATCCAGCGCCAGCGAGGCAAAGCCGATGTTATCTTTTTCCATCATCCCGGCAACGGCAGGCAGCAGCACCAGCGTCAGCACCATCACCAGATCTTCAACAATCAGCCAGCCAATTGCGATTTGCCCGCGCTGGCTGTCAATGAGCTGCCTCTCCTCAAGCGCGCGCAGCAGCACCACGGTGCTGGCGGTGGAAAGACACAGACCAAACACGATACCGGTCATCAAAGACCAGCCAAGCAGGGCCGAAAGCGCCATCCCCAGCAGCGTCGCCACCCCTATCTGGGCGATAGCGCCGGGTATGGCGATATTCTTTACCGCCATCAAATCCTTCAGTGAGAAGTGCAGACCCACGCCGAACATCAGCAAAATCACGCCCAGCTCCGCCAGTTCAGGTGCCAGTTTGGTATCCGCCACAAAACCCGGCGTAAACGGCCCCGCCAGCACGCCCGCTAACAAATAGCCCACAAGAGGAGAAATACGCAGTTTATTGGCAATCATGCCGAGGATAAAGGCGAGCACAAGACCACCAACAATGGTGGTGATAAGCGGTGTGGCGTGATGCATTCGTTCTCCTTTCGTTTGGGTGATCCATATCTGGCGTAAATACCAAAAGGGCTAGTAATAGTTTATGACAATTTTAATCGTTATGTTTATGAACAATTGTTGAAATTTGAATAAAACAGCAATAAGCGTGAAAAAAAACAGATTTTGATAAATTCAGTGGGGGAAAGAGGGAAAAGCCTTACGGCATCAGGGAGTAAAGTCGCCAAAGTAAAACTTTGGCGACCAAAAAATTACGCTTTGTGACGGTTGTCAGGCAGGAATATGGTCAACATCCCTAAAAGTGGCAGGAAAGCGCAGATTTTATAGACCAGGAAGATACTGGTGCGATCGGCAACCATACCCAGCACGGCGGCCCCTAAGCCACCCATGCCAAACGCGAAGCCGAAGAACAGGCCAGAAACCATGCCGATTCGCCCCGGCAGCAGCTCCTGCGCGTAGACCAATATCGCAGAGAAGGCCGACGCGAGGATAAAGCCAATGATCACGGTTAAAATCCCGGTCCATTCCAGGCTGGCGTAGGGTAAAACAAGCGTAAACGGCGCGACGCCGAGGATAGAGCCCCAAATCACATATTTGCGCCCGATCTTATCGCCCACAGGCCCGCCAATCACCGTCCCGGCAGCAACGGCAAACAGGAAGGCAAACAGGTGGAACTGGGCGTTTTGCACCGATAATCCGAACTTTTGCATCAGATAAAAGGTGTAATAGCTGCTGATGCTCGCCATATAGAAGTATTTCGAGAAAATCAGCACCAGCAGGACCGATACCGCCAGCACGACCTTATTGCGCGGTAGCGGATTCACCACTTTCACGACCGGTTTGCCCTTATTAACGCGATGCTGCGCGGCGTACCAGCGGCTGATCTGCGCCAGCACCACAATCGCCAGCAGCGCCGCCAGGACGAACCACGCCACGTTGCCCTTGCCGTAAGGGGCGATGATCACCGCCGCCAGCAGAGGGCCGAGGGAGCTGCCGAAGTTACCGCCCACCTGGAACAGGGACTGCGCCAGCCCGTGACGACCGCCGGACGCCATTCGCGCCACGCGTGACGACTCCGGATGGAAGACCGACGAACCCGTACCCACCAGCGCGGCGGCAATAAGAACGGCTTCGAAACTGCCCGCCATCGCCAGCAAAACAAGACCGCTCAGGGTGAAGCACATGCCAATCGGCAGCGACCACGGCATCGGATATTTATCCGTCCAGTAGCCCACCACCGGCTGTAGCAGCGACGAGGCCAGCTGGAAGGTCAGGGTGATCATACCGATCTGGACGAAGGTTAATGAAAACTCGGACTGCAACAGCGGATAGATAGCCAGAATTAATGACTGAATCATATCGTTGAGCAGATGCGAGAGGCTGATTGCGCCTAATACTTTGAAAGACGTGCGCGACGCCGCAGCGCCCGGCGCGGACTGGGTTGATTCACTGATTGCCATAAATACCACGTTAATTGTTATCAGAGATGCAGGGTGTAATTATTATCCGACTAACATACCCGCCCGCGACATTTGAAGAAAGTCGCAATTCTGAAAACATATTTGTCTATTCTTGTGAGTCACTGTAATTTTTGCGTTTATCTATTGGTCAGGGAGAGAAGAGATGAAGTTAATGAAGCGTGCCGTTGCGCTGGCGCTGCTTGCCGCATGGGGGCTGACAAGCCTGCCGGCGCAGGCATACGAAAAAGATAAAACCTATAAAATCACGATCCTGCATACCAACGATCACCACGGCCATTTCTGGCGCAGTGAATACGGCGAGTATGGCCTGTCTGCGCAAAAAACGCTGGTGGACGGCATTCGCAAAGAGGTGGCAGCCGAAGGCGGCAGCGTGCTGCTGCTGTCGGGCGGTGATATTAACACCGGCGTGCCGGAGTCTGATTTACAGGATGCCGAGCCCGATTTTCGCGGCATGAACCTGATTGGCTATGATGCGATGGCGGTCGGCAACCACGAGTTTGATAATCCGCTGAGCGTGCTGCGTCAGCAGGAGAAGTGGTCTAAATTCCCGTTCCTCTCTGCCAATATTTACCAGAAAAGCACCGGCGAGCGCCTGTTCAAACCCTACGCGCTGTTTAAGCGTCAGGATCTGAAAATCGCGGTTATCGGTCTCACCACCGACGACACGGCGAAGATCGGCAATCCCGAATATTTTACCGACATCGAATTCCGCAAACCGGCTGACGAGGCGAAGCTGGTTATCCAGGAATTGCAGATGAACGAAAAGCCGGACGTGATTATCGCGACCACCCATATGGGGCACTACGATAACGGCAACCACGGCTCGAACGCGCCGGGCGACGTGGAGATGGCGCGCAGCCTGCCCGCTGGCTCGCTGGCGATGATTGTGGGTGGTCACTCGCAGGATCCGGTCTGCATGGCCTCCGAGAATAAAAAGCAGGTGGATTACGTGCCGGGTACGCCGTGCGCGCCAGACCGTCAGAACGGTATCTGGATCGTGCAGGCGCACGAGTGGGGCAAATACGTGGGGCGCGCGGACTTCGAGTTCCGCAACGGCGAGATGAAGATGGTGCACTACCAGCTGATCCCGGTGAACCTGAAGAAGAAAGTGACCTATCAGGACGGGAAGAGCGAGCGCGTGCTTTATACCCCGGAAATCGCCGAGAACCCGCAGATGCTCTCCCTGCTGACGCCGTTCCAGAACAAAGGCAAAGCGCAGCTGGACGTGAAAATTGGCACGCTTAACGGTCGTCTGGAAGGGGATCGCAGCAAAGTCCGCTTCGTGCAGACCAACATGGGCCACCTGATCCTGGCGGCGCAAATCGCGCGCACCGGGGCCGATTTCGGCGTGATGAGCGGCGGCGGTATTCGTGACTCCATCGAAGGCGGCAACATCACCTATAAAGACGTGCTGAAGGTGCAGCCGTTTGGCAACGTGGTGGTCTATGCCGACATGAGCGGCAAAGAGGTGATTGATTATCTGACCGCCGTGGCGCAGATGAAGACGGACTCCGGCGCCTATCCGCAGTTTGCCAACGTCAGCTTTGTGGCGAAAGAGGGCAAGCTTAACGATCTGAAAATCAAAGGTGAGCCGGTCGATCCTGCGAAGACCTACCGTATGGCGACCCTAAGCTTTAACGCCACCGGCGGCGACGGGTATCCGCATATCGATAACAAACCGGGCTACGTGAATACCGGCTTTATCGATGCGGAGGTGTTGAAACAGTTTATTCAGCAGAACTCGCCGATTGACGTGAATGCGTACGAGCCGAAAGGCGAGGTGAGCTGGCAGTAGTGCGGTCTGGCGCCCGGTGGCGCGGCGCTTACCGGGCCTACGAGTGCAAAATGTAGGCCGGGTAAGGCGTACGAGCCGAAAGGTGAGGCGAGCTGGCAGTAGTGTTGTGCGGCCTGATGCCCTCACCCTGGCCCTCTCCCACAGGGCTTAGGAATCCCCACCAATTGTAGGCGCTAAACCATTCCCTCTCCCCTTGGGAGAGGGTTAGGGTGAGGGGGAACATACGGCTCTGTCGGTCATTCCGTTCACCTTGGGTTCCTTGCTTCTCTGTCACCACACTACTTGTGAACGTGCCATGGGGGCTCGCCGCCGCCCCCCTGGCAACCCGGGCTCCCGGCAAGAAAATCGCCGCTTCGCGGTACCCTCAGCTTATTCCTTCATGCTATCGGGTCGGGCACCAGCCTGCATCCATGCAGGC
>NZ_JAKCMV010000085.1 GCF_021440515.1 Enterobacter asburiae | reverse complement strand
ACAGCCGGACCAGGGTGCCATTAGCCGGCACTTGAGTCGCTGAAACAATTCCCTCTCCCTGTGGGAGAGGGTCAGGGTGAGGGCATCAGGCCGCACCCGTTTAATTAGCAAGTTTACTTTAAGCCCTAAACCTCAAAATCCAGCGCGTCCTCATCCCGTAGCGGGATCAGCTGCACCTTTTGCACGCGGTGGCTCTCAACCTGGAGCGTCTTCAGCCTGAAGTCCCCCACCTGAACCTCTTCGCCCGGCTTCGGAATGCGCTGAAGATACTCCATCAGCAGCCCCGCAATGGTGTGGTATTCGCGCTTATCGTCCAGCGGCAGCGGTACAAACTGCACCAGATCTTCCAGCGGCATATGGCCGTTCGCCGTCCAGGAGCCGTCCGCGTTTTTCTGGATGTCGTGGCGCGCGTCAATCTCGTCCACCTCGTTCGGCAGATTCCCGGCGATGGTTTCCATCACGTCGCTCAGCGTCACCAGCCCCTCGACGGAGCCAAACTCATCCACCACAAAGGCAAAGTGGGTGCGGGCGTTGCGGAACTGCTCCAGCGCAGACAGTAGCTGGAGCGTTTCCGGGAACACCAGCGGCTGGCGCACCAGCACGCGCAGGTTGAGGGGGTCACCGTGAAGCTGCTGCTGGAGCAGGTCGATAACGTGGACCACGCCGAGCAGATCTTCTTCGTCATCGCGGCCGGTCACCACCACGCGGGTATGCTGGTTTTTATCCAGCAGCGCGCGGATCTGCTCTTCCGGGGCGTTCAGATCGATATGCTCAATATCGTGACGCGACGTCATGATGCTGCTGACCGAGCGCTGGTTGAGATTCAGCACGCGCTCAATCATCAGCCGCTCCTGCGGGTTAAAAATCTGCCCGTCGCTGTGGTCGGCCAGCATCGCGGAGGACTCCGCGTCCAGCTCTGCATCCTCTTTTCTGCCGCTCAGCAGGCGCATTACCGTGTCCGCTGTGCGCTGACGCAGGGTCTGGTTAGCGGACAGGAAGCGTCGACGGTTGAAAATCGCCAGCTGGTTCAGCGATTCGATGATCACCGAGAAGCCAATCGCGGCGTACAGATAGCCCTTCGGAATAGTGAAGCCAAAGCCGTCGGCGACCAGGCTAAAGCCAATCATCAGCAGGAAGCTCAGGCAGAGGATCACGATAGTCGGGTGGCTATTCACAAACCGCGTCAGCGCCTTGCTCGCCATCACCATCAGGCTGATAGCGATAATCACCGCCGCCATCATCACCGCCAGATGGTCAACCATCCCGACGGCGGTGATCACCGAGTCCAGCGAGAAGACCGCGTCGAGCACCACAATTTGCGCCACCACCGGCCAGAACTTCGCTCCGCGCCGCTGGGTAGGGTTTTCATTATCTTTCCCTTCGAGCCGCTCGTTAAGCTCCACCGTTGCCTTGAACAGCAGGAATAACCCACCGAACAGCATGATCAGATCCCGGGCGCTGAAGCTCAGGCCGTGGAACGACACGATGGGTTTTGTCAGCGTCACCAGCCAGGAGATAGAGGCCAGCAGCAGCAGGCGCATCACCATCGCCAGCAGCAGACCCGTCACTCGTGCGCGGTCGCGCTGGGACGGCGGCAGTTTTTCGGCGAGGATGGCGATAAAGACCAGATTATCAATACCGAGCACTAGCTCGATGACCACCAGCGTGACCAACCCGGCCCAGATTGATGGATCGGCAATCCATTCCATAGTAATAGCAATACCTTCTGTTATATGACCAATGTCACACTTCGATCATGGATAAAGCGGGCGAAAATTGCAATGTCGACCTGAGATTTCTCTTAATCAATATTAAATGAAGGGTTAAAAGTATTCTTATTATTGTCAGGTGAAATATCAAATTGTCTGATAATGAATAAAAATAAGAAATATCGCAGGACGCTTTTTTCTCTTTGAATAAGTCAATATAAAGAAAATCCTAAAAGGCAAAAAACGCGGGCTTAATATTAATCTTAAAAAACCATTTCCGGGCAGTTGTTACCTTGCCTGCTATTAGGTTAGCTGCAACAATTCCTCCAGTATCACATTTCCTGCTGTTATTACCATGCTTACAGAATGGTGAGGAATACGTAATCAGTGCGGCATTAAACGCGCCTGAACTATTTTTTGTTTTAACCCAATCAAAGAGGGTGTTTATCCATAACATATTGTTTATGCAGTGGATTGGTAACTGAAAGCCAAGGGCGGTAGCGTGCCTGAAAGCGTGTGAATCGGCCCCGTTTATTCTGTCAATAGCCAATGGATGAATAAGATTTTTTTAGGACTGATGCCAGTTATATTTGTATTTAATTAACTGCATTCTGATTGTCGTTTCGATCCGCGCTTATTTAAATTGCACAGGATAATTACTCTGCCAAAGTGATAAATAATCAATGATGAAATCCAAAATGAAATTGATGCCATTATTGGTGTCTGTGACCTTGATGAGTGGTTGCACGGTTTTTCCCGGCAGCAATATGTCAACCATGGGAAAGGATGTGATTAAACAGCAGGATGCTGATTTCGACCTTGACCGGATGGTCAACGTCTATCCTCTTACCCCGCGTCTGGTTGAACAGCTACGCCCGCGACCAAACGTGGCGCAGCCCAATACCTCTCTGGACCAGGAAATTGCCGCCTACCAGTACCGCGTAGGGCCGGGCGATGTGATTAACGTGACGGTCTGGGATCACCCGGAACTCACCACGCCGGCGGGCCAGTACCGCAGCTCCAGCGACACCGGTAACTGGGTGCAGCCGGACGGCACCATGTTCTATCCGTATATCGGCAAAGTCCACGTGGTCGGCAAAACCCTCGCAGAAATTCGTAGTGATATTACCGGCCGCTTAGCGCAGTACATCGCCGACCCGCAGGTGGACGTTAATATCGCCGCATTCCGCTCTCAAAAAGCCTATGTCTCCGGACAGGTGAACAAATCGGGACAGCAGGCGATCAGCAACGTGCCGCTGACGGTGCTGGACGCGATTAACGCCGCGGGCGGCCTGACCGATGCGGCAGACTGGCGCAACGTGGTGCTGACCCACAACGGGAAAGAGCAGCGCATTTCCCTGCAAGCGCTGATGCAAAACGGCGACCTGAGCCAGAACCGTCTGCTCTATCCGGGCGATATTCTCTACGTGCCGCGCAACGACGATCTCAAAGTGTTCGTGATGGGCGAAGTGAAAAAACAGAGCACACTCAAAATGGACTTCAGCGGCATGACCCTGACCGAAGCGCTGGGCAATGCGGAAGGTATCGATCTGACCTCGTCTAACGCCAGCGGCATCTTCGTGATCCGTCCGCTGAAGGGCGAAGGCAGCGCGAAGGGCAAGATTGCCAATATTTACCAGCTGGATATGTCCGATGCGACCTCGCTGGTAATGGCGACCGAATTCCGCCTCCAGCCGTACGATGTGGTGTATGTCACGACCGCACCGGTTGCCCGCTGGAACCGCCTGATCAACCAGTTGCTGCCAACCATCAGTGGCGTTCGCTACATGACGGACACGGCGCGCGACATTCATACCTGGTAATCCGCGATGTTTAACAAAATTCTGGTGGTATGCGTGGGGAACATTTGCCGTTCCCCAACGGCTGAGCGGCTGCTCAAACAGTATCAACCCGGCCTTACCGTGGATTCCGCAGGGCTCGGCGCGCTGGTCGGCAAAGGAGCCGACGCGCGCGCCGCGAGCGTTGCCGGAGATCACAACCTCTCTTTAGACGGTCACAGCGCCCGTCAGGTTACGGGGCGCATGTGCCGTGAATATGACCTGATCCTGGCGATGGAAAAACGCCACATTCATGCCCTGTGCGAAATTGCCCCGGAAATGCGGGGCAAGGTGATGCTCTTTGGGCACTGGGACGGTGAGCGCGAAATTCCCGACCCGTACCGCAAAAGCCAGGAGGCATTTGAGGCGGTGTACACCTTACTTGACCAGTCTGCCCGACAGTGGGCGCAGGCACTGAAAGCTCAGCAGGGATAACAATGACAGAAAAAACAAAACCTTCTGCCGCCCCGGTATCGGGCAGTGATGAGATCGATATTGGCCGCCTGGTGGGCACCATTATCGAAGCAAAATGGTGGGTGCTGGGGATCACCGCGGTGTTTGCGGTGGCGGCGTTTGTCTACACCCTGTTCGCCACGCCAATCTACAGCGCCGATGCGCTGGTGCAAATTGAGCAAAACACCGGCAACTCGCTGGTGCAGGACATCGGCTCGGCGCTGGCCAACAAGCCACCCGCGTCCGATGCGGAAATCCAGCTGATCCAGTCGCGTCTGGTGCTGGGCAAGACCGTAGACGATCTTGACCTGGACATTGGCGTGTCGAAAAACACCTTCCCGGTGTTTGGCGCTGGCTGGGATCGGTTAATGGGCCGGCAGAACGACACCGTAAAAGTGACCACCTTTACCCTGCCGAAGGGCGGGGCGGAGCAAACCTTCACCCTGACCGTGCTCGGGCCGAAGCAGTATCAGCTGACCAGCGACGCCGGATTTAGCGCGCGTGGCGAGGTGGGGAAAATGCTCACTAAAGACGGCGTCAGCATAATGGTGAGTGCGATCCGCGCGGCGGACGGCGGCGAGTTTACCGTCACCAAATTCTCCACGCTCGGCATGATCAACAACCTGCAAAACAACCTGAGCGTCACCGAAAACGGTAAAGACACCGGCGTGTTAAGCCTGAGCTTTACCGGCGAAGATAAAGACCAGATCCGCGACATCCTCAACAGCATCACCCGCAACTACCTTGAGCAGAACGTTGAGCGCAAGTCGGAAGAGGCGGCGAAAAGCCTCGCCTTCCTTGCAAAACAGCTGCCGGAAGTGCGCCAGCGTCTGGACCAGGCGGAAGAGAAGCTCAACACCTATCGCCAGCAGAAGGACTCGGTGGATCTGCCGCTGGAGGCCAAATCGGTGCTGGATTCGATGGTGAACATCGACGCCCAGCTGAACGAGCTGACCTTTAAAGAGGCGGAGATCTCCAAGCTCTATACCAAACGTCACCCGGCCTACCGCACGCTGCTTGAAAAACGTCAGGCGCTGGAAGATGAAAAATCGAAGCTGAACAACCGCGTCACCGCGATGCCGGAAACCCAGCAGGAGATTGTCCGTCTGACCCGCGACGTGGAGTCCGGCCAGCAGGTCTATATGCAGCTGCTGAACAAACAGCAGGAGCTGAAGATCACCGAAGCCAGCACCGTGGGCGACGTGCGTATCGTCGACTCGGCCATCACCCAGCCCGGCGTGCTGAAACCGAAGAAGGCGCTGATTATTCTCGGCAGCATTATCCTCGGCCTGATGCTCTCTATCGTTGGCGTGCTGCTGCGCTCCCTGTTTAACCGCGGTATCGAAAGCCCGCAGGTGCTGGAAGAGCACGGCATCAGCGTGTATGCCAGCATTCCGCTCTCCGAGTGGCAGAAATCCCGCGACAGCGTCAAAACCGTCAAGGGCGTTAAGCGCTACAAGCAGAGCCAGCTTCTGGCGGTGGGTAATCCGACCGATCTGGCGATCGAAGCGGTGCGCAGCCTGCGTACCAGCCTGCACTTCGCCATGATGCAGGCGAAAAACAATGTTCTGATGATGACCGGGGTCAGCCCGTCAATTGGTAAGACCTTTGTCTGCGCCAACCTGGCGGCGGTGGTGAGCCAGACCAACAAGCGCGTGCTGCTGATCGACTGCGACATGCGTAAGGGCTACACCCACGAGCTGCTCGGCACCAATAACGTCAACGGCCTGTCGGAAATTCTGCTCGGCAAAGGGGACATCAGCCAGAGCGCGAAGCCCACTTCCGTGCCGAATTTTGACCTTGTTCCTCGTGGTCAGGTGCCGCCAAACCCGTCTGAGCTGCTGATGAGCGAACGCTTCACCCAGCTTATCGAGTGGGCGAGCAAAAACTACGACCTGGTGCTGATCGATACCCCGCCAATCCTCGCCGTGACCGATGCCGCCGTCGTGGGGCGCCATGCGGGCACCACGCTGATGGTGGCGCGCTATGCGGTGAATACCCTGAAAGAGGTGGAAACCAGCCTCAGCCGCTTCGAGCAGAACGGCATTGAGGTGAAAGGGGTGATCCTGAACTCCATCTTCCGTCGCGCCACCGGGTACCAGGACTACGGGTACTACGAGTACGAATATAAGTCTGACAGTAAATAACAAAACACCTTACCCCTCACCCTTACCCTCTCCCCAAAGGGGAGAGGGGACTGTCTGGTGCCGCCTTTCACCCTCTCCCCTCTGGGGAGAGGGCCGGGGTGAGGGAAGTGGAGGTGAGGGGAATAATATGAATACACAACGCCCTTTAATTTCAATTTACATGCCGACATGGAACCGTCAGCAGCTGGCCATTCGCGCCATTAAGTCGGTCCTGCGCCAGGACTATGACCACTGGGAACTGCTGATCGTCGACGACTGCTCTTCGTCCTTCGAGCAGCTTCAGGCCTTCGTTGACGAGCTCAACGATCCGCGCGTGCAATACACTCATAACGCCATCAATTCCGGGGCGTGCGCGGTGCGCAATCAGGCCATTATGCAGGCCAAAGGGCAGTATCTGACCGGTATCGACGACGACGACGAGTGGACGCCGAACCGCCTCTCTACCTTCCTTGCGCACAAGCACCAGCTGGTGACGCATGCGTTTCTCTACGCTAACGACTACGTGTGCCAGGGCGAAGTCTATTCCCAGCCCGCGAGCCTGCCGCTTTATCCAAAATCGCCGTACTCCCGTCGCCTGTTCTACAAGCGCAATATCATCGGCAACCAGGTCTTCACTTGGGCGTGGCGCTTTAAGGAGTGTCTGTTTGATACCGAGCTGAAGGCGGCGCAGGACTACGACATTTTCCTGCGCATGGTGGTGGAATATGGCGAACCCTGGAAAGTGGAAGAAGCCACGCAAATTCTGCACATCAACCACGGGGAGATGCAAATCACCTCCTCGCCGAAGAAATTCTCCGGCTACTTCCACTTTTACCGCAAGCACAAGGACAAGTTCGACCGTGCCAGCCGTAAATACCAGCTCTACACCCTCTATCAGATCCGCAATAAGCGGATGAACTGGCGCACGCTGCTCACGCTGCTGTCCGTACGTAACGGCAAGCGTCTGGCCGATGGACTTCGGGGGAAATAATGTTTCTGGAAGATTGCCGCGCGAATAGCTGGAGCCTGCGCCCCTGCTGCATGGTTCTGGCGTACCGTATCGCCCATTTTTGCTCAGTGTGGCGCAAAAAAAACGTGCTCAACAATATCTGGGCCGCGCCGGTTCTGGTGCTGTACCGCATCATCACCGAGTGCTTCTTTGGCTATGAGATCCAGGCGGCCGCCACCATCGGTCGTCGCTTCACCATCCACCACGGCTACGCGGTGGTGATCAACAAGTTTGTGGTCGCCGGGGATGACTTCACCATTCGCCACGCGGTCACTATCGGCAACCGCGGGCCGGAAAGCCTGGCCTGCCCGGTGATTGGCAACAACGTCGAGCTGGGGGCAAACGTGGTCATCATCGGCGACCTTACCGTCGGCAATAACGTGACAATCGGCGCAGGCAGCGTGGTGCTGGACAGCATTCCCGACAACGCGCTGGTGGTGGGTGAAAAGGCCCGCGTGAAGGTGATCAAATGAATATTCTGCAATTTAACGTTCGCCTGGCCGAAGGCGGGGCGGCAGGGGTGGCGCTGGATCTGCACCAGCGCGCGCTGCAAAAAGGGTTACAGTCGCGCTTCGTCTACGGCTATGGCAAAGGCGGCAAGAAAAGCGTCAGCCACGATAACTATCCGCAGGTGATCAAACAGACGCCGCGCGTAACCTCTATCGCCAACATCGCGCTGTTCCGCCTGTTTAACCGCGATCTGTTTGGCAATCTCAACAGTCTGTACCGCACCGTGACCCGCTCGGCGGAGCCGGTGGTGCTGCATTTTCACGTCCTGCACAGTTACTGGCTGAATCTGGACGAGGTGGTCGCCTTTTGCCAGAAGGTTAAAGCGCACAGGCCGGATACCACCTTTGTCTGGACGCTGCACGACCACTGGAGCGTGACCGGGCGCTGCGCCTTTACCGACGGCTGCGAAGGCTGGAAAGATAACTGCCAGAAATGCCCGACGCTGAGCAACTATCCCCCGGTGAAGGTGGATCGCGCGCATCGGCTGGTCTCCGGCAAGCGTCAGCTTTTCCGCGACATGCTCGCCCTCGGCTGCACCTTTATTTCCCCGAGCCAGCACGTGGCGGACGCCTTTAACAGCCTGTACGGGGCGGGGCGCTGCAAAATCATCAATAACGGTATCGATGTGGCGACCGAAGAGATTCTGGCGGAGCTGACCCCGGTTCCCGTTACCCAGGGTAAGCCGAAAATCGCCATCGTTGCCCACGATCTGCGCTACGACGGCAAGACCAATCAAACGCTGGTGCGCGACATCATGGCGCTCGGCGACAAAGTTGAGCTGCACACCTTCGGCAAATTTTCGCCGTTCGACGGCGCGAACGTGGTTAACCACGGGTTTGAAACCGACAAGCGCAAGCTGATGAGCGCCCTGAACGGCATGGACGCGCTGGTGTTTAGCTCGCGCGTGGACAACTATCCGCTGATCCTGTGCGAGGCGCTGTCGATTGGCGTGCCGGTCATTGCCACCCACAGCGACGCCGCGCGCGAGGTGCTGGAAAAATCGGGCGGGAAAACCTTTAGCGAAAACGAGGTGCTGCCGCTGGTGCAGTTACCGAAGGCCGAGATCGCCAGGGCTGTTTTTGGCACCGACCTGGAATCGTTCCGCAACCGCAGCCGCAAGGCCTACAGTGGACAACAGATGCTGGAGGAGTATGTCTCGTTCTATCAGAATCTGTAGCTATCTGCTGCTGCCGCTGATCTACCTGCTGGTCAACGTGAAGATTGCCCAGCTTGGCGAAAGCTTCCCGATCACCATCGTCACCTTCTTGCCGGTACTGCTGCTGCTGTACGTCGAGAAGATCAGCGTGAAAAAGCTGCTGATTGCGCTGGGGATGGGATTTGGCTTAACGGCATTTAACTACATCTTTGGGCAGTCGCTGGATGCCAGCAAATATGTCACCTCCACCATGCTGTTTGTTTATATCGTTATCATTATTGGCATGGTGTGGAGTATTCGCTTCAAAACTATTTCGCCGCACAATTATAGGAAAATCCTCAGGTTCTTTTATATTGCCGTAGCCCTGATTGTTATGCTTGCCGCAATGGAGATGGCGCAAATTATTTTGACCGGCGGCAGTAGCCTGATGGAAATAATTTCGAAATATCTCATATACAGTAACAGCTATGTTCTGAACTTCATTAAGTTTGGCGGCAAGCGTACTACGGCGCTCTATTTTGAACCGGCATTCTTTGCTCTGGCGTTAATCTCAATTTGGCTCAGCATCAAACAGTTTGGTATCAAAACCCCTAAAACCGATGCTATGATTCTTGCAGGAATCGTTCTGTCAGGATCGTTCTCCGGGGTCATGACGTTTATATTGTTTTACCTGCTGGAGTGGGCGTTCCAGTACCTGAACAAGGATGCGATTAAGAAAAAACTGCCGCTGGCGATCATCTCTCTGACGGTATTTTTAGTGGGCATCATATTTGCGTTTCCGTACATCTCAGAGCGTCTGGGCGATTTGGGAACCGAAGGCTCATCCTCTTATTATCGCATCATTGGCCCGTTAGTGATGGTGGGGTATTCATTAACCCATATCGACGGCGTAGTAAGATTCGGCTCACTTTACGAATATGTGGCATCATTCGGAATCTTTAACGGTGCGGATGTCGGAAAAACAATAGACAATGGCCTGTATCTGTTAATTATTTATTTTTCGTGGTTCGCCGTACTGTTGACACTTTGGTATCTGTTTAAAGTTTTTAAAATGATGATTAACGCGTTTGGTGATAACCAAAACTTTCGCGTGCAGCTTTATCTTTTTACGCCAGTGTCGCTGTTTTTTACGGGGTCAATATTTAGCCCGGAATATGCTTTCTTAATTGTCTGTCCGTTTATTCTGCGCAAAGCGCTCAATATTACGCGTGTATGACGAACTGGAGTGATTTATGTTTCTTAGCGTGATAACTGTCGCTTTTAGAAATTACGAAGGGATTGTTAAAACCTGGCGCTCGCTGCGTAACCTGGCCCGCGATCCGAGCCTCACTTTTGAGTGGATTGTGGTCGACGGCGGCTCTGATGACGGCACGGCGGAGTTTCTCGAAAAACTCAACGGTGAGTTCAACTTACGCTACATCAGCGAGAAAGATAAGGGCATTTACGACGCGATGAACAAAGGCATCGCGATGGCGCAGGGGCGTTACGCCATCTTCCTGAACTCGGGCGATATTTTCCACGATGACGTGGCGCTGTTTGTCCGTCAGCTGGCGCGCCAGAAAGAAGAGGCCATGTATATTGGCGATGCGCTGCTGGACTTTGGCGACGGCAATAAAGTGCTGCGCAGCGCTAAGCCGGGCTGGTATATCTACCACAGCTTGCCTGCCAGCCATCAGGCTATTTTCTTCCCGACCGCCGGGCTGAAAAAACAGCCGTACGATTTGCAGTATAAAGTGTCCTCCGATTATGCCCTGGCCGCCAGCCTGTATAAATCCGGCTATCCGTTCCGTCGAATTAAAGGGCTGGTGTCTGAATTTTCGATGGGCGGCGTGTCAACCTCAAATAATCTGGAATTATGCCGGGATGCCAAATCGGTGCAGCGCAATATTTTACGCGTACCCGGCCCGGTAGCGGAATTGTCCTATTTATTTCGTCTGAAAACGACGGGTAAAGCGAAAGCCTTATATAACAAATCCTGAATATAAGGAAACGTAATGCAGGAACTTAAAGGATTCTCCGTGCCGAAAGGTTTTCGGGGCGGGAACGGTATTAAGGTTCAGCTGTGGTGGGCCGTTCAGGCAACGTTATTTGCCTGGTCCCCGCAAATACTGTATCGCTGGCGCGCGTTTTTATTACGCTTATTCGGTGCAAAAATCGGAAAAAACGTAGTGATTCGCCCGTCGGTCAAAATTACTTACCCCTGGAAATTAACCCTTGGCGATTACGCCTGGGTTGGGGATGACGCGGTGTTATATAACCTCGGCGATATCACCATCGGGGCAAATTCGGTGGTGTCTCAGAAGTGTTATTTATGTACCGGCAGTCACGATTTTATGAGTCAGCATTTTGATATTACCGCTTCGCCTGTCGTCATCGGCGAAAAATGCTGGCTGGCAACGGATGTCTTTGTTGCGCCAGGTATTTCTGTTGGCGATGGCACGGTAGTCGGTGCCCGCAGCAGCGTTTTTAAATCGCTACCGGCAAATAAGATTTGCCGTGGCAACCCCGCAGTGGTGATACGCGAACGCGTTGAAACTGAAAAACTTTGATAAGTACAGAGGAATATAAACATGTCTAAAGTCGCTCTCATCACCGGCGTTACCGGGCAGGATGGTTCTTACCTGGCAGAACTGTTGCTGGAGAAAGGTTACGAAGTTCACGGCATCAAGCGTCGTGCCTCTTCATTCAACACCGAGCGCGTGGATCACATTTATCAGGATCCGCACTCAGCGAACCCGAAATTCCACCTGCACTACGGCGACCTGACCGATACCTCCAACCTGACCCGCATCTTGCAGGAAGTGCAGCCGGATGAAGTCTACAACCTGGGGGCGATGAGCCACGTTGCGGTCTCCTTCGAATCGCCGGAATACACCGCCGACGTGGATGCCATGGGCACCCTGCGTCTGCTGGAGGCGATCCGCTTCCTCGGCCTTGAGAAGAAAACCCGCTTCTACCAGGCGTCCACTTCCGAGCTGTACGGTCTGGTGCAGGAAATCCCACAGAAAGAGACCACGCCGTTCTACCCGCGCTCTCCGTATGCGGTTGCCAAACTGTACGCTTACTGGATCACCGTGAACTACCGCGAATCCTACGGCATGTACGCCTGTAACGGCATCCTGTTCAACCACGAATCCCCACGCCGCGGTGAAACCTTCGTGACCCGTAAAATCACCCGCGCGATCGCAAACATCGCTCAGGGCCTGGAATCCTGCCTGCACCTCGGCAACATGGACTCCCTGCGTGACTGGGGCCATGCGAAAGACTACGTGAAAATGCAGTGGATGATGCTGCAACAGGACAAACCGGAAGACTTCGTTATCGCAACGGGTGTGCAGTACTCCGTGCGTCAGTTCGTGGAAATGGCCGCGGCACAGCTGGGCATCAAACTTCGCTTCGAAGGCACCGGCGTGGAAGAGAAAGGTATCGTGGTTTCCGTGACCGGCCACGACGCGCCGGGCGTGAAGCCAGGCGACGTGATTGTGCAGGTTGACCCGCGCTACTTCCGTCCTGCTGAGGTAGAAACCCTGCTCGGCGACCCAACCAAAGCGCACGAAACCCTGGGCTGGAAACCAGAAACTACGTTGCAGGAGATGGTGTCCGAGATGGTCGCGAAAGATCTTGAAGCGGCGAAGAAACACTCTCTGCTGAAGTCCCACGGCTACGAGGTTGCCATCGCGCTGGAGTCCTGATAATGACCAAACAACGTATTTTTGTCGCCGGTCATCGCGGCATGGTGGGTTCCGCCATTGTCCGCCAGCTGGAACAACGCGGTGACGTTGAGGTGATTGTCCGTACCCGCGACGAGCTGAACCTGCTCGACGGCAACGCGGTGCAGGATTTCTTTGCAGAGTCCCGCATCGACCAGGTGTATCTGGCGGCGGCGAAGGTGGGCGGTATTGTCGCCAATAACACCTACCCGGCGGATTTCATCTACGAAAACATGATGATTGAGAGCAACATCATTCACGCGGCGCATCTGCACAACGTGAACAAGCTGTTGTTCCTCGGCTCATCCTGCATCTATCCGAAGATGGCGAAACAGCCGATGGCGGAGAGCGAGCTGTTGCAGGGCACGCTCGAAGCCACCAACGAGCCGTACGCCATCGCCAAGATTGCCGGGATCAAGCTGTGCGAGTCCTACAACCGCCAGTATGACCGCGACTATCGCTCGGTGATGCCGACCAACCTGTACGGGCCGAACGATAACTTCCACCCGAGCAACTCCCACGTGATCCCGGCGCTGCTGCGTCGCTTCCACGAGGCGACGGCGGAAAACGCGCCGGACGTGGTGGTGTGGGGCAGCGGTACGCCGATGCGTGAGTTCCTGCACGTGGACGACATGGCGGCCGCCAGCATTCACGTGATGGAGCTGGATCGCGAGGTGTGGCAGGAAAACACCCAGCCGATGCTGTCGCACATTAACGTCGGTACCGGGATCGACTGCACCATCCGCGAGCTGGCGCAGACCATCGCCAAAGTGGTGGGCTACAAGGGCCGCGTGGTGTTCGATGCCACCAAACCGGACGGTACGCCGCGCAAGCTGCTGGACGTGACCCGTCTGCATCAGCTGGGCTGGTATCACGAGGTGGCGCTGGAGCAGGGGCTGGCAAGCACCTACCAGTGGTTCCTTGAAAACCAGCACCGCTTCCGGGGGTAATCATGTTTTTAAGTCAGGAAGATTTTGCCACGGTCGTCCGTTCCACGCCGCTGATCTCAATTGATTTGGTGGTGGAGAACGAACGCGGCGAGTTCTTGCTGGGGAAGCGAACCAACCGCCCGGCGCAAGGGTACTGGTTCGTACCCGGGGGACGTGTTCAGAAGGATGAGTCGCTTGAGCGTGCGTTTGAGCGTCTTACCCAGGCCGAGCTGGGGCTGCGCCTGCCGCAGTCCGCGGGCCGGTTTTACGGGGTCTGGCAGCACTTCTATGACGATAACTTTTCAGGTAACGCCTTCTCCACGCACTACATCGTGCTGGGGTACCGCCTGAAGGTGAATCAGGCAGACCTGCGTCTGCCTGACGCGCAGCATGACGACTACCGCTGGCTGACGCCCGATGCGCTGCTCGCGAGCGACAACGTTCACGACAACAGCCGGGCGTACTTCCTTGCGGATCGTCAGGCCGGGGTGCCGGGCCTATGAAGATCCTCGTATACGGAATCAACTACTCGCCGGAACTGACCGGGATCGGGAAATACACCGGCGAGATGGTCGAGTGGATGGCAAGCCAGGGTCACGACGTGCGCGTCATCACCGCGCCGCCGTACTACCCGGAATGGAAAGTGGGCGAGCGCTACTCAAGCTGGCGCTATCGCCGGGAAGAGGGGGCGGCGACCGTCTGGCGCTGTCCGCTGTACGTGCCGAAGCAGCCGTCGACGCTGAAGCGATTAATTCATCTGGGCAGCTTTGCGCTCAGCAGCTTTTTCCCGCTGATGGCGCAGCGTCGCTGGAAGCCGGATCGCATTATCGGCGTGGTGCCGACGCTGTTTTGCACGCCGGGTATGCGCCTGCTGGGCAAACTCTCCGGCGCGCGCACCCTGCTGCACATTCAGGATTATGAAGTCGACGCCATGCTCGGTCTGGGGATGGCGGGCAAAGGCAAGGGCGGCAAAGTGGCGAAGCTCGCCAGCGCCTTTGAGCGCAACGGCCTGCACAACGTCGACTATGTGTCGACCATCTCGCGCTCGATGATGAACAAAGCGCAGGAGAAGGGCGTGGCGGCGGAGAAAGTGATCTTTTTCCCGAACTGGTCCGAAGTGGCGCGTTTTCGCGACGTGTCCGAAGGCGACGCGCAGGCGTTACGCCAGCAGCTCGGTTTGCCTGATGACCATAAAATCATTCTTTACTCGGGCAACATCGGCGAAAAGCAGGGGCTGGAGAGCGTGATCGACGCGGCGCAGCAGCTGAGTCAGCACCCCTGGACCTTCGTGATTGTCGGGCAGGGCGGCGGCAAAGCGCGGCTGGAGAAATTGGCCAGCGAGCGCGGCCTGAACAACGTGAAATTTTACCCGCTTCAGCCTTACGAGGCGCTGCCCGCGCTGCTGAAGATGGGCGACTGCCACCTCGTCGTGCAAAAGCGCGGCGCGGCGGACGCGGTACTGCCGTCCAAGCTGACCAATATTCTGGCGGTGGGCGGCAACGCGGTGATTACCGCAGAAGCGGAAACCGAATTAGGCCAGCTGTGCGACAGCTATCCGGGGATCGCCGTGTGCGTAGAGCCAGAATCGGCCTCTGCGCTGGTGGCCGGAATTGAACGGGCGCTCGCCATGCCAAAAGAGAACACGGTGGCACGTGAGTATGCCGAACGTACGCTCGAAAAAGAGAGCGTGCTTAGCCAATTTATTGCAGATATACGGGGATAAATCATGAGTCAAAGCAAACTCTTTCCGGTCGTGATGGCTGGAGGCTCTGGTAGCCGGTTATGGCCGCTGTCCCGCGTGCTCTATCCAAAACAGTTCCTCTGCCTGAAAGGGGATCTCACCATGCTGCAAACGACGGTCTGCCGTCTGAACGGCGTGGAGTGCGAAAGCCCGGTGGTGATCTGTAACGAACAGCACCGCTTTATCGTCGCCGAACAGCTGCGCCAGCTCAACAAGCTGACCGAAAACATCATTCTGGAGCCCGCCGGGCGCAACACCGCCCCGGCTATCGCGCTGGCGGCGCTGGCGGCCAAGCGCAGCAGCGGCGACTGCGACCCGCTGATGCTGGTACTCGCCGCTGACCACGTTATTCAGCAGGAAGATGCCTTCCGCGAGGCGGTACGCGCCGCCATTCCTTACGCCGAAAGCGGCAAGCTGGTGACCTTCGGCATCGTGCCGGATCTGCCGGAAACCGGGTATGGCTATATCCGCCGCGGCGACGTCACCCCGGGGGAAGGCGACAGCGTGGCCTTTAACGTGGCGCAGTTCGTCGAGAAACCAAATCTTGAAACCGCCCAGGCCTACGTCGGCAGCGGCGAATATTACTGGAACAGCGGCATGTTCCTGTTCCGCGCGGGTCGCTATCTGGAAGAGCTGGAAAAATTCCGCCCGGATATCCTCAACGCCTGTAAAAAAGCGATGGACGTGGTTGACCCGGATCTCGATTTTATCCGCGTTGACGAAGCGGCGTTCCTCGCCTGCCCGGAAGAGTCCATTGACTATGCGGTCATGGAGCGCACCGCCGATGCGGTGGTCGTACCGATGGATGCGGGCTGGAGCGACGTGGGCTCCTGGTCCTCATTGTGGGAGATCAGCGCCCATACCCCGGAGGGTAACGTCCACCACGGCGATGTCATTAGCCACAAAACGGAAAACAGCTACGTTTACGCGGAGTCGGGTCTGGTGACCACGGTCGGCGTAAAAGATCTGGTGGTCGTGCAGACCAAAGACGCGGTGCTGATTGCCGACCGTAATGCCGTGCAGGACGTTAAAAAAGTGGTCGAACAAATCAAGGCCGACGGGCGTCACGAGCACCATATCCACCGGGAAGTGTATCGCCCGTGGGGGAAATATGACTCCATCGATTCCGGCGACCGCTATCAGGTGAAACGCATCACCGTGAAGCCGGGAGAAGGGCTGTCGGTACAGATGCACCATCACCGCGCCGAACACTGGGTCGTGGTGGCGGGCACCGCCAAAGTGACCATCGACGGCGAAATCAAACTGCTCGGCGAAAACGAGTCGATCTATATCCCGCTCGGGGCGACGCACTGCCTGGAAAACCCGGGGAAAATTCCGCTCGACCTGATTGAAGTGCGCTCCGGCTCGTATCTGGAAGAAGACGATATCGTGCGCTTCCAGGATCGTTACGGGCGAGTGTAGCGCGGTCTTAACGCCGGATGGCGCTTCGCTTATCCGGCCCACGAATGAATAAAAACAATTTTGCCTGTTAATCGGGCGGGCCAACTGTTGCCTGAAAAAGGGGTCATCATGGAAAAATTAACCTGTTTCAAAGCCTACGACATTCGCGGCAAGCTCGGCGAAGAGCTGAATGAAGACATCGCGTGGCGTATTGGTCGTGCCTATGGCGAATATTTAAAACCGGAAACCATCGTGCTGGGCGGCGACGTGCGCCTGACCAGCGAAACGCTCAAGCTGGCGCTGGCAAAAGGGCTTCAGGACGCGGGCGTTAACGTGCTGGACATCGGTCTTTCCGGCACCGAAGAGATCTATTTCGCCACCTTCCACCTGGGCGTGGACGGCGGTATTGAAGTCACCGCCAGCCATAACCCGATGGACTACAACGGCATGAAGCTGGTGCGCAAGGGCGCGCGTCCTATCAGCGGCGACACCGGCCTGCGCGACGTGCAGCGTCTGGCAGAGGCCAACGACTTCCCGCCGGTGAACGAGGCGGCGCGCGGCAGCTATAAAAAAATCACGCTGCAAAAAGAGTACGTCGACCACCTTCTGGGCTACATCAACGTGGCGAACCTCAAGCCGCTGAAGCTGGTCATCAACTCCGGTAACGGCGCGGCCGGTCCGGTAGTGGACGCACTGGAAGCCCGCTTTAAGGCGCTGAACGTGCCGGTCACCTTTGTGAAAGTCCACAACACGCCGGACGGCAACTTCCCGAACGGTATCCCGAACCCGCTGCTGCCCGAGTGCCGCGCGGACACCCGCAGCGCGGTCATCGAGCACGGCGCGGACATGGGCATCGCCTTTGACGGCGACTTCGACCGCTGCTTCCTGTTCGACGAAAAAGGCCAGTTCATCGAAGGCTATTACATCGTTGGCCTGCTGGCGGAAGCCTTCCTGGAGAAAAATCCGGGGGCGAAGATCATTCACGATCCGCGCCTGTCCTGGAACACCGTTGACGTGGTCAGCGCCGCAGGCGGCAAGCCGGTGATGTCCAAAACCGGTCACGCCTTCATTAAAGAGCGGATGCGCGAAGAAGACGCCATTTACGGCGGCGAGATGAGCGCCCACCACTACTTCCGCGATTTTGCCTACTGCGACAGCGGGATGATCCCGTGGCTGCTGGTCACCGAGCTGCTGTGCCTGAAAGGTCAGACGCTGGGCGAACTGGTGCGCGACCGCATGGCGGCGTTCCCGGCGAGCGGTGAAATCAACAGCACCCTGGCGCTGCCCGCCGAGGCGATTGCCCGCGTGGAGCACCATTTTGCGATCCACGCCCTGGAGATCGACCGCACCGACGGCATCAGCATGTCGTTCCCGCAGTGGCGCTTTAACCTGCGCTCGTCCAACACCGAGCCGGTGGTGCGCCTGAACGTTGAGTCCCGCGCCGACGTCCCGCTGATGGAAGCGCGAACGCAGGACATTCTGGCGCTGTTGAATCAGTAAAACGAAACCTTACCCCTCACCCTAACCCTCTCCCCAAAGGGGAGAGGGAACTTGAACACCCTCGCCCCTCTGGGGAGAGGGCCGGGGTGAGGGGGGAGGCGTTGGTTGAATAAAGGAACAACGATGACAAATCTAAGAAAGCGCGAGCGAGCCAGAACGAATGCATCGTTAATCTCAATGGTGCAGCGATTTTCTGACATCACCATCATGGTCGGTGGCCTGTGGGTGGTGTGCCGTCTTAGCGGACAACCCTTCTTCTACATGCATTTGCTGATGGCGCTGATTGCGCTGGTGGTCTTCCAGATGATCGGCGGGATGACCGATTTCTACCGCTCGTGGCGCGGCGTAAAAATCACCACCGAGCTGATGCTGCTGTTGCAGAACTGGACCTTAAGCCTGATTTTCAGCGCCGGGCTGGTGGCCTTCAGCCACGATTTCGATAACCGACTGGTCACCTATCTTTGCTGGTATGCGTTAACCAGCGTGGGGATGGTGGTGTGCCGTTCGTTTATCCGCTATTTCGCCGGATGGCTGCGTAACCGCGGCTACAACACCCGCTACGTGGCGGTGGCAGGGGATCTGCCGGTCGGGCAGGTGCTGCTCGACAGCTTCCGTAAAGAGCCGTGGCTCGGCCTCGAAGTGGTAGGCATTTATCACGATGCCAAACCGGGCGGCGTGTCTGCCGACTGGGCGGGTAACTTTGAGCAGCTTATCGACGACGCCAAAGCGGGCAAAATCCATAACGTCTATATCGCCATGCAGATGAGCGACGAGTCGTGCATTAAGCATCTGGTGCGTGAGCTGGCCGACACCACCTGTTCGGTGATCCTCATCCCGGACGTCTTTACCTTTAACATCCTGCACTCGCGGATTGACGAAGTGAACGGCGTTCCCGTCGTGCCGCTGTACGACACGCCGCTCTCCGGCATCAACCGCGTGCTCAAGCGCGCGGAGGATATTGTCCTCTCGTCGCTGATCCTGCTGCTGATCTCCCCGGTGCTGTGCTGCATTGCGCTGGCGGTCAAAATCACCTCCCCCGGCCCAGTCATCTTCCGCCAGACCCGCTACGGCATCGACGGCAAGCCGATCATGGTGTGGAAATTCCGCTCCATGCGGGTGATGGAAAATGACCAGGTGGTAACCCAGGCGACGCAAAACGATCCGCGCGTCACCCGCGTGGGTAACTTCCTGCGCCGCACCTCGCTCGACGAACTGCCGCAGTTTATCAACGTCTTTACCGGCGGAATGTCGATTGTCGGACCGCGCCCGCACGCGGTGGCGCACAACGAGCAGTACCGTTCGCTGATTGAGGGCTACATGCTGCGCCATAAGGTGAAGCCGGGCATTACCGGCTGGGCGCAGATCAACGGCTGGCGCGGTGAAACCGACACCCTGGAAAAAATGGAAAAGCGTATTGAGTTTGACCTGGAGTACATCCGCGAGTGGAGCCTCTGGTTCGATATCAAAATCGTCTTTCTGACCATCTTTAAAGGCTTTGTGAACAAAGCGGCGTATTAAGGAACGGTCATGAGCTTACGTGAAAAAACCATCAGCGGTGCGAAATGGTCGGCGATGGCGACCATCGTCATCATCGGCCTCGGGCTGGTGCAGATGACGGTGCTGGCGCGCATCATCGATAACCACCAGTTCGGTCTGCTGACCGTGTCGCTGGTGATTATCGCCCTGGCCGACACGCTGTCCGACTTTGGTATCGCCAACTCTATTATCCAGCGCAAAGAGATCAGCCAGCTGGAGCTGACCACCCTCTACTGGCTGAACGTCGGGCTGGGCATCACCGTGTTTGTGGCGGTGTTTTTGCTGAGCGGCGTGATTGCCCGGGTGCTGCATAACCCGGACCTCGCGCCGCTGATGCGCACCCTGTCGTTTGCCTTTGTGGTGATCCCCCACGGGCAGCAGTTCCGCGCGCTGATGCAAAAGGAGCTGGAGTTCAACAAAATCGGCATGATCGAGACCAGCGCCGTGCTGGCGGGCTTTACCTTTACCGTGGTGAGCGCCCATTTCTGGCCGCTGGCGATGACCGCGATCCTCGGTTATCTGGTGAACTCCGCCGTGCGCACGCTGCTGTTCGGCTACTTTGGCCGCAAGATTTACCGTCCGGGGCTGCATTTCTCGCTGGCCTCCGTCTCCTCCAACCTGCGCTTTGGCGCCTGGCTGACGGCGGACAGCATCATCAACTACGTCAACACCAACCTCTCCACGCTGGTGCTGGCGCGTATTCTCGGCGCGAGCGTGGCGGGGGGCTATAACCTGGCCTACAACGTGGCGGTTGTGCCGCCGATGAAGCTCAACCCGATTATCACCCGCGTGCTGTTCCCGGCGTTCGCCAAGATTCAGGACGACACCGAGAAGCTGCGCGTCAACTTCTACAAGCTGCTCTCCGTCGTCGGCATCATCAACTTCCCGGTGCTGCTGGGGCTGATGGTGGTGTCCAGCAATTTCGTGCCGCTGGTGTTTGGCGAGAAGTGGGTCAGCATCGTTCCCGTTCTGCAACTGCTGTGCGTGGTCGGGCTGCTGCGCTCGGTGGGGAATCCGATTGGTTCCCTGCTGATGGCAAAGGCCCGCGTGGACATCAGCTTTAAGTTCAACGTTTTTAAAACCTTCCTGTTTGTCCCGGCAATTATCGTCGGCGGCCATCTGGCGGGGGCGATTGGGGTGACGCTCGGCTTCCTGCTGGTGCAGATCGTCAACACCGTTCTGAGCTACTTCGTGATGATCAAGCCGGTGCTGGGCTCCAGCTACCGTCAGTACATCCTGAGCCTGTGGCTGCCGTTTTATCTCTCCCTGCCGACCCTTGCCCTGAGCTACGGCCTGGGCGTGCTGCTGAGCGGCCATCTGCCGCTGGCGGCGCTGCTGGCGGTGCAGGTCGCGGCGGGCGCGCTGGCCTTCGCGGTAATGATCGTGCTGTCGCGCAACCCGCTGGTGGTGGAGTTGAAACGCCAGTTTTGCCGTAACGAAAAAATGAAAACGCTGCTTCGCGCAGGCTAGTTCTTTAAGAGGCCATTATGAAATTATTAATTCTTGGCAACCATACCTGCGGCAACCGTGGCGACAGCGCCATCCTGCGCGGTTTACTGGATGCAATTAACACCCTTAAGCCTGAGACCGAAGTGGACGTGATGAGCCGGTATCCGGTCAGCTCCTCCTGGTTACTCAACCGCCCGGTGATGGGCGACCCGCTCTACAGCCAGATGAAGCAGCACAACAACGCCGCGGGGGTGATGGGGCGCGTGAAGAAAGTGCTGCGCCGTCGCTATCAGCATCAGGTGCTGCTCTCCCGCGTGACGGACACCGGCAAGCTGCGCAACATCGCTATCGCGCAGGGCTTTACCGATTTCGTGCGCCTGCTCTCCGGCTACGACGCCATTATCCAGGTAGGCGGCTCGTTCTTTGTCGATCTCTACGGCGTGCCGCAGTTTGAGCACGCGCTCTGCACCTTTATGGCGAAAAAGCCGCTGTTTATGATTGGGCACAGCGTCGGTCCGTTCCAGGATCCGCAGTTTAACCAGCTGGCGAACTACGTGTTCGGACACTGCGACGCGCTGATCCTGCGTGAATCCGTTAGCCTCGATCTGATGAAGCGCAGCGACATCGACACCTCAAAGGTCGAGCACGGCGTCGACACCGCCTGGCTGGTGGATCATCAGAACGACAGCTTCCAGCCGAGCTACGCGGTGCAGCACTGGCTGGACGTGGCGGCAAAACAGAAAACCGTGGCTATCACCCTGCGTGAGCTCGCGCCGTTCGATAAACGCTTAGGCACTACCCAGGCGGCCTATGAAAAAGCCTTCGCCGACGTGGTCAACCGCATTCTGGACAGCGGCTATCAGGTGCTGGCGCTCTCAACCTGTACCGGGATCGACAGCTACAACAAAGATGACCGCATGGTGGCGCTGAATCTGGGCCATCTGGTTAACGATCCGTCGCGCTACCACGTGGTGATGGACGAGCTGAACGATCTGGAAATGGGCAAGCTGCTGGGCGCCTGCGATCTGACCGTGGGCACGCGCCTGCACTCGGCGATCATCTCCATGAACTTTGGTACGCCAGCCATTGCCATCAACTACGAACACAAGTCGGCGGGCATTATGCAGCAGCTGGGTATGCCGGAAATGGCGGTGGATATCCGTCATCTGCTGGACGGCTCGCTGGGGGCGATGGTGGGCGACACGCTGGGACAGCTTCCGGCGATCAACGAACGTCTGGCAGTCGCGGTCAGCGCCGAGCGCGAGAAGGGGATCGGGATGGTGAAATCGGTCCTCGACCGCGTGGGGGAGGGCAAATGAAGGTTGGTTTCTTCTTGCTGAAATTTCCGCTGTCGTCAGAAACCTTTGTGCTGAACCAGATCACCGCGTTTATCGATATGGGATATGACGTGGAGATTATCGCCCTGCAAAAGGGCGATACGCAGAACACCCATGCGGCCTACACCCGCTACGGGCTGGAGGCGAAAACCCGCTG
>NZ_JAKCMV010000084.1 GCF_021440515.1 Enterobacter asburiae | reverse complement strand
CAGCGTGAAAAACAGGCGCAACAGCAGGCTGAGGAGCTGCGTGAAAAGCAGGCCGCAGAGCAGGAGCGTCTGAAGCAGCTCGAAAAAGAACGTTTACAGGCGCAGGAAGCGGCAAAAGAGCAGGCGGAGCAGCAGAAGCAGGCTGAGGCCGCAGCGAAGAAAGCTCAAGAACAGCAGAAACAGGCTGAAGAAGCCGCAGCAAAAGCGGCTGCCGACGCGAAAGCGCAGGCAGATGCTCAGGCCAAATTAGCCGCAGAGGCGGCCAAGAAAGCCGCTGCCGATGCTGCGAAGAAAGCGGAAGCGGAAGCCGCGAAGAAAGCGGCTGCCGATGCTCAGAAGAAAGCTGAAGCCGAAGCTGCGAAGAAAGCCGCTGCGGATGCTCAGAAAAAAGCGGAAGCAGACGCTGCCAAAAAAGCCGCCCAGGAAGCAGAGAAAAAAGCGGCTGCCGAGGCGGCGAAGAAAGCTGCCGCAGCTGAAAAAGCGGCCGCAGAAAAAGCCGCTGCCGCAGAGAAGGCCGCTGCCGATAAGAAAGCCGCCGCTGAAAAAGCCGCTGCTGACAAAAAAGCCGCAGCCGATAAAGCTGCCGCTAAAAAGGCTGCTGCCGCTGAAAAAGCGGCCGCTGCGGCAGGTGTTGATGACCTGTTAGGCGATCTCAGCTCAGGTAAGAATGCGCCGAAATCCGGCGGTGGAGCGAAAGGAAACAACGCAGCGCCGTCAGGAAGTGGTAACACTAAGAGTAACGGTGCTTCTGGCGCTGAAATCAACGGCTATGCCGCGCAGATTAAATCCGCTATCGAAAGCCGATTCTATGATGCGTCCTCCTACACCGGTAAAACGTGTACGTTGCGTATAAAACTGGCGCCGGACGGTATGCTGCTTGATATTCAGTCTGAAGGTGGCGATCCCGCTTTATGTACTGCGGCCCTGGCTGCGGCACGTCAGGCGAAGATGCCAAAACCGCCTTCGCAGGCAGTCTACGAAGTCTTTAAAAATGCACCGCTGGACTTCAAACCTTAATTTACATTTTCCCCGTGCAAACGGGGAAAAATAGACCAGGTTTAGTCACAGGGTTCATGTAGTTTTGTCTATTTGGGTTTGTTAACATTCTGCTAAATTATCGTGGGTAAGGTTACCCAGATAAGGGAGATATGATGAAGCAGGCATTACGTGTAGCATTTAGTTTTTTAATGCTGTGGGCAGCTGTTCTGCACGCAGAAGTACGTATCGAGATCACCCAGGGGGTGGACTCGGCACGCCCAATCGGTGTTGTTCCGTTCCAGTGGGCTGGCCCTGGCGCCGCGCCTGAAGATATTGGCGGCATCGTGGCGGCTGACCTGCGTAACAGCGGGAAATTCAACCCGTTAGATCGCTCTCGTCTGCCACAGCAGCCGGGCAGCGCGCAGGAGGTTCAACCTGCTGCATGGTCTGCGCTGGGTATCGATGCTGTCGTAGTCGGGCAGGTAACGCCTAACCCGGACGGCGGCTATACCGTAGCCTATCAGCTGGTTGATACCGGCGGTGCGCCGGGTACCGTTCTGGCTCAGAACTCTTACAAAGTGAACAAGCAATGGCTGCGTTACGCGGGCCACACTGCAAGTGACGAAGTGTTTGAGAAGCTGACCGGTATTAAAGGTGCGTTCCGTACCCGTATCGCCTACGTGGTGCAGACTAACGGCGGTCAGTTCCCTTACGAACTGCGCGTGTCTGATTATGATGGCTACAACCAGTTCACCGTTCACCGTTCACCGCAGCCGCTGATGTCTCCGGCATGGTCACCGGACGGTTCTAAGCTGGCCTACGTTACCTTCGAAAGCGGCCGTTCTGCGCTGGTTATCCAGACGCTGTCTAACGGTGCGGTTCGCCAGGTGGCGTCGTTCCCACGTCACAACGGTGCGCCTGCGTTCTCTCCTGACGGGACGAAACTGGCCTTTGCGCTGTCGAAAACCGGTAGCCTGAACCTGTACATCATGGACATCGGCTCCGGTCAGATCCGCCAGATCACCGATGGTCGCAGCAACAACACCGAACCAACCTGGTTCCCGGACAGCCAAAACCTGGCCTTTACCTCTGACCAGGCCGGTCGTCCACAGGTGTATAAAATGAACATTAACGGCGGCGCGCCACAGCGTATTACCTGGGAAGGTTCTCAGAACCAGGATGCTGACGTAAGCGCAGACGGTAAAACAATGGTAATGGTCAGCTCTGCGGGTGGTCAGCAGCACATTGCCAAACAGGATCTGGTAACGGGTGGCGTACAAGTTCTGTCGTCAACGTTCCTGGATGAAACGCCAAGTCTGGCACCTAACGGCACTATGGTAATCTACAGCTCTTCTCAGGGGATGGGATCTGTGCTGAATCTGGTTTCTACAGATGGGCGTTTCAAAGCGCGTATTCCGGCAACTGATGGACAGGTAAAATCACCTGCCTGGTCGCCGTATCTGTAAATAATAATTAATTGATTACTAAAGGAATCATAGAAATGCAACTGAACAAAGTGCTGAAGGGGCTGATGATCGCTCTGCCTGTAATGGCAATCGCGGCGTGTTCTTCTAACAAGAATGCAAGCAATGACCAGAGCGGCGAAGGCATGATGGGTGCCGGCACCGGTATGGACGCTAACGGCAACGGCAACATGTCCTCTGAAGAGCAAGCGCGTCTTCAGATGCAGCAGCTGCAACAGAACAACATCGTTTACTTCGATCTGGATAAATACGACATCCGTTCTGATTTCGCTGCGATGCTGGATGCTCACGCTAACTTCCTGCGTAGCAACCCGTCTTACAAAGTCACCGTAGAAGGTCACGCGGACGAACGCGGTACTCCAGAGTACAACATCTCCCTGGGTGAGCGTCGTGCTAACGCCGTTAAGATGTACCTGCAAGGTAAAGGCGTATCTGCTGACCAGATCTCCATCGTTTCTTACGGTAAAGAAAAACCAGCAGTACTGGGTCATGACGAAGCGGCTTACTCCAAAAACCGTCGTGCCGTACTGGTTTACTAAGAGAATTGCATGAGCAGTAACTTCAGACATCATCTGTTGAGTCTGTCGTTACTGGTTGGAATAGCGGCCCCCTGGGCCGCTTTTGCTCAGGCACCAATCAGTAGTGTCGGCTCAGGCTCGGTAGAAGACCGGGTCACTCAACTTGAGCGTATTTCTAATGCTCACAGCCAGCTTTTAACCCAGCTCCAGCAGCAACTTTCCGACAACCAAAACGATATTGACTCCCTGCGCGGTCAGATTCAGGAAAGTCAGTATCAGCTTAACCAGGTTGTGGAACGTCAGAAGCAGATCCTGCTGCAAATGGACAGCCTCAGCAGCGGTGGTGCAGCGGCACAGTCAGCGGCAGGCGATCAGAGCGGTGCGGCGACAGCAACACCGGCGCCGGCAGCAGATGCTTCGGCCTCGACAGGTGCGCCTGTACAGAGCGGTGACGCGAATACGGACTACAACGCTGCCATTGCCCTGGTGCAGGATAAATCTCGTCAGGACGACGCTATCGTTGCGTTTCAGAACTTCGTGAAGAAGTACCCTGATTCCACTTACCAGCCAAACGCGAATTACTGGCTCGGTCAGTTGAATTACAACAAGGGTAAAAAGGATGATGCGGCGTTTTATTTTGCCTCTGTGGTGAAAAATTACCCAAAATCACCGAAAGCACCTGACGCGATGTTTAAAGTGGGCGTGATCATGCAGGACAAAGGTGATACCGCCAAAGCGAAGGCTGTGTATCAGCAGGTTGTCGCGAAATTCCCGGGCACTGAAGGTGCCAAACAGGCGCAAAAACGTCTGAGTTCGATGGGATGATTATCGCATGACCAGAAATCGCGTTATTTCTGGTCGTGCAGCATGATTCCTAAGCAGTTAAGCGCGCGTTATCGAAATACTTGTTGCGCTGAATTCTTAAATCAGTAATATATGCCGCCGTTGCCACGGGATATCAAACAACGTGAAAGCAGCGCAAAAGTGGGTCGTTAGCTCAGTTGGTAGAGCAGTTGACTTTTAATCAATTGGTCGCAGGTTCGAATCCTGCACGACCCACCACTTAAGCAGTTCCGGCAGTACAGAGTGGGTGATTAGCTCAGTTGGTAGAGCATCTCCTTTACACGGAGGGGGTCGGCGGTTCGAGCCCGTCATCACCCACCACTCGGGTCGTTAGCTCAGTTGGTAGAGCAGTTGACTTTTAATCAATTGGTCGCAGGTTCGAATCCTGCACGACCCACCAATTTTATTGGTTCCGAGTGACAATTCAGGCGACACCCAAGCGGGTCGTTAGCTCAGTTGGTAGAGCAGTTGACTTTTAATCAATTGGTCGCAGGTTCGAATCCTGCACGACCCACCAGCCTGAATAGATTTGCAGTACATCCCGCAAGGGGTCGTTAGCTCAGTTGGTAGAGCAGTTGACTTTTAATCAATTGGTCGCAGGTTCGAATCCTGCACGACCCACCAATGTAAAAAAGCGCCCTAAAGGCGCTTTTTTGCTATCTGCCATTCCTGAATTTTACCTTGTAGGACCGGTAAGGCGATGCCGCCACCCGACAAATGCCTCGTGCACCTATTTCCGGTGACATTTCTGCTGATATTCGCTATCTTGTTTAGTATACAAAACACATTTGCCGCCGGTTCGCCATGCTGGTCAAATCAAAGGCAAAATTGTTAAGCCAGTAAAACGAGATGCCATAATGAGCGTGATGTTCGAGCCTGAAGCCGCAATCTACCCCTTCCCGCCAAAGCCAGCGCCTTTGAGCCTGGATGAAAAGCAATTTTACAAAGAGAAGATCAAACGTCTTTTAAAAGAGCGCGACGCGGTGATGGTGGCACATTACTACACCGATCCGGAAATTCAGCAACTGGCGGAAGAGACCGGCGGGTGCATTTCTGACTCTCTCGAAATGGCGCGTTTTGGCGCGAAACATCCTGCCTCCACGCTGCTGGTGGCGGGCGTCCGCTTTATGGGGGAAACCGCAAAAATTTTAAGCCCGGAAAAAACGATCCTGATGCCGACGCTGAACGCCGAATGTTCGCTAGACCTCGGCTGCCCGATTGACGCATTTAGCGCCTTCTGTGACGCCCACCCTGACCGCACGGTGGTGGTTTATGCCAATACCTCGGCGGCGGTGAAAGCGCGCGCGGACTGGGTCGTCACCTCCAGCATTGCGGTGGAGCTGATCGAGCACCTCGATAGCCTGGGCGAGAAAATCATCTGGGCGCCGGACCGTCATCTGGGTAACTACGTCCAGAAGCAAACCGGCGCTGACGTTCTCTGCTGGCAGGGAGCGTGCATCGTCCACGATGAGTTTAAAACCCAGGCGCTGGCGCGGATGAAAGGGCTTTATCCGCAGGCGGCGGTCCTCGTTCACCCGGAGTCTCCACAGTCTATCGTTGATATGGCCGATGCAGTGGGCTCAACCAGCCAGCTGATTAACGCCGCGAGAACGCTTCCCCACAAGCAGCTCATCGTGGCGACCGATCGCGGTATCTTCTATAAGATGCAGCAGGCGGTGCCTGGCAAAGAGCTGCTGGAAGCGCCAACCGCGGGCGAGGGGGCAACCTGCCGCAGCTGCGCGCACTGTCCGTGGATGGCGATGAACGGCCTGAAGGCGATCGCAGAAGGGTTAGAAACAGGCGGCGCGGCGCATGAGATCCACGTCGATGCCGCGCTGCGCGAGGGAGCCTTAATTCCTCTTAACCGTATGCTGGATTTTGCGGCTACACTACGTACTTAATTCATAACGCTCTGGGGAAAAGATGGATTTTTTTAGCACGCAGAACATTCTGGTTCATATACCGATTGGCGCAGGTGGCTACGACCTGTCATGGATTGAGGCGATTGGCACCCTGGCTGGGCTGCTCTGTATCTGGCTGGCAAGCCTTGAGAAGATCAGCAACTACGCGTTCGGGCTGATTAACGTAACCCTCTTTGCGATTATCTTCTTTCAGATCCAGCTCTACGCAAGCCTGTTGCTACAGCTGTTCTTTTTTGCGGCGAATATTTACGGCTGGTACGCCTGGTCGCGGCAAAACAGCCAGCAGGAGGCCGAGCTGCAAATCCGCTGGCTGCCGCTGCCTAAAGCCATCGCCTGGCTCGCGGCGTGCGTGGTTGCCATCGGTTTCATGACCGTCTTTATCAACCCGGTGTTTGCGTTCCTGACACGTATCGCCGTGTCGGTGATGTCTGCGCTTGGGCTGAATGTCACCATGCCGGAACTCCAGCCTGACGCCTTCCCGTTCTGGGATTCCTGCATGATGGTGCTGTCGATTGCGGCGATGATCCTGATGACGCGTAAGTACGTGGAAAACTGGCTGCTGTGGGTCATCATCAACGTGATTAGCGTGGTGATTTTCGCGCTTCAGGGCGTTTACGCCATGTCGCTCGAATATCTGCTGCTGACCTTTATTGCTCTTAACGGTAGCCGCATGTGGATTAACAGCGCGCGTGAGCGTGGCTCCCGCGCGCTTTCCCGTTAATGATGGTGATGGTGTGAATGGCCGGACTGCCCCTCGTTCAGGCGGCAGTCCGCGCCGTTGCAGGCCTGGTACTCCATCTGAATGGTCGAGTGGGCAATCTCGTAGTGATGTTCAAGAAAGTGCTGAATACGTTCCAACAAGGCGTCATGGTCGTGAGGCGGGATCACCTGCACGTGCAGCGTCATGATCGGCTTTTCGCCCACCTGCCAGACGTGAACGTGGTGTACATTGCGCACCTCGGGGATTGAGCGGCAAAGATTGCGCTTAAGCGCCGAAATATCCAACGAAGCCGGGGCTCCTTCCAGCAGTTCGTTTACGCTCTCCTTCAACAGCTGCCACGCGCTGCGCAGCACCAGGCAAGAGACCAGAACCGATAAAATAGGATCGATTGGCGTCCAGCCGGTATAGAGGATCACCAGCGCCGCCGCAATCGCGCCGACTGAGCCAAGCAGATCGCCCAGCACGTGCAGCGCCGCAGCCCGCACGTTAAGGTTCTTCTCACCGCTGCCCCGGTGCAAAATCCAGAACGCCAGAATATTCGCCAGCAGGCCGGCCACGGCAATCACCATCATCGTCACGCCCGCGACGGGCTGCGGGTGGCGGAAACGCTGAACGGCTTCCCAGACGATAAGAATAGTGATCACCACCAGGGCAATGGCGTTCACGAACGCGGCGAGGGTGGTGAGCCTGAGCCAGCCAAACGTATGCCGGGCGTTAGGCGGGCGGCGGGCAAACTGAACCGCCAGCAGCGCAAAGAGCAGGGCGGCGGCGTCTGTGAGCATATGCCCGGCGTCGGCCAGCAGCGCCAGCGACCCGGAAACCAGCCCGCCGATTACCTCAATCACCATAAAGGTGGCCGTTACGCCAAATGCGAGCATCAGCCGTTTGGCGTTGTCATTGCCGTCGGTGTGCGAGTGGGAGTGCGCCATAGTCTCTTTCCTGATTCGTTATTATTTTGAGTGTAGATTTTTTAATATTTTGCACAAAAAAGAAAGGAGAGCCGAAGCTCTCCTCATCATTCAATCCCAACAGGCTATTACTGGGTAGTGCCGTCGGTTTTGGTATCCGCGTCTTTACCAACTTTGTCGTTGGTATCAGGACACTTGCCGTCTTTACACATTGAATTTTTATGAACTTCGTCGGTAGTCATACCGTCATGGTTCATGCTGTCAGAGCTGGTACCGTTTTGATGCAGCATGGTACCGCTGGTGCCGCCAGTATTGGTATTACCGGTGTTGATTTGGCTGTTATCAACGCCGTTTGGCGCGATGTTCTGTTTCGCATCAGGGGCCGGCTGACCTGCCGCCGCTGCCGCATTCGCATCGCCGTTGCTGTCTGAACCGCTCGTATCTGCGGCGAATACGCTGCCGCTTGCCAGGGTCAGGGAAGCCGTAAGGAAGAGGGTTGCCAGTTTCGTCATTTTCATCTTGCTGCTCCTATTATTGTCATTGCGCTGGATAACATTCCAACAGTGCATCTCATATAAAGGCGAAAGATCCCGGCATACTGACTTATGCCAGCATGGAATCGTGTTTAACGAAAAAAAGTTAGCTGTTACAGTTAAAAAGCTTAGGCCAGATCTCATTTTTCGCTATTTTGTGGCGTTTTTTAGTCGAATTCCAGGAATTATCTGCCCGAAGTGTAAATGCCTGTTTACACTTCGGGGCCGAGCAGATAGATTGAAGGGATTGCTTTCACTACTAAAGATATGGCAAGGCCGGAACGAAGATGAATTATCAGAACGACGATTTACGCATTAAAGAGATCAATGAGTTATTACCGCCAGTAGCACTCCTTGAAAAATTCCCCGCCACTGAAAACGCTGCAAATACCGTTTCTCATGCCCGTAAAGCGATCCACAAGATCCTCAAAGGCAATGACGATCGTCTGCTCGTCGTCATTGGCCCATGCTCTATTCACGATCCCGCTGCGGCAAAAGAGTACGCGGCGCGCCTCATCACCCTGCGTGAAGAGCTGAAAGGCGAGCTGGAGATCGTGATGCGCGTTTACTTTGAAAAACCGCGTACCACCGTGGGCTGGAAAGGGCTGATTAACGATCCGCACATGGACAACAGCTTCCAGATCAACGACGGCCTGCGCATCGCGCGTAAGCTGCTGCTGGAAATCAACGACAGCGGCCTGCCGGCTGCCGGTGAGTTTCTGGATATGATCACCCCACAGTATCTGGCGGACCTGATGAGCTGGGGTGCGATCGGTGCGCGCACCACGGAATCTCAGGTTCACCGCGAGCTGGCGTCCGGTCTTTCCTGCCCGGTTGGGTTCAAAAACGGCACCGACGGCACCATTAAGGTGGCTATCGACGCGATCAACGCCGCAGGGGCGCCGCACTGCTTCCTGTCCGTGACCAAATGGGGCCACTCCGCCATTGTTAACACCAGCGGAAATGGCGACTGCCATATCATTCTGCGCGGCGGCAAAGAGCCGAACTACAGCGCAAAACACGTGGCAGAAGTAAAAGCCGGTCTGGAAAAAGCCGGTCTGGCCCCGCAGGTGATGATCGACTTCAGCCACGCCAACTCCAGCAAGCAGTTTAAGAAGCAGATGGAAGTGGGTGCGGACGTGTGTCAGCAGATTGCGAACGGTGAGAACGCGGTGATCGGCGTGATGATCGAAAGCCATCTGGTTGAAGGCAATCAGAATCTGGAAGGCAGCGAGCCACTGGTTTACGGTAAGAGCGTGACCGACGCCTGCATCGGCTGGGAAGACACCGACACCATCCTGCGTCAGCTGGCGAATGCGGTAAAAGCGCGTCGCGGTTAAGTCTGGTTCAGGCAATAAAAAAGCGTGGAGGGCTCCACGCTTTTTTTATGTCCGGCGAAAATTACTTCGCTTTACCCTGGTTCGCTACCGCCGCCGCTTTTGCAGCGATTTCGTCAGCGTTACCCAGATAGTAGTGTTTGATTGGCTTGAAGTTCTCGTCGAACTCATACACCAGCGGCACGCCGGTTGGGATGTTCAGTTCGAGGATCTCGTCTTCGCCCATGTTGTCCAGGTATTTCACCAGCGCACGCAGGGAGTTACCGTGAGCCGCGATAATGACGCGCTCGCCGCTTTTCAGGCGTGGCAGAATGGTTTCGTTCCAGTAAGGTACAACGCGATCGATGGTCAGCGCCAGGCTTTCCGTCTGCGGCAGCTCTGCATCGGTCAGCTTCGCGTAACGTGGATCGTGGCCCGGATAGCGCTCGTCGTCTTTGGTCAGCTCTGGTGGAGTCACCGCGAAACCGCGACGCCACTGTTTAACCTGCTCGTCACCGTATTTTTCAGCAGTTTCAGCTTTGTTCAGACCTTGCAGCGCACCGTAGTGACGCTCGTTCAGTTTCCAGGATTTCTCAACCGGCAGCCAGGCCTGATCCAGTTCGTCCAGCACGTTCCACAGGGTGTGGATGGCACGTTTCAGCACAGAGGTGTAAGCAAAATCAAAGCTGAAGCCTTCTTCCTTCAGCAGTTTACCTGCCGCTTTCGCTTCGCTTACGCCTTTCTCGGACAGATCAACGTCGTACCAACCGGTGAAGCGGTTTTCGTTGTTCCACTGGCTTTCGCCGTGGCGCACCAGAACCAGCTTAGTAATAGCCATTTCTTACTCCTCAAGCATTTTAGAATGATAACAATTCTCATTATATTGCCGTGCGACTGCCAGCGGCAACGCTTAACCATAACCATAGCGAAAATAGTCCCTCAGTGTAAGGTGCTTGTGAATTCAGGGTTACGTTTTTGTCTGCAATCGGCGGTAATTTCAGCAAGGTGCGCAGAAAAAAGCCCTCCGGACGGAGGGCTGAAGATTAACGAGGAATAAAGTGATACTCGGTGACGCTGACGTACTGCGCACCCGGACGCAGAATGCAGTCCGGCTGAGGCCAGTCGGCGTGGTTTGGGCTGTCGGGCAGGAACTCGCTTTCCAGCGCCAGACCCTGCCAGTCGCTGTACTCGTCGTGTTCGCGCGCCGTGGTGCCGCCGAGGAAGTTGCCGGAATAGAATTGCAGGGCAGGAGCGGTGGTGTAGACCGTCATTTGCAGCTTTTCATCCGCTGACCAGACGTGCGCGGCGGGCTGTTTCACGTCGCCTTTCGCCTCAAGCAGGAAGGCATGATCGTAGCCGTTTACCTTGCGCTGATCGTCATCGCTGAGGAAATCCTGCGCGATCGCTTTAGCCTGGCGGAAATCAAAGCTGTTGCCGTCTACCGCTTTCAGCCCCTGATACGGGATCCCCATTTCATCCACCGGCAGATAGCGATCCGCCAGGATCTGAAGCTTGTGGTTGCGAACGTCGCACTGGTTGCCGTCGAGATTGAAATAGGCGTGGTTGGTCAGGTTGACCGGGCAGGGCTTATCAACCGTTGCGCGATACTCGATAGCGATACGGTTATCGTCGGTCAGGATAAAACGCGCGGTGGCCGTGAGGTTGCCCGGGAATCCCTGATCGCCGTCGGGGGAGTCCAGGGAAAACAGCGCTTCGCCGTCGTTCTGGCGCACAATCTTCCAGCGGCGCTTATCAAAGCCGTCCGGCCCGCCGTGCAGCTGGTTTTCGCCCTGGCTTGGCAGCAGCGAATAGCTCACGCCGTCCAGCTCAAAACGGCTTTTGGCAATGCGGTTAGCGTAACGGCCAACCGATGCGCCGAGAAAAGCCGACTGGTTAATGTATTGCTCCGGCGACGCGCAGCCGAGCAAGGTTTCACGCACGCTGCCGTCAGGCAGAGGCACGCGCGCGGAGAGTAACGTTGCGCCCCAGTCCATCACCGTCACCACCATCCCCGCACCGTTGCGCAGGGTTAACAGGCGATAAGGCAGACCGTCCGGTGCGAGGGTTGGCGTTTCGTTTAGCACTGTCCTGCTCCTTGCGATGCTTTACATACATAGAAGGTTTCTTTGATCCCGGTTTTGGCTTCGTACTGTTTCGCCACCGCGTCCTGCACGACGGGAACTAACGCCTCCGGTACCAGCGCCACCACGCAGCCGCCAAAGCCGCCGCCGGTCATGCGCACGCCGCCTTTGTCGCCGATGGCCTCTTTCACGATTTCAACCAGGGTATCGATCTGCGAAACGGTAATTTCGAAATCATCGCGCATGGAGGCGTGAGATTCTGCCATCAGCTCGCCCATGCGTTTCAGGTCGCCTTGCGCCAGCGCTGAGGCCGCTTCCACGGTGCGGGCGTTTTCCGTCAGAACGTGACGCACGCGCTTCGCCACTACCGGGTCAAGCTCGTGGGCCACTTTGTTAAATTCTTCGAGCGTGACGTCGCGCAGGGCAGGCTGCTGGAAGAAGCGCGCGCCGGTTTCGCACTGCTGGCGGCGGGTGTTGTATTCGCTGCCTACCAGGGTGCGCTTGAAGTTGCTGTTGATGATGATGACCGCCGCGCCTTGCGGCAGGGGAACCGCTTTGGTGCCGAGCGTGCGGCAGTCGATCAGCAGCGCGTGCTCTTTCTTGCCGAGCGCGGAGATCAGCTGATCCATAATGCCGCAGTTGCAGCCCACGAACTGGTTTTCTGCTTCCTGGCCGTTAAGCGCGATTTGCGCCCCGTCCAGCGGCAGATGGTACAGCTGCTGGAAGACGGTGCCTACCGCCACTTCCAGAGAGGCAGACGAGCTTAACCCCGCCCCCTGCGGCACGTTGCCGCTGATGACCAGATCCGCGCCACCGAAGCTGTTATCCCGCTGTTGCAGATGCTTCACCACGCCGCGCACGTAGTTTGACCACTGCTGCGTATCGTGAGCGATAATCGGCGCATCGAGAGAAAACTCGTCGACCTGATTGTCGTAGTCGGCGGCAACTACGCGCACCGTGCGGTCGTCGCGCTTCGCGCAGCTGATAACCGTCTGATAATCAATCGCGCAGGGCAGCACGAAGCCGTCGTTATAGTCGGTGTGTTCGCCAATCAGGTTAACGCGGCCTGGTGCCTGAATCACGTGGGTGGCAGGGTAGCCAAAAGTTTCAGCAAACAGGGATTGTGTTTTATCTTTCAGACTCATTTTTTAGACTCCTGATTCGCGGTAATGGACGTCGCTAACGGCGCGCAGGCGCTCTGCTGCCTGTTCAGCCGTCAGGTCACGCTGGGTTTCCGCCAGCATTTCATAGCCCACCATAAACTTACGCACCGTCGCGGAGCGCAGCAGGGGTGGGTAGAAATGGGCGTGCAGCTGCCAGTGTTGATTCTCTTCGCCGTTGAACGGCGCGCCGTGCCAGCCCATTGAGTAAGGGAAGGAGCACTGGAACAGATTATCGTAACGGCTGGTCAGCTTTTTCAGCGCCAGCGCGAGGTCGTCGCGCTGGGCGTCGGTCAGATCGGTGATGCGCTGAACGTGGGCTTTCGGCAGCAGCAGCGTTTCGAACGGCCACGCCGCCCAGTAGGGGACAACCGCCAGCCAGTGCTCGGTTTCGACCACGGTACGGCTGCCGTCGGCCAGCTCGCGCTGGGTGTAATCCACCAGCATCGGCGAGCCGTTCCCGGCGTAATAGTCTTTTTGCAGGCGGTCTTCGCGCTCGGCTTCGTTCGGCAGGAAGCTGTTGGCCCAAATCTGGCCGTGCGGGTGCGGGTTAGAGCAGCCCATTGCCGCGCCTTTGTTTTCAAACACCTGCACCCACGGGTAATGCTGACCCAGCTCGGCGGTCTGCGTCTGCCAGGTGCTGACCACCTCTTTCAGCGCCTCGACGCTCAGCTCCGGCAGCGTTTTGCTGTGATCCGGCGAGAAGCAGATCACGCGGCTGGTCCCGCGCGCGCTTTCGCAGCGCATCAGGGGGTCGCGGCTTTCCGGGGCGTCCGGCGTGTCGGTCATCAGCGCGGCAAAATCGTTGGTAAAAACGAAGGTGCCGGTGTAATCGGGGTTTTTATCCCCGGTGACGCGCGTATTGCCCGGACAGAGAAAGCAGTCGGGATCGTGCTGCGGAAGCGTTTGTTTCGCAGGAGTCTCTTGCGCCCCCTGCCAGGGGCGCTTGGCGCGATGCGGAGAAACTAAAATCCATTGCCCGCTAAGCGGGTTAAAACGACGATGCGGATGATCGACGGGATTAAATTGCGTCATGACGGATCCTTAATCCGGATAACCCTGCGGATGGCGTGACTGCCAGTGCCAGGTATCCTGTGCCATTTCATCGAGCGTGCGCGTGACACGCCAGTTAAGCTCTTTATCGGCCTTGGTTGCATCAGCCCAGTAGGCCGGGAGATCGCCCTCGCGACGCGGCGCGAAGTGGTAGTTCACCGGTTTACCGCACGCCTTGCTGAAGGCATTCACCACGTCCAGCACGCTGCTGCCAACGCCTGCGCCGAGGTTATAAATATGCACGCCCGGCTTGCCCGCCAGCTGCTGCATGGCCGCAACGTGGCCGTCGGCCAGATCCATGACGTGGATATAGTCACGCACGCCGGTGCCATCTTCGGTCGGGTAGTCGTTGCCAAAAATCGCCAGCGAGTCGCGACGGCCCACGGCCACCTGCGCGATATACGGCATCAGGTTGTTTGGAATGCCCTGCGGATCTTCACCCATATCGCCGGAAGAGTGCGCGCCGACCGGGTTGAAGTAGCGCAGCAGGGCGATGCTCCACTCCGGCTGGGCTTTTTGCAGGTCGGTCAGGATCTGTTCCACCATCAGCTTGCTTTTGCCGTACGGGCTTTGCGGCGTGCCGGTCGGGAAACTTTCAACGTAAGGGATTTTTGGCTGATCGCCGTACACCGTCGCCGAGGAGCTGAAGATGAAGTTCTTCACGTTGGCGGCGCGCATGGCGGACACCAGGCTCAGCGTCCCGGTGACGTTGTTATCGTAGTATTCGAGGGGTTTTGCGACCGATTCGCCAACCGCTTTCAGGCCGGCAAAGTGGATCACGGCTTCGATAGCGTGATCGTGCAGGATTTCGGTCATCAGCGCTTCGTTGCGGATGTCGCCTTCGATAAAGGTCGGTTGCTTGCCGCCAAGACGTTCAATGACGGGCAGCACGCTGCGCTTACTATTACACAGGTTGTCGAGGATGATGACGTCATGACCGTTTTGCAGCAGCTGCACACAGGTATGGCTTCCGATGTAACCGCTACCACCTGTTACCAGAACTCGCATATTTCGCTCCATTGGGCTTATGGTATGTATTAACCATAGCATAACAGAGTCGTTAAAAGTGTGACATGAGATAAAATTGTGGAATCGTTTACACTGATGATGACACCCGATTTTTGAACAGATTCACCCATTCTAGATCAAAGAGATAGCGTTGTAATGTTGCAGCTTGTCTGAAAAGGGGGCAGCGCCCCCGGTGGGTTAATCTATTTTACTCAGCAGGTAGCCGTAACTCTCGCCGTCGGGAACAAATTCCAGACGGTGGGTAATGCAGGCGGGGGCGTCCTCCGCGTGGTGGGATACAAACAGCAGCTGCGTTTCACCTTCGCCAATCAGCACGTCAACAAAACGGCGTATCAGCTGGCGGTTAAGCGGATCCAGCCCCTGCAACGGCTCGTCGAGAATCAGCAGCGTAGGGTGCTTGACCAGCGCGCGCACGATCAGCGCCAGACGCTGTTGCCCCCACGACAGGCTATGAAACGGCGCGTCCGCTACCCGGTTATCCATCCCCAGAATATCCAGCCACTGCTGCGCCAGCTTGTGCTGTTTATCCGATACCGCCTGATAAATGCCGATGGAGTCGAAATAGCCGGAGAGGATCACGTTGCGTACCGTGGTGCTCACCCGGTAGTCGAGATGCAGGCTGCTGCTGACGTACCCGATGTGCTTTTTGATATCCCAGATGGTTTCACCGCTGCCGCGACGGCGGCCAAATAGCGTTAAGTCGTTGCTGTAGCCCTGCGGGTGATCGCCGGTTATCAGGCTCAGCAGGGTGGATTTTCCCGCGCCGTTCGGGCCGACAATCTGCCAGTGCTCGCCGGGATTAACCGTCCAGCTTAGCTGATTAAGGATCGGGCGATCGTTATAGGAGACCACGCCGTTACGCAGCACGATGCGCGGCTGCTGCGGATCAAGCCCGTGGCGGGCGGAAGGCGCGTCTGGCTCCGGCAGGGCGATGCCGTCGAGCTTTTCGCTGTGCGCGAGCTGGGCAATCAGCGCCTGGTTGAGCAGGGCCGCCTTTTCGCCGGTTTCCGTCAGGCTGCAATCCGCCAGCACCCCCGCGTTCTGCACGAAGTCCGGGATCTCGTCAAAGCGATTGAGCACCAGCACGATGGTATAACCCTGCTGATTGAGCGTACCGAGAAGGGTAGCCAGCTGGGCGCGTGACTGGACGTCCAGCCCGTCGAAGGGTTCATCCAGGATCAGCAGCTCCGGCTCGCTCATCAGCGCCTGGCACAGCAGGGTTTTGCGCGTTTCGCCGGTAGAGAGGTATTTAAAGCGCCTGTCCAGCAGGTGGGAAATGCCGAACTGTTCCGCCAGCCGCCGACAGCGGGCGCTGTCGCTGACCTCATCCTGAATAATTTCCGCCGTGGTGCGGCCGGTATCTTCTTCTCCAGGACTGAGCAGATCGGTGTTGTTACGCTGCCACTCGTCGCTGACCAGCTTTTGCAGCTGCTCAAACGAGAGGCGGGTAAGACGGGTGAAATCGCACTGGCGCTCGCCCTTCAGCTGCGTAAGCTCGCCTGCCAGCGCGCGAGCCAGCGCGGATTTCCCGCTGCCGTTGGTGCCGACGAAGGCCCAGCTTTCACCCGCGCGTAACGTTAAATCAGGCAGGGTCAGCGTTCGGGTATCGCTAAGACGAAACGTGCCTTGCGAAATATGCAATGATGACATGATTTATCCCATTTTTTGCAGCAATATGCGTTAGGGATACCCACTGTCGGAACGATTGTCAATGCACTCAGCACAATGTGGCGATAATCACCCGGTCAGCGTTAAAATATGCGGTCACTTCAGCACCTTCTTCTAAATCTCCGGCGTCTGCCACCGGCACCGTGGCGCAGAGCATCTGGCCGTCCGGCAGGGTCATGAGCACTTCGCACTGTTCATCACCGCGCTCAATGTGGCTGATGGCTCCGTGCAGCTGGTTGTCCGCGTGGCTCGCCTGCGCCGGATCGCGCGTGATGTTTACCCACGGCGCCTTCAGGAGGATCAGCACCTCTTTGCCTTCGTCCAGCCCCAGACGCTGCCCGCTTTGCGCGGTGATGGCGGCCTTCAGGCGGGTGGTGCCATCGGCAAGCAGAATGTCGATATGCTGCTGCACCTGCGAATTATCGCGCGCGGTCACGGTGCCGAACCACTGATTGCGGGCGCTGGTTTGCAGGGAAAAACGGGAGATGGCGGCCAGCAGGCTGTCCAGCGGCAGGTTGTCGTCGTCGCTCAGCACGTCAAAGGCTTTTTGTTGGATGGTGCCCAGCAGGTCGTAAAGCTGGATCAGGCGCTGGCCGTAGCGGGTCAACGCCGCGCCGCCGCCGCCTTTACCGCCCGTGGCGCGGTCGACAATCGTCTGCTCGCTCAATGTATTCATGTCATTGATGGCATCCCAGGCACTTTTGTAGCTAATGCCCGCGTTTTTCGCCCCCTGGCTAATTGAGCCGGTTTGCTCTATTTGTTTAAGCAGGGCGATACGTCGCGGATCGGCGAAAAGCTTCTGCTGAAGTCGTAATGTGAGGAGAATTTCGGCCTGCATAACAGTGTCCTGGCAAAAAGCGTATTGTGAACCAAATGCCGCAGCGGGCAAAGTCCACCGCACAAAAGGGGATGTTTTTCTCACTTTTCAGGGTAGAATGGTTCGTTCACAATGTCTGGAGAAAACCATGTTAGAGTTGTTGAAAAGTCTGGTATTCGCCGTGATCATGGTACCAGTAGTGATGGCAATCATCCTCGGTGCAATCTACGGCCTGGGTGAAGTGTTCAACGTATTTTCGAACATCGGTCATAAAGACCAGCCTAAAAAGCAGCATTGATTCCCTACAAAACGCCCGGCTTGTCCGGGCGTTTTGCTCTCAAGTTTCTCTCTCTCCCGCCGATATCATTTACACCATCAGGTAGCTTTACTCCCTAATCGGTATGATTTAACGCTAGGATATACCTGCGGTTATCGTTATATTTATAAATATATAACGGTATGCACAGGAGCTAAAAAATGGCACGTAACTGGATACGCCTTTTCGCAGGGGCAACGCTGACGCTCTCTCTCGCGGGCAACGCGCTGGCAGACGAGGGGAAAATCACGGTCTTTGCGGCGGCATCGCTGACCAACGCGATGCAGGATATTGCGGCGGCGTATAAGAAAGAGAAAAACGTCGATGTTGTTTCCTCGTTTGCCTCTTCGTCGACGCTGGCTCGCCAGATTGAAGCGGGCGCGCCGGCTGACCTGTTTATTTCTGCCGATCAGAAGTGGATGGATTACGCGGCGGAGAAAAAGTCTATCGACACGGCAACCCGCGAAACGCTGCTGGGGAATAGCCTGGTGGTGGTAGCGCCAAAAGCCAGCGCGCAGGGCGACATTACCATCAACAAAGAGACAAACTGGACCCGCCTGCTGAACGGTGGCCGTCTGGCGGTGGGCGATCCTGAGCACGTGCCTGCGGGCATTTATGCCAAAGAGGCGCTGCAAAAGCTGGGGGCGTGGAATACGCTGTCGCCGAAGCTGGCCCCGGCTGAAGACGTTCGCGGCGCGCTGGCGCTGGTGGAGCGTAACGAAGCGCCGCTGGGGATCGTGTACGGCTCTGACGCCGTGGCGAGCAAAGGCGTGAAGGTGGTGGGGACCTTCCCGGAAGACTCCCACAAGAAAGTGGAATATCCTGTTGCGATTGTTGATGGACATAAAAATGCGACCGTGACGGCCTTCAGCGACTATCTGAAGGGGCCGGAAGCGTCTGCAATCTTTAAACGTTACGGATTTACGACTCACGAATGATATTGACCGATCCTGAATGGCAGGCCGTGCTGCTGAGCCTGAAAGTCTCTTCCCTGGCAGTCGCGTTAAGTTTGCCTTTTGGGATCTTTTTTGCCTGGTTACTGGTTCGCTGCCGGTTTCCGGGCAAAGCCCTGCTTGACAGCGTTCTTCATCTTCCTCTCGTCTTACCGCCCGTCGTGGTGGGCTACCTGTTGCTGATTGCGATGGGCCGACGCGGTTTTATCGGCGAATGGCTCTACGACTGGTTTGGCCTGACCTTCGCCTTTAGCTGGCGCGGCGCGGTGCTGGCGGCGGCGGTGATGTCCTTCCCGCTGATGGTGCGGGCGATCCGCCTGGCGCTGGAAGGGGTCGATATCAAACTCGAACAGGCGGCTCGTACCCTCGGGGCCGGGCGCTGGCGCGTCTTTTTCACCATCACGCTGCCCCTGACCCTGCCCGGTATTATCGTCGGGACGGTGCTGGCCTTTGCCCGCTCGCTCGGCGAATTTGGGGCGACCATCACCTTTGTGTCTAACATTCCCGGCGAAACGCGCACCATTCCCTCGGCGATGTACACCCTGATCCAGACGCCGGGCGGAGAGGGCGCGGCGGCGCGTTTATGCATTATCTCGATCGTGCTGGCGCTGGCTTCACTGCTGGTATCGGAATGGCTGGCGCGCCTGAGCCGTGAACGGATGGGGAAATAAGATGCTGGAGCTTAACTTCACCCAGACGCTCGGCAACCACTGCCTGACGCTGAACGAAACTCTGCCCGCGAGCGGGATCACCGCCATTTTTGGCGTATCGGGCGCGGGAAAAACCTCGCTGATTAACGCCATCAGCGGCCTGACGCGTCCCCAGTCCGGGCGCATCGTGCTGAATAACCGCGTCTTAAACGACGTGGAAAATAAAATTTACCTGTCGCCGGACAAGCGCCGCATTGGCTACGTGTTCCAGGACGCTCGCCTGTTCCCGCACTACAGCGTGCGCGGCAATCTGCGCTACGGCATGGCGAAAAGCATGGCCGTGCAGTTCGATAAGCTGGTGGAGCTGCTCGGGATCGGCCCGCTGCTCGACCGTCTTCCCTCATCGCTTTCCGGCGGGGAAAAGCAGCGCGTTGCCATTGGCCGGGCGCTGCTCACCGCGCCGGAGCTGCTGCTGCTCGACGAGCCGCTGGCCTCGCTGGATATCCCCCGCAAGCGCGAACTGCTGCCCTATCTGCAACGCCTCGCCCGTGAAATCAACATTCCGATGCTCTACGTCAGCCACTCGCTGGATGAAATTCTGCATCTTGCCGACAAGGTGCTGGTGCTGGAAAACGGCAGCGTTAAAGCGTTCGGCAATCTGGAAGAGGTGTGGGGCAGCAGCGTGATGCACCCGTGGCTGCCGCAGGAGCAGCAGAGCAGCATTCTGAAGGTCAGCGTGCTGGAGCACCATCCGCACTACGCCATGACCGCGCTGGCGCTCGGCGATCAGCACCTGTGGGTCAATAAAATCGACAGGCCGCTACAGTCGGCGCTGCGCATTCGTATTCAGGCGTCGGATGTCTCTCTGGTGCTGCAACCGCCGCTGCAAACCAGCATTCGAAATATTCTGCGCGCCAAAGTCGCCGAGTGTTTTGACGATAACGGGCAGGTGGAAGTGAAGCTCGAGGTGGGCAGCAAGACGCTGTGGGCGCGCATCAGCCCGTGGGCCAGAGATGAGCTGGGGATCAAACCTGGCCTGTGGCTTTACGCGCAAATCAAGAGTGTCTCGATTACCACCTGATCACAGCAGGTGTGTGTAGAGGTACTGCGCGATGCTGTCGGTGGTGTTATCACCAATCACCACGTTGGCGTGCGCTTTCACCGCGTCATCGGCGTTGCCCATCGCCACGCCGGTGCCTGCGGCTTCCAGCATACTGATATCGTTGTAGTTATCGCCGAAGGCAATCACGTCCTGCATCGACCAGCCCTGAGACTCCACGTACCGGGTCAGGCGTTTGCCTTTGCTGTTGCCTTTACGGGCAATATCCACCTGATCGTGCCAGGACCATTCGCACTCCAGCCCCAGCGTCTGTTCAACGTGTTTGGCAAACACGTTCAGCCGGGTGGTGTCTTCGTCCGTCAGGGCGAATTTCCAGATAGCCTCAACCTCCTGTGCCGCCTGGCGCAGGGAAGGCACCTGGGTAAAGACCGGACGCTGCGCTTCAGGCAGGGATAACGCCCAGTTGCTGGTGCGGATAACGTGCCCGGTCGGGCGCTCGTAAACCATCGCGTTATCCACATACATCAGGCCGTGAATGGCGTGCTCATCCAGCAGGTCGATCAGTTGCAGCGCCTGTTCAGCGGGCAGCGGATCGGATTCTAAAACATTTTTTGCTTGATAATCATACAAATAGGTGCCATTACAACAAATTGCAGGTGTATCTAACGCCAGTGCCTGATAAAAAGGATGAATGGCAACGTGATGTCGACCCGTTACGATGAGGAGTTGATATCCCGCTTCTTTGGCGCGTTTCAGCGCCTCGAGGGAAGAGGGCAGCAGGGTTTTTTGAGGGGTAAGCAGTGTTCCGTCTAAATCCAGTGCAATCACACGCGAGGTCATTTGGTCTTCCGGGTTAATGTTGAATTTAAGGTCTTACGGGATGGTACACCGAGAGAAGACCGCTGCAACATTCCAGACTAGAATTCAGCATTCACCGTTAAAAATAATCACTTTCACGCGCAGTGAGGAAAGGAGTATTCATGAAACAAACCGTTTATACCGCCAGTCCTGAAAGTCAGCAGATCCATGTCTGGCGTTTAAATGCAGAAGGCTCACTCACGCTGGTTCAGGTTGTTGATGTTCCGGGGCAAGTCCAGCCAATGACCATCAGCCCGGATAAACGTTTTCTCTATGTTGGTGTGCGCCCGGAATTTCGCGTGCTGGCATACCGTATCTCCCCGGATGATGGCGCGCTGACCTATAACGCCGAGGCGCCGCTGCCGGGCAGCCCGACCCATATCTCCACCGATCGCCACGGTAAATTCATTTTCAGCGGCTCTTATAACGCAGGCTGCGTGAGCGTGACGCGCCTGGACGATGGCATTCCGGTTGAAACCGTCGAGGTGGTTGAAGGACTGGAAGGCTGCCACTCCGCCAACATCACCCCGGACAACCGCACCCTGTGGGTGCCTGCGCTGAAGCAGGATCGTATCTGCCTGTTCACCCTGAGCGACGATGGTCATCTGGTGGCGCAAACCCCGGCGGAAGTGACCACCGTTGAGGGCGCTGGCCCGCGCCATATGGTGTTCCATCCAAACCAGCAGTACGCCTACGTGGTGAACGAGCTGAACAGCTCCGTGGACGTGTGGGAGCTGAAAGATCCGAACGGTCAGATCGAGTGTATCCAGACCCTGGACATGATGCCGTCTGATTTCTCCGACACCCGCTGGGCGGCGGATATTCACATTACCCCGGACGGTCGTCATCTGTACGCCTGCGATCGCACCTCAAGCCTGATCACCGTGTTCAGCGTGTCTGAAGACGGCAGCGTGCTGGCGATCGAAGGCTTCCAGCCGACCGAAACCCAGCCGCGCGGCTTTAACGTCGATCACAGCGGAAAATACCTGATTGCGGCGGGGCAGAAATCTCACCACATCGCGCTGTATGAAATCAAAGGCGTGCAGGGGCTGCTGGAAGAGAAAGGACGTTACGCCGTCGGCCAGGGGCCAATGTGGGTGGTGGTTAACGCGCACTAAGCGGCTTAAAACAAAAAACCTCGCCAACGCGAGGTTTTTTTATATCGGTAGGCCTGTTCTTTTGAACAGAATTGTCATATTTGGCTAACGAAGAACTATAACGAATAAATTATCATTCTAATGAATGCTGGTAATAATTCTAAAAATATAATCATATAATTCACAGTAAATAGAATGAAAATACAAGGTTGTATTAACCCTACCCTTTGTGTATTGTCGAAAAATCAACAACGAAAAGGGACTTATAAGAAATGGCGATTCCAGCTTACTTATGGATGAAAGATGATGGTGGTGCTGAAATCAAAGGCTCTGTGGATGTTCACGGCCGGGAAGGTAGTATAGAGGTGTTGGGATTTAGTCACGGCCTGCATTTGCCGACAGATAATAGAACCGGTAAAATCACAGCCACCCGTTTGCATTCACCTTTGACATTCCAAAAAGAATTTGATTCATCAAGTCCATATATTTATAAAGCGGTGGCGCAAGGGCAAACGCTCAAGAGCGTAGAGTTGAAATGGTACAAAATTAACTTTTCAGGCCAAGAGGAGGAGTGTTTTAATATGCTCCTGGAGAATGTTAAAATCATTTCAATTTGTCCCATGATGCATGACTGCAAAAATCCAGCTACAGAAAAACATAACCACCTCGAAGCTGTGTCATTACGATATGAAAAAATCACCTGGAAACATAACGATGGAAATATCATCTTTTCTGATTCCTGGAATGAACGATGTTCCACAGTACCTTCTTCCTGAATGGTAATCAGCTCAGTAACTTGTTTTGTCCGGGGATTGGTTTTTTTCCTGCATATTCTGGTACAGGATCTTCACGCAATAACCCTGCGGACGTAGCGGTACCTTCAATTGGTCCATTACCGCCCGGTCTGTATTATATAGTCACTCGCGGTACAGGAGGATTGCTCACGGGGCTAAGTGACGCACTGGCATCTTTTATTTCTGGATCTGACAGGTCGTTATGGTTTGCATTATATCGGCATGATGCTCAGATCGATGATTTGACGTTTATTGGTGAAGTCGAAAGGGGACATTTTAGATTACACCCCGCCGGATATAAAGGTGTCAGTGAAGGTTGCATAACATTACCCCGATTGTCAGACTTTATGCATCTTACGTGATGCATTATTAGGTACACCAACCTTGCAGGTCACGGGATCGTTAACAGCATTTGGAACAGTACAGGTGTATTAATGAAGCCGATACAATATGCGCTATTATGGATTGGCGAAGCCTTTCTTTTTTCGGTGGTTCTGATACTACTTTATTTACTTATACCCGAAAGCGAAGCCTATAGCATTATCAGGGATTTTACTGACGTTATACCTGGTGATACATGGGATAAATATTACTTCCTTTTTTTATGTGTGACGTCTTTATTCATTGTTGCTGTTACAATTTATCTAACAGCATTCTTTAAACAACCATAATGCACACAAACAAAAAACCTCGCCAATGCGAGGTTTTTTTATATCCGTAGGCCGGGTAAGGCGAAGCCGCCACCCGGCACCCACAGATTACTGCTTAGGCTCAGCCACCACTTTGCTACCCACGCCGCGGTTGTTGTATTCCCACATGCGGTTGAAGTTAGCGTCGTTCAGGTTGCGCTGTACGTTACCTTTATCATCCACGGTGCCGGTGTTGCCGGAGAATGGACGTTTAGAGATAGCGGCGTCAGCCCACGGCTTCGCCATGTTGAAGCCTTCGTTGATCACGCTGTCACGAATCACAACCTGACCGTTGGTGTTGGCATCAACATCCAGCGAACGACCCAGCTGCGCTACGCCTTCACCGGCGGCGGTAAAGCGGCTGTTCACGGCCAGGAAGCCGTAATACAGGTTGGACTGGGTGGCAGGGGCAAACACGTAGCCTTCCTGCTGCGTGCGGGAGTTCACCACGCGGAACTCGGTGTTATCAAACACCACCGCGCCGCGACCGGAAACGAGATCCACATCGCCTTCAACGTAGCTGTTGGTCACCAGCGTGCGGGTCAGACGGTTGTTTTGCAGGGTGTTCTGCACGCCGCTGTTGGTCACGAAGAAGGTGTTCTGACGGCCCAGAATGTTGACGTTGTTCAGCTGAACGCGATCGCCATCGCTGCGCAGCGCCACGGCCTGATGCGTACCTGCATCCACGCTGTCACCCAGGGTATTCTGAATGGTCAGGTTTTGCAGCTGCAAGCCATTATTCTGCGACCAGAATACCGCAGAGCACATCACGCCCACGGTCGCGGCGCGCTTGCTCTGGCAGTTATCAAACATATACCAGGCCGGTTTGCCCGGCATGTATTTCCCGGCCGGGTTGACCAGATGACGCCAGGTGTTGCCGTCGATTTCGGAATCGATCGCCAGACCAATCTTCACGTCGATCGCTTTTTCGCCTGTACCGTACAGGGTAATGCTGCCCGGTGCGGCGGGCACGTACACGGTACCTTCATATTCGCCAGGCAGGATCGCGATGTACTGACGTGATGCGCTGTGCTTAGTGATGGCTGCATCCACCGCCGCCTGAATTGAGGTATGGGTTACGCCCTGCGCACCTGCCGGGCCGACAACGAAGTCAGGCTGTTTTGGCAGATTAATAGAAGAAGGGGTCCACGGCGCGGCGTTGGGATCCATCGCGGTGAAGTAGTTTGCCTTGACGAAGTTTTTCGCTTCATCGGCAGAAAGAATCGGACGCGATGCGGTGCCCGGTGCAGCCTGCTCAGAAGGCTGCTGATCCGGTGGGGTCGAGCTACATGCGGATAATGTCACGCCAAAGGCAAGTGCTAACGCCAGACGGGAAATCCTGGAAATGTTCAAGGTAAAGCTCCTGGGTATGCAAGTCTTGTGTAGATAGACGAAATAGCCTGCTTTTTTATACTAAGTTGAGCGAAACGGGAAGATAAAAAGGGTAAAAGTTGCATTTTCCGCCAGCGGCAGGGGGGTGATTCATCACAAATAAATAACATTTATCCCCCACGCGGTTGACAGGCGTCGGCAGATGAAAATAAATGTCTATACAACCCATGACAAGTGGAAGGCCCATGCAGCAGCTTCATTCCGACGACGTGATATGGCGTAACGCGCGATTCGCCACGATGGATCCTGGAAATCCCGCCCCCTACGGACTGCTCGAACACCACGCGCTGGTTGTCCGTAATAGGACAATTGTGGCAATTATTCCCGATTCCGACATACCCTCTGAGCACGGCAACTGCATTGATTTACAGGGAAAACTGGTTACGCCGGGGCTGATCGACTGCCATACCCATCTGGTCTTTGGCGGCGACCGCGCGGCCGAGTGGGAACAGCGTTTAAACGGCGTTTCTTACCAGACTATCAGCGCGCAGGGCGGGGGCATCAACGCCACCGTGACCGCCACGCGCGGCAGCACGCCGGAAACGCTGCTGCATCTTGCGCAGCAGCGCCTGCAACGGCTGATGAATGAAGGGGTCACGACGATTGAGATTAAATCCGGCTATGGGCTTAACGCCGAATCAGAAGAGAAGATGTTGCAGGTCGCGCGTCAGCTGGGCCGGGATAACCCGGTTGAAATAAGCCCGACGCTGCTCGCGGCGCACGCGGTGCCTGCGGAATATCGTCAGGATCCGGATGCGTATATCGCGAAGGTGTGCGACGAGATCCTGCCCGCGCTGTGGGAAAAAGGGCTGTTTGAGGCGGTGGATGCGTTTTGCGAGAACGTCGGTTTTACGCCTGCCCAGACGGAGAAAGTGTTCCAGGCGGCCGCCGCGCGGGGGATCCCCGTTAAAGGGCACGTGGAGCAGCTGTCGAATCTGGGCGGTGCGGCGCTGGTCAGCCGTTACCGGGGATTATCTGCCGATCACATTGAGTATCTGGACGAAGCCGGGGTCGAAGCGATGGCGCAACACGATACCGTGGCGGTGCTGCTGCCCGGCGCGTTCTACTTTTTGCAGGAGCGCCAGCGCCCGCCGGTTGCGCTGCTCAGAAAGCAGGGGGTCGCGATGGCGGTCGCCACCGATTACAACCCCGGCACCAGCCCTTTTGCCAGTCTCCATCTGGCGATGAACATGGCCTGCGTGCAGTTTGGCCTGACGCCGGAAGAGGCCTGGGCTGGCGTGACGCGCCATGCGGCGCAGGCGCTGGGACGGGGCAACACCCACGGGCAGCTCAAGGCCGGGTATGTGGCCGATTTTATCGTCTGGGACGCGACGCATCCGGTGGAGATGGTGTACGAGCCGGGGCGTAACCCGCTGTATCAGCGCGTTTTTCGTGGAGAAATCGTATGAAGCTGTGGCGTCCGGTCGCAGAGGGCATCTGGCAAGGGCGTGACGACAGCGCGGAGGCCAGCAACGCAAAGCGTCTTTTCCAGACCATCGTCCGTCAGGAGAGGTTTGCCCCCGAGCGCGAAGGTATCGCGCTGATAGGCTTTGCCTGCGATGAGGGGGTAAAGCGCAACCACGGCAGGCCGGGCGCGGCAGAGGCCCCCGACGCGTTGCGCAAAGCGTTGGCGAATATGGCGAGCCATCAGGGGCACGAGCGGCTGGTGGATATGGGGTCAATATACGTTGTGGGCGACGCGCTGGAGGCGGCGCAGCAGGCGTTGAGCGACGCGGTGGTGACGTGCCAGCAGGCCGGGATGCGCACGCTGGTGCTGGGCGGCGGCCACGAAACCGCGTGGGCGCACGGGCGCGGCGTGCTGGATGCGTTTGCGGGCGAGCGGGTAGTTATTGTTAACCTCGACGCGCATCTCGATCTGCGTAAGGCCGATCGCGCCACCTCGGGCACGCCGTTTCGCCAGCTTGCGCACTACTGCGAGGCGCAGTCGCGCGAGTTTCACTACGCCTGTTTCGGCGTCAGCCGCGCGGCGAACACCCAGGCGCTGTGGGATGAGGCGCAGCGCCTTAACGTCCTGATGGTAGAGGATATTCTTTTCAGGCGTGATGCATTACCCTCATTGATGGCAGTTCTGGCACAGGCGGACAGCATCTATCTGACCATTGACCTCGACGTGCTCCCGGCGGGTGAAATGCCTGCGGTATCGGCACCGGCGGCGCTGGGCGTTCCGGCGCTGGATCTGCTGCCGGTGATTGAGCACATCTGCCGTAGTGGAAAGCTGCGGGCGGCAGATCTGGTTGAGTTTAACCCGCAGTACGACAGGGATGGACAGGGGGCGAAACTCGCCGCGCGTCTGGCCTGGCAAATTGCTCACTGGTGGGCATAACACCGTTAAGGAGTCACTATGTTTTCACGCTTACCCCGGGCGTCCAGCCCTCCGGCGCCGTTTTATGAAAAGGTGAAACAGGCGATCAGCGAGAAAATCGCGGCGGGCGACTGGCGCGCTCACGACCGTATTCCCTCCGAGGCGGAGCTGGTGGCGCAGTTTGGGTTTAGCCGCATGACCGTTAACCGCGCCCTGCGCGAGCTGACCGACGAGGGGCTGCTGGTGCGCCTGCAAGGAGTTGGCACCTTCGTTGCCGAGCCAAAAGGCCAGTCGGCGCTGTTTGAAATCCGCAGCATTGCCGACGAAATCGCCGCGCGGCATCATCATCACCGCTGCGAGGTGCTGGTGCTGGAGGAGACTCAGGCCAGCGCGGAGCAGGCGCTGGAGCTGGCCGTGAAAGAGGGTACGCGCATCTTCCATTCGGTGATGGTCCATTTTGAAAACGACATCCCGGTTCAGATTGAAGACCGCTGCGTCAACGCGGAGCGCGTGCCGGATTATCTTCTTCAGGATTACACCCGAACCACAGCGCACGCCTATCTGTCGCAGATCGCCCCGCTGACGGAAGGGGAGCACATCGTGGAGGCTATTTGCGCCACGCCGCACGAGTGCGAACTGCTGCGTATCAAAGAGCATGAACCCTGCCTGCTGATCCGCCGCCGCACCTGGTCTTCGTCGCACATCGTGTCGCAGGCGAGACTGCTGTTTCCCGGAAATCGCTACCGCTTGCAGGGTCACTTTATGCCCTGATTTTTAAAACGTGATAGCTAACGCAATATAACAAAATTGTATCTTTTTTGTTAAATCCAGCCTTGTGTGTGCTTGTCTATACAAGTATATCTTACTGCATCATCTGTCCCGTATGAGGAGCACACAATGTCGTCAGGTAAATACCGCCAGCAGGACGTTCGCGCCCCGCGCGGCACCACGCTTACCGCCAAAAGCTGGCTCACCGAAGCCCCGCTGCGCATGTTGATGAACAATCTCGATCCTGAGGTGGCCGAGAATCCCCACGAGCTGGTGGTGTACGGCGGCATTGGCCGCGCTGCGCGGAACTGGGAGTGCTACGACGCCATTGTGAACGCGCTGGCGCAGCTGGAACGCGATGAAACCCTGCTGGTGCAGTCCGGCAAGCCGGTCGGCGTATTCAAAACCCACGCCAACGCGCCGCGCGTATTGATTGCCAACTCCAACCTGGTGCCGCACTGGGCCACCTGGGAACACTTCAACGAGCTGGACGCCAAAGGGCTGGCGATGTACGGCCAGATGACGGCGGGCAGCTGGATCTACATCGGCAGCCAGGGCATCGTGCAGGGCACTTACGAAACCTTCGTTGAGGCCGGTCGCCAGCACTATAACGGCTCCCTGA
>NZ_JAKCMV010000083.1 GCF_021440515.1 Enterobacter asburiae | reverse complement strand
CGGCGGCGCTTCGCTTGCCAGGCCTACAAAAAACTACTGCTGCTTAACGACGTTGATCATCCATGGCACGCCGTATTTATCGGTCACTTTGCCGAATCCGTGCGCCCAGAAGGTCTCCTGCCAGGCCATTTCGATATTCCCGCCAGCGGCGAGGTTATCGAACCAGCGCTTGCCTTCCTCAACGTCCTGGGTGTCGAGCACAAGCGTAAAGCCCGCGTATTGCGCGCTGCTGCCGGGCGGCAGTCCGTCGCTCATCATGATATCGCTGCCGGCGATGCGGACGTTGGAGTGGGCGATGGCGGAATCTGGAAACTGCATACTGGACGGACAGCCTTCTTCGCTGTGGTCGTCTTTTGGCATATCGCCGAAGGTGATTGTGTAGAGCACTTCTGCGCCGACNNAAGCGAAGCGCCACCGGGCCTGTGGGTTAATCATCAGTTCTTTTTCACGAACTCAGATTTCAGCTTCATCGGGCCAAAGCCGTCAATTTTACAGTCGATATTATGATCGCCTTCAACCAGACGGATATTCTTCACTTTGGTGCCGATTTTCAGCATGGAAGAGCTGCCTTTGACTTTTAGGTCTTTCACTACGGTGACGCTGTCGCCGTCGGCCAGCAGATTGCCGTTGGCATCTTTCACGATCAGCGTATCGTTGTCCTGCGACGGTTCTGCATCGTTCCATTCATGTGCGCATTCCGGGCAGATGAACATGCCATTATCTTCGTAGGTATATTCAGAATTGCATTTTGGGCAGTGTGGGAGTTGCATGTCGGTATCCTCAAAAAAGTGCGTAACGGGCTGGAAAGTGCCAGCGAAATGACGGCAGGGTGCCGAAAAAGGCGGCAAGTATAGCGTAAATCCACAATCTTGTCGGTGATATTCGCGCATTAAAAAAGCGTTAAAAAGGATTCTGGAATGACATGTCCTGTCAGTCAGTTAAGCGAGACTTACTGCAATTAGGCAGTGGAAAACATTGATGCTAATTATATCAATTATTTTATTGCCGCAAATTGCTACCCTTGTTCATTTCGGATAAGGTGAAGCGGTAAATCGTTATTAATCCCCGGTTCCTCCCGTCATGCCGTTAATGACGGCGGTAAATTACCTCTCTTTTTTGGTGGGTAAATAACGATGATATATCCTGAAGTTCTCTGAGAGTGCGCTACGCTTTTTATCTTTTGGTTTTCCGACCAGAGGGGAACTTTACACGCTAAACAGCAAATAAAAATATAATTATGATAATCATCAAATAGTTATATTTGAGTGAACATGTTTTCCCCACGTGATCATATAAGCCGAAACAGCATAATAAAAACGAAGTGGCTTAATAAAAGTAATAAATTTGCGTTAAGGAAAGGCTTTTATCATGCACACACAGACCATTTTTGAATTAAGCCAGGAAGCTGAGCGTTTGCTTAAGCTCGCCTTACAGAATCTTGATATGCTCAAATCAATGCCCGCCGCGGTGTTGGATAGTACAACGTCTGCTATTAGCGGCGTGAATAATAACGTCCTGCCTTTGCATTTCAGCGCCCGCGGTGTAGAGGCCCAGCAGGCGATGCTGAATAATGAATTACGCAAAATTACCCGCCTCGAAATGGTGCTGGCCATTGTCGGCACGATGAAGGCGGGAAAATCCACCACCATTAATGCGATTGTCGGCACGGAAGTGCTGCCGAACCGTAACCGTCCGATGACCGCGCTGCCGACGCTTATCCGCCACACCCCCGGCCAGAAGGAGCCGGTGCTGCATTTTACCCACGTGTCGCCGATTGATACCTTGCTTCAGCAATTGCAGCACAAGCTGTGCAACGCCGATCGCGGCAAGCTGACCCGCCGCCTCGAAATCGATAAAGACATGAACGCCCTGCTGGGGCGGATCGAAAAGGGCGAGGCTTTCGAAAAACATCATCTTGGCGCAGAGCCAATATTTCACTGCCTGAAAAGCCTGAACGATCTGGTGCGTCTATCCCTGGCGCTGGGCGTGGATTTTCCGTTTACGGAATACGCTGCCATCGAACATATCCCGGTTATCGAGGTGGAGTTTGTCCATCTGGCGGGTCTGGACGCGCATCTTGGTCAACTGACGCTGCTGGATACGCCGGGGCCGAACGAGGCCGGGCAGCCGCACCTGCAAAAAATGCTCACCGAGCAGCTGGCGCGCGCTTCGGCAGTGCTGGCGGTGATGGATTACACCCAGCTTAAATCGATTTCTGATGAAGAGGTGCGCCAGGCGATTTCCGTCGTCGGCAAATCCGTGCCGCTGTATGCGCTGGTCAATAAGTTCGACCAGAAAGATCGCAACAGCGACGATGAAGAGCAGGTCCGGGCGATGATTTCCGGCACGCTGATGAAGGGGAATATCTCGCCGGGGCAGATTTACCCGGTGTCGTCCATGTGGGCCTATCTGGCGAACCGCGCCCGCTATGAGCTGACCGCCAACGGTCGCCTGCCGAACCATCAGGCCCAGCGCTGGGTGCAGGACTTTGCCGAAGCGGCGCTCGGGCGTCGCTGGCGCACGGCAGATTTAGACGATATCGACCATATTCGCCACGCGGCCAACCTGCTGTGGGAGGACTCCCTGTTCGAACAGCCGATCCGCAAGCTGATTTATGCCGCCTACGCCAACGCCTCTTTATTTGCCCTGCGCTCGGCGTCGCACAAGCTGCTGAACTACGCGCAAAACGCCCGGGAGTACCTCGATTTTCGCTATCAGGGGCTGACGGTGGCCTTTGAGGCGCTGGAGCTGAATATTGCCCGCCTTGAAGAGGATATGGCGCTGCTTCAGACGCGCCAGAGCGTGGTCAGTGATGAAGTGCAGCACGAGGTAGAGCAGGCGCTTGGCGCAACGGATCTGTTTATTGCCCGGCAGAAAACAGCGCTACAAGCCGCGATCGATCGTGTCTTCAGCCACGATAGCGTGCTTGATTTAGCGGGCATTGAGCCGGGTAAGGCCAGCGACGACGGGCAGAACGCGTTTACACAGCTTGTACTGGAAGACGAGGGCCAGGCGCAGATCGTGCTGAGTAAGATCCGCTCCGCCTGCGAAACGATCGTGCTGGACGCGCAGAACAAAATCAGCCGGGAGCTGGCGCTGCGCTTCGATCAGCTGGAATCGACGCTGGCGCGCTCGCTGAATGAGGCGATGCGCCCGATCGAAACGCGCATAAAAGAACAGCTGAGCCATTCGGGATTCCGCGCGCGGATCAGCTTCCCGGCGTTTCAGCCCAGCCAGCTGAACTTCAATACCCGGGCGCTGTTTACTGACGCTATCGCGATGGACAATCGCCCGGCCGGGCAGCCTTCCACCGCGGGCAGCGTGCGTGAAACGGTCTCCCGCTGGCTCAATAATCCGGGCTGGGGCTGGGAAGATTACGTGATGACGCGTACCCGCTACGTGATTGATATTGCGCAGCTTCACGACAGGTTTAAGCAGCATATTGACCAGTTTTGTGAACAAATCCGTAAAGCTTTGGCCGCGCAGGTCGATGTCTCTGTTACGGCGGGTATGGCGACGTTCTTTGCGGAATTTTCGTTATGCCTGACCGGGTTACAGGAAAGCTTGCGTGATAGCCTCGCCGTCCGTCAGCAGAACGAGCACTCCACCCGGGCGCTCAGCCAGCTGCTGAAGCACAGTATTACGACCGCGACGTGGATTCAGGAAGATACCCGACTGTTACGCGATGATATTCAAACCCTTTTCGCAGCAGAGCAACCATGACAACACGGCTACTGGACGGTCCCGGGCGGACGCTGGAGTGTATTCATCCCAAATTTATGGTCGATCTGGTTCAGGGGGAGGACGCGGTGCGTCACGCCCCGCTGGGGCCACAGCAGCTGCACTTTCGTGAGCGTTTGACGCAGGAGATCGTGACGCACACCCGGTTGAGGCCGTGGGCAATGGTGGGAATGCTCAACGAAAATGCGGCGCTGCGTCTGGGGCTGGCTGAAAAGCTGGCGGGTATGCTCGATCCCGGGCATCTGGCGTTGACCCGCATGACCGACAAGCTGGCGGCGCTGCGGATGCAGGCTAATCCGCGCTCCCCGCAGTCGCCGGGGCTGATGCAGCAGTACGACGAGCTCTCCTCCCATTTTCAGCAGCGTGCGGCCTATAAAGAGAAGGCGTTAACGCAGCGCGGCCTGACGGTGCAGGCCGGTGAGCACAGCGAGCAGATTTTCACCCGCTGGCGCGCCGGGCATTACGACGGCTGGTCGCTCGCCGGGCGCTGTTACATCGTGCTGGAAGAGCTGCGCTGGGGGGCATTTGGCGACGCGTGTCGTCTGGCGAATCAGGATGTGGCCGACATGCTGAAGGATAATTTGCGCAGCATGGCGGCGAACTATCTCGCCCAGGGGATTAACGCCTCGCCCACGACCCGCCATTTTTACCACCAGTGGCTGACGACGCCGGCATCGCCGGGGCTGGTGGATCATAAAGATATGCTCGGCTGGCTGGGCGACTGGTGTCAGGCGGAGAGGCATCCCGTGAGCTGGTCGGTGACGCAGAACTGGCAGACCGTGGCGCTGGGAATGCCGAGGCTGTGTTCCGCAAAGCGGCTGGTGGATGGGATGGTGGAGGAGATATTTGGGGTTTAATGACGCCCTCTCTGTGGGAGAGGGATGCCCAGTATTTTTCTTATGAAGCGATGAGAATAATTAC
>NZ_JAKCMV010000082.1 GCF_021440515.1 Enterobacter asburiae | reverse complement strand
TCTAAAGTCGAAAAACTCGATAAGACCCTGATCGATCATCACATCGCCGAGCTGGATTACCAGATCAGCCGCCAGCTGGATGCGGTTATGCATCACGAAGAGTTCCAGGCGGTGGAGTCCCTCTGGCGCGGCGTGAAGTCGCTGGTGGATAAAACCGATTTCCGCCAGAACGTGAAAATCGAGCTGCTGTCGATGTCCAAAGACGATCTGCGTCAGGACTTCGAAGACTGCCCGGAAGTGATCCAGAGCGGCCTGTACAAGCACACCTATATTGATGAATACGACACCCCGGGTGGCGAACCGATTGCCGCGCTGATCTCGGCGTACGAGTTTGACGCGTCTCCGCAGGACGTTGCGCTGCTGCGTAACATTTCTAAAGTCTCCGCTGCCGCGCATATGCCGTTTATCGGCTCCGCTGGCCCGAAATTCTTCCTGAAAGATTCCATGGAAGAGGTCGCGGCGATTAAAGACATCGGCAACTACTTCGATCGCGCCGAGTACATCAAGTGGAAATCCTTCCGCGACACCGACGACTCCCGTTATATCGGTCTGGTGATGCCGCGCGTGCTGGGCCGTCTGCCGTATGGCCCGGATACCGTTCCTGTACGCAGCTTCAACTATGTCGAAGAGGTGAAAGGCCCGGATCACGATAAATATCTGTGGACCAATGCGACCTTCGCCTTTGCCGCCAACATGGTGCGCAGCTTTATCAAGAACGGCTGGTGCGTTCAGATCCGTGGCCCACAGGCGGGCGGTGCGGTTCAGGATCTGCCGATCCACCTCTATGACCTGGGCACCGGCAATCAGGTGAAAATCCCGTCAGAAGTGATGATCCCCGAAACGCGCGAGTTCGAGTTCGCTAACCTCGGTTTCATCCCGCTGTCCTACTACAAAAACCGCGATTACGCGTGCTTCTTCTCGGCGAACTCCACCCAGAAGCCAGCGCTGTACGACACCGCTGACGCCACGGCCAACAGCCGTATCAACGCGCGTCTGCCGTACATCTTCCTGCTGTCCCGTATCGCGCACTACCTGAAGCTGATCCAGCGTGAAAACATCGGTACGACCAAAGACCGCCGTCTGCTTGAGCTGGAGCTGAACACCTGGGTACGTAGCCTGGTCACCGAAATGACCGATCCGGGCGACGAGTTGCAGGCTTCTCACCCGCTGCGCGATGCCAAAGTGCTGGTGGAAGATATCGAGGACAACCCGGGCTTCTTCCGCGTCAAGCTGTACGCTATCCCGCACTTCCAGGTGGAAGGTATGGACGTCAACCTGTCGCTGGT
>NZ_JAKCMV010000081.1 GCF_021440515.1 Enterobacter asburiae | reverse complement strand
GCGTTGTTGCTAAAGTTCTGGGCTAATTAATTATCCCTGAATTAAAAAAGGACGCTTCGGCGTCCTTTTTTGTTATCTATGATTTTCTTGTCATAAATTTTCGCATTATTTGTCCTCTGCCGTCCCGCATCTCTGTGCTTGTGCTATTGTAATCATAACCATTCTCACTTACACTTTGCGCATATTTTGAACGGGAGTTTTTATGTACGTTTGTTTATGTAATGGTGTGAGTGACAAAAAAATTCGTCAGGCCGTTCGCCAGTTCCAGCCTCAATCTTTCCAGCAGCTCCGAAAGTTTGTTCCAGTGGGAAATCAATGCGGTAAGTGTGTACGCGCTGCTCGTGAAATCATGCAGGATGAGTTGATGCAGATCCCGGAGTTTAAAGAGATCGCCTAAGCCCACCTCTTTTTTTTTGACATCCCGGATGCCCCATCTACGCTTCAATGAGTGGAAGCGGAGGGACTATATAATGAAAGGTGATGTTAAAATCATAAGTTATCTCAATAAATTATTGGGAAATGAGCTTGTCGCAATCAACCAGTATTTTCTTCATGCACGAATGTTCAAAAATTGGGGATTAACTCGCCTCAACGATGTTGAATATCACGAATCCATCGATGAAATGAAACACGCCGATAAGTACATCGAGCGTATCCTTTTCCTTGAAGGTATTCCTAACCTACAGGATCTTGGCAAACTGGGCATCGGTGAAGATGTTGAGGAGATGCTACGTTCCGACCTCAGGCTGGAACTTGAAGGCGCGAAAGATCTGCGCGAAGCAATCGCCTATGCCGACAGCGTCCATGACTATGTCAGCCGCGATATGATGATTCAAATTCTGGCAGATGAAGAAGGCCATATTGACTGGCTGGAAACTGAACTCGACCTGATTAGCAAAATCGGTTTGCAGAACTACCTCCAGTCACAAATTAAAGTGGCAGATTAATCACCTCCTGCCAGCTAGCGCATAAACCCGCTGCCGCCAGAAATGGCCCGAAGGGCAGTGGGTTTTTAAACGCATAGTTATCCCGAAGCACCAATTTCCGGATAGTCAAATAGCTCATCGCCGTGAGTGCGGCAGTTAATGCCAGTACAGGCAAAATGCAGACGCCATGCCAGGCACCGAGTGCTGCGAAATATTTCACATCGCCATACCCCATACCTTCGCGTTTTCGTACCAGCCGGTACCCCCAGTAGATAGCCGCAAACCCCAGATAACCCACCATTGCCCCCGTCACTGCGTCGGAAAGATCGTCAGGTTTTATGCACAGATGGTAAAGCAGACCCAACCAAAGCAAAGGACAAACAAGCTTGTCGGGTAAGAGCCCGTGAAGAATATCGCTACGAACCAGCAAAATCGTCAGGAGCAGATAGATAAACAGAAAGGGGAGGGGGGTTAACATGTTTTCGCCTCAAAAAGGATTTCCGCGCATCCTCTACAAAACGCATGTCGGTGACAAATGACAAAGAAGTGGGCTGCTTACCTCCTTCCGTAAAAAATACTCTGCGGATTACATTTCTAAATATGTTGCGAGCAGTCACGCAAAACGTATCCTGGACGCTTAATATCTAAACTAGGCTTGCGTCTGGCTCAGATTTACGTATAATGCGCGGGCTTGTCGTAATTGACGGCTGGTTCAATCTGAACCGGAGTAACTCATTTTGTTGCTCAACAATGCTCCCAATTGGGGAGCTACGTAAGAACGGTTACACTCTCCCATCAATCGTAATGGGTTTGAGGAGTAATCATTTTCGTTTATAAAATAATTGGAGCTCTGGTCTCATGCAGAACCAAAGAATCCGTATCCGCCTTAAAGCGTTTGATCATCGTCTGATCGATCAATCAACCGCGGAAATCGTCGAGACTGCTAAGCGCACTGGTGCGCAAGTCCGTGGTCCGATCCCGCTGCCGACCCGCAAAGAGCGCTTCACCGTTCTGATCTCTCCGCACGTTAACAAAGACGCGCGTGATCAGTACGAAATCCGCACTCACAAGCGTCTGGTTGACATCGTTGAGCCAACTGAGAAAACCGTTGATGCTCTGATGCGTCTGGATCTGGCTGCCGGTGTAGACGTGCAGATCAGCCTGGGTTAATCAGGTCATCGAGCGATTGAGAGGTTGATACAATGATTGGTTTAGTCGGTAAAAAAGTGGGCATGACCCGCATCTTCACTGAAGATGGCGTTTCAATCCCAGTAACCGTAATCGAAGTTGAAGCAAACCGCGTTACTCAGGTTAAAGATCTGGCTAACGATGGCTACCGCGCTGTTCAGGTGACCACTGGTGCTAAAAAAGCTAACCGTGTAACCAAACCAGAAGCGGGTCACTTCGCTAAAGCTGGCGTAGAAGCTGGCCGTGGTCTGTGGGAATTCCGTCTTGCTGAAGGCGAAGAGTTCACCGTAGGTCAGGACATTAGCGTTGAGCTGTTTGCTGACGTTAAAAAAGTTGACGTAACCGGTACCTCTAAAGGTAAAGGTTTTGCTGGTACCGTTAAGCGCTGGAACTTCCGTACCCAGGACGCTACCCACGGTAACTCCTTGTCTCACCGCGTTCCGGGTTCTATCGGTCAGAACCAGACTCCGGGCAAAGTGTTCAAAGGCAAGAAAATGGCAGGTCAGCTGGGTAACGAACGTGTAACTGTTCAGAGCCTGGACGTAGTACGTGTTGACGCTGAGCGCAACCTGCTGCTGGTTAAAGGTGCAGTTCCGGGTGCAACCGGTAGCGACCTGATCGTTAAACCAGCTGTGAAGGCGTAAGGGGATAGCAATGGAATTAGTATTGAAAGACGCGCAGAGCGCGCTGACTGTTTCCGAAACTACCTTCGGTCGTGATTTCAACGAAGCGCTGGTTCACCAGGTTGTTGTTGCTTATGCAGCTGGTGCTCGTCAGGGTACTCGTGCTCAGAAGACTCGTGCTGAAGTAACTGGTTCTGGCAAAAAGCCATGGCGCCAGAAAGGTACCGGCCGTGCGCGTTCAGGTTCTATCAAGAGCCCGATCTGGCGTTCAGGTGGCGTGACCTTCGCTGCGCGTCCACAGGACCACAGTCAAAAAGTTAACAAAAAGATGTACCGCGGCGCGCTGAAAAGCATCCTGTCCGAACTGGTACGTCAGGATCGTCTGATCGTTGTCGAATCATTCTCTGTTGAAGCGCCTAAAACTAAGCTGCTGGCACAGAAACTGAAAGACATGGCTCTGGAAGATGTGCTGATCATCACCGGTGAGCTGGACGAAAACCTGTTCCTGGCTGCGCGCAACCTGCACAAGGTTGACGTACGCGATGCAACTGGTATCGACCCGGTTAGCCTGATCGCCTTCGACAAAGTCGTAATGACTGCTGATGCTGTTAAGCAAGTTGAGGAGATGCTGGCATGATTCGTGAAGAACGTCTGCTGAAGGTGCTGCGTGCACCGCACGTTTCTGAAAAAGCGTCTACTGCGATGGAAAAAACTAACACCATCGTTCTCAAAGTTGCTAAAGACGCGACCAAAGCAGAAATCAAAGCTGCTGTGCAGAAACTGTTTGAAGTCGAAGTCGAAGTCGTTAACACCCTGGTAGTTAAAGGGAAAGTTAAACGTCACGGACAGCGTATCGGTCGTCGTAGCGACTGGAAAAAAGCTTACGTCACCCTTAAAGAAGGCCAGAACCTGGACTTCGTTGGCGGCGCTGAGTAAGTCGGAGGAGTAATACAATGGCAGTTGTTAAATGTAAACCGACATCTCCGGGTCGTCGCCACGTAGTTAAAGTGGTTAACCCTGAGCTGCACAAGGGCAAACCTTTTGCTCCGTTGCTGGAAAAAAACAGCAAATCCGGTGGTCGTAACAACAATGGCCGTATCACCACTCGTCACATCGGTGGTGGCCACAAGCAGGCTTATCGTATTGTTGACTTCAAACGCAACAAAGACGGTATCCCAGCAGTTGTTGAGCGTCTTGAGTACGATCCGAACCGTTCCGCGAACATCGCGCTGGTTCTGTACAAAGATGGCGAACGCCGTTACATCCTGGCCCCTAAAGGCCTGAAAGCTGGCGACCAGATTCAGTCTGGCGTTGATGCTGCAATCAAAGCAGGCAACACCCTGCCGATGCGCAATATCCCGGTTGGTTCTACCGTTCATAACGTAGAAATGAAACCAGGTAAAGGCGGTCAGCTGGCTCGTTCCGCTGGTACTTACGTTCAGATCGTTGCTCGTGATGGTGCTTATGTCACCCTGCGTCTGCGTTCTGGTGAAATGCGTAAAGTCGAAGCAGACTGCCGCGCTACTCTGGGCGAAGTTGGCAATGCTGAGCATATGCTGCGCGTTCTGGGTAAAGCAGGTGCTGCACGCTGGCGTGGTGTTCGTCCTACCGTTCGCGGTACTGCGATGAACCCAGTAGACCACCCACATGGTGGTGGTGAAGGTCGTAACTTTGGTAAGCACCCGGTAACTCCGTGGGGCGTTCAGACCAAAGGTAAGAAGACCCGCAGCAACAAGCGTACTGATAAATTTATCGTACGTCGCCGTAGCAAATAATTTTAGAGGATAAGCCATGCCACGTTCTCTCAAGAAAGGTCCTTTTATTGACCTGCACTTGCTGAAGAAGGTAGAGAAAGCGGTGGAAAGCGGAGACAAGAAGCCCCTGCGCACTTGGTCCCGTCGTTCAACGATCTTTCCTAACATGATCGGTTTGACCATCGCTGTCCATAATGGTCGTCAGCACGTTCCAGTCTTTGTCTCCGACGAAATGGTTGGTCACAAACTGGGTGAATTCGCACCGACTCGTACTTATCGCGGCCACGCTGCTGATAAAAAAGCGAAGAAGAAATAAGGTAGGAGGAAGAGATGGAAACTTTAGCTCAACATCGCCATGCTCGTTCTTCTGCTCAGAAGGTTCGCCTTGTTGCTGACCTGATTCGCGGTAAGAAAGTGTCGCAGGCCCTGGACATCCTGACCTATACCAACAAGAAAGCTGCGGTATTGGTCAAGAAAGTACTGGAATCTGCCATTGCTAACGCTGAACACAACGATGGCGCTGACATTGACGATCTGAAAGTTGCGAAAATTTTCGTAGACGAAGGCCCAAGCATGAAGCGCATTATGCCGCGTGCGAAAGGTCGTGCAGATCGCATCCTGAAGCGCACCAGCCACATTACTGTGGTTGTGTCCGATCGCTGAGACTCTGGAGACTAGCAATGGGTCAGAAAGTACATCCTAATGGTATTCGCCTGGGTATTGTAAAACCATGGAACTCTACCTGGTTTGCGAACACCAAAGAATTCGCTGACAACCTGGACAGCGATTTTAAAGTACGTCAGTACCTGACTAAGGAACTGGCTAAAGCGTCTGTATCTCGTATCGTTATCGAGCGTCCAGCTAAGAGCATCCGTGTGACTATTCACACCGCTCGTCCTGGCATCGTGATCGGTAAGAAAGGCGAAGACGTAGAAAAACTGCGCAAGGTCGTAGCGGATATCGCTGGCGTTCCTGCACAGATCAATATCGCTGAAGTTCGTAAGCCTGAACTGGACGCTAAATTGGTTGCTGACAGCATCACTTCTCAGCTGGAACGTCGTGTTATGTTCCGTCGTGCTATGAAGCGTGCTGTACAGAACGCAATGCGTCTGGGCGCTAAAGGTATCAAAGTTGAAGTTAGCGGCCGTCTGGGCGGCGCGGAAATCGCACGTACCGAATGGTACCGCGAAGGTCGCGTACCGCTGCACACTCTGCGTGCTGACATTGACTACAACACCTCTGAAGCGCACACCACTTACGGTGTAATCGGCGTTAAGGTATGGATCTTCAAAGGTGAGATCCTGGGTGGTATGGCTGCTGTTGAACAACCGGAAAAACCGGCTGCTCAACCTAAAAAGCAGCAGCGTAAAGGCCGTAAATAAGGAGCGTCGCTGATGTTACAACCAAAGCGTACAAAATTCCGTAAAGTGCACAAAGGCCGCAACCGTGGTCTGGCGCAGGGTACGGATGTTAGCTTCGGCACTTTCGGTCTGAAAGCTGTTGGCCGTGGTCGTCTGACTGCACGTCAGATCGAAGCAGCACGTCGTGCAATGACCCGTGCAGTTAAGCGTCAAGGTAAGATTTGGATCCGTGTATTCCCGGACAAACCAATCACCGAGAAGCCACTGGAAGTTCGTATGGGTAAAGGTAAAGGTAACGTGGAGTACTGGGTTGCCTTGATCCAACCGGGCAAAGTCCTTTATGAAATGGACGGTGTTCCGGAAGAGCTGGCCCGTGAAGCCTTCGGCCTGGCAGCAGCGAAACTGCCTATCAAAACCACCTTTGTAACTAAGACGGTGATGTAATGAAAGCAAAAGAGCTGCGTGAAAAAAGCGTTGAAGAGCTGAACGCTGAGCTGCTGAACCTGCTGCGTGAGCAGTTCAACCTGCGTATGCAGGCTGCAAGTGGCCAGCTGCAACAGACTCACCTGCTGAAGCAAGTGCGTCGCAATGTTGCACGCGTTAAGACTTTACTGACTCAGAAGGCGGGTGCGTAATGACCGATAAAATCCGTACTCTGCAAGGTCGTGTTGTTAGCGACAAAATGGAGAAATCCATTGTTGTAGCTATCGAACGTATTGTGAAACACCCGATCTACGGTAAATTCATCAAACGTACGACCAAACTGCACGTACATGACGAGAACAACGAATGTGGTATCGGCGACAAGGTTGAAATCCGTGAATGCCGTCCACTGTCCAAGACTAAGTCCTGGACGCTGGTTCGCGTTGTAGAGAAAGCGGTTCTGTAATAGAGTACGCATTCTCAATACGAATAAACGGCTCAGCGATGAGCCGTTTATTTTTTCTACCCATATTGCAGAAGCGGTGTTATAATGCCGCGCCCTCGATATGGGGCTTTTTAACGGCTCTGATTTTAGAGTCTCAGGTAGTAGTTGACATTAGCGGAGCACTAAAATGATCCAAGAACAGACTATGCTGAACGTCGCCGACAACTCCGGTGCACGTCGCGTAATGTGTATCAAGGTTCTGGGTGGCTCGCACCGTCGCTACGCAGGCGTAGGCGACATCATCAAGATCACCATCAAGGAAGCAATTCCACGTGGTAAGGTCAAAAAAGGTGATGTGCTGAAGGCGGTAGTGGTGCGCACCAAGAAGGGTGTTCGTCGCCCTGACGGTTCTGTCATTCGCTTCGATGGTAATGCATGCGTTATTTTAAACAATAACAGCGAGCAGCCTATCGGCACGCGTATCTTTGGGCCGGTAACTCGTGAACTTCGTACTGAAAAGTTCATGAAAATTATCTCTCTGGCACCAGAAGTACTCTAAGGAGCGAATCATGGCAGCGAAAATCCGTCGTGATGACGAAGTTATCGTGTTAACCGGTAAAGATAAAGGTAAACGCGGTAAAGTAAAAAATGTTCTGTCTTCCGGCAAACTCGTCGTTGAAGGTATCAACCTGGTTAAGAAACATCAGAAGCCGGTTCCGGCCCTGAACCAACCAGGTGGCATCGTTGAAAAAGAAGCTGCTATTCAGGTTTCTAACGTTGCAATCTTTAATGCGGCTACCGGCAAGGCTGACCGTGTAGGCTTTAGATTCGAAGACGGCAAAAAAGTCCGTTTCTTCAAGTCTAACAGCGAAACTATCAAGTAATTTGGAGTAGTACGATGGCGAAACTGCATGATTACTACAAAGACGAAGTAGTTAACAAACTCATGACTGAGTTTAACTACAATTCTGTCATGCAAGTCCCTCGGGTCGAGAAGATCACCCTGAACATGGGTGTTGGTGAAGCGATCGCTGACAAGAAACTGCTGGATAACGCAGCAGCTGACCTAACAGCAATCTCCGGTCAAAAGCCGTTGATCACCAAAGCACGCAAATCAGTTGCAGGCTTCAAAATCCGTCAGGGCTATCCGATCGGCTGTAAAGTAACTCTGCGTGGCGAACGCATGTGGGAGTTCTTTGAGCGCCTGATCACTATTGCTGTTCCACGTATCCGTGACTTCCGTGGCTTGTCCGCTAAGTCTTTCGACGGTCGTGGTAACTACAGCATGGGTGTCCGTGAGCAGATCATCTTCCCAGAAATCGACTACGATAAAGTCGACCGCGTGCGTGGTTTGGATATTACCATTACCACTACTGCGAAATCTGACGAAGAAGGCCGTGCTCTGCTGGCTGCCTTTGACTTCCCGTTCCGCAAGTAAGGTAGGGTTACTGAATGGCTAAGCAATCAATGAAAGCACGCGAAGTAAAGCGCGTAGCTTTAGCTGATAAATTCTTCGCTAAACGCGCTGAACTGAAAGCGATCATTTCTGATGTGAACGCTTCCGACGAAGATCGTTGGAATGCGGTTCTCAAGCTGCAGTCTCTGCCGCGTGATTCCAGCCCGTCTCGTCAGCGTAACCGCTGTCGTCAAACAGGTCGTCCACATGGTTATGTGGGCAAGTTTGGGTTGAGCCGTATCAAACTGCGTGAAGCCGCCATGCGCGGTGAAGTACCAGGCTTGAAAAAGGCTAGCTGGTAATTACCAATTGAATCACGGGAGTAAAGACAGATGAGCATGCAAGATCCGATCGCGGATATGCTGACCCGTATCCGTAACGGTCAGGCCGCGAACAAAGTTGCGGTCACCATGCCTTCCGCCAAGCTGAAAGTGGCAATTGCCAACGTGCTGAAGGAAGAAGGTTTTATCGAAGATTTTAAAGTTGAAGGCGACACCAAGCCGGAACTGGAACTTACTCTCAAGTATTTCCAGGGTAAAGCTGTTGTAGAAAGCATTCAGCGTGTCAGCCGCCCAGGCCTGCGCATCTATAAGAAAAAAGATGAGCTGCCAAAAGTTATGGCTGGTCTTGGTATCGCAGTTGTTTCTACCTCTAAAGGTGTTATGACTGATCGTGCAGCGCGCCAGGCTGGTCTTGGTGGCGAAATTATCTGCTACGTAGCCTAATCGGAGGAAAGAATGTCTCGTGTTGCTAAAGCACCGGTCGTTATTCCTGCCGGCGTTGATGTAAAAATCGACGGTCAGGTTATTACGATCAAAGGTAAAAACGGCGAGCTGACTCGTACCCTCAACAATGCTGTTGAAGTTAAACATGCAGATAACGCTCTGACCTTCGGTCCACGTGATGGTTTCGTGGATGGATGGGCTCAGGCTGGTACCGCGCGTGCCCTGCTGAACTCAATGGTTGTTGGTGTTAC
>NZ_JAKCMV010000080.1 GCF_021440515.1 Enterobacter asburiae | reverse complement strand
AATATGTTTGGACATTTTGTATGAAAGATATAAGAATGATCTTTACAATGGAGATGGCGACCATAGATGCCAGTTAGTAAACATTGCCCAAGCAAGAGTTTACAACGAAGAAGGCGAGAAAAATGTAGGGTTAATTGCCATAAGTTCTTATAAAAATGCTCTAAAACTTTATCAATCAACTAAAGTATTAATAAGAGAAAAATTTGGCATTGCAAATGAAATTGAAAGGTTAAAGGCCAAAATACGACATGAAGGCAAGATCGCGTCAGAATCGATGGTAATAATCAAGTCTGATCCTTTTGATATTTCTGATGAAGTTAACAAAGCAATCAGTCATGTTACTGATAAACCTAACATATTAGTAGCTTTAGTTTATTTTTGTTTCGTAACGAATAATATTAGTAAAAGAAAATTAGTTGAAAGATGCGTTGATAGCATAAAGCGTCATCCAATAAGTCACATGTTTGGCAATACCGTTATAGATGCTGAGGGTAGGATTGTAGGTTCTTCAATGGGAATCGATATTGATGATGTAGACCCAGATGATCTCGAAAAAATAATAATCCCACTTACGTCAGAGTTTTCATATGAGATTTCATATAAAGTAAAAGCTTTCATAATCCCTGCTCTTGACAAGATTATTGAACAACATTATATAGATTTTGGTTTTATAAAAAGAATATGTACTGAATGCGCATTTATCGATCCGAATAAAAAAATGCTTTTTTCTAGAGCGTTGATGTTTGGATTAGAAGGAGATTATGCTACTTCAGTTCATCTACTGGCCCCTCTTATCGAAGATACAATAAGAAAAATTCTATATGATTTTGGAGATTACACAGCGATTATCGAAAGAAATGCCAAAAGTACTGAGGTGTCAATCAATACTTTATTAAGCAAAGATAGCGCCAAAGATATATTTGATGAGGATTTTCTTTTTGAATTGAAAATGCTTTTAACTAATCCAAATGGCCCTAACTTAAGAAATACTGTTGCTCATGGTATGCTAGATGATGATACATCGCAAAGTGTTGAAGTGGCGTATTTTTGGTGGAGGATTTTGAGATGGATAATTTTATCGGTAGTGATGGATAAGGATGAGTATATTAGAATTAAAAGTGAGTGAAGGAATTTTACTTATAATTTATTTACACGCTAAACATTCAAGGCGGTGATGTTCTCGCCGCCTCAGAACCACCTAATGGAATTTAAGAGTCAGGAATATTTGAGAGATCCATGAAATCTTGATACACCAGATAATTATTTTTAGGAAAATGGCGCATTGGCATATCTTCTAGCGACAGGGGTATCCTTCCCAGTTCAAAAGAATCATTACTTAACACCATCTCGTAAAATGCTAAATCACCGCCTCTACCTGATAACGCTTGCATCACGGAGTATTTTGCAGAATCTTTGAACCGCAAACCGAAGGTTACATCACTCAGCCTGAACGGATTATCTTGTAACCCCTGCTCAAGGATCACACGATGTTCTTTTTCATAACACCATTGCGGGGCTTTACTCAATAACACAACTTCATCAATTGCTTTCTTCGCGCTTTTCCTAATTGATTCGGTTGAACCAAAAAGCATATCGTAAATCTGTTGTGTAGTAATAAAACGAGAACCGCCATAATTCAAAGCATGAATATCATAAAAACCATTGTCAGATACATCGTACCCAATACAGAATCCTTTATGTTGATCTGCATAGTGCGACCACATCAACGGACAATCATAATTTTGTGCTAATGACAGAACACCACTAGTATAATTAGTCATTAGATTTTTTTTGATTAGTTCGAGCATGTCATTAAGCACGAAAACTATATCATCATCGAAGATCAACAAATAATCATCGATACCTGACAATACTTGCGCGGCTTCGTGTTCGCCTAATAATTCGATCTTTTCAAGTGTTCTCGGCCCAGTGTATTTTATTTTAGATGCCGCTTCAGTTAGCTCATTTTTAGTGTTGTCGATTATCAATTTCTTTAGAATATCTTTCAACACGTCAACATCATGAATGTTGTCTTTAATTGAAGGGTTGCAATCTAAAGGATCGTTGAAGCTGTTAGGGTTAGCAAAATATAGTTTATCATTAACAAGCAAATCTAAGCTGTCAACACTAAAACTTTTATACTTGTAAAGGTGTGTCGGAATATCAGAACTCATTATTATTACTCAGTATGGATCGTAATTCATTTTTATATGTTTTTTTTCTACAGGCAACTATTTCAATGATGATTCTCGATTGATCGCGTGACGAAGATCAACAAAAGGTGCCGAATCGGGTTCTGATGTGATCAAACGGGTCCTCCCGAAGGACGGGAAATCGGGATGTTTCAGCCGCTCGTTCTTTTTCGTGTATATAGTAAAATAATTCCAGTCCAATCCTGTAACTCATCGCCAGAACCTATCAAATTATTTTCTGTGATAATGTAACGCTTTGTTCACATCTTCCGCGATTGTTCAGAATTTCCCCGAGTATTTTTTCTCATAAATACCAGTACAAGATTACGTAAAACATAGAGAGAAAATTACGTTGGAATACTTAACTAAAAGCACAATTGCGAAGCGGTACGGATTCGACATTAAATTGGTCACGAACTGGATCAACGAACGGGGCGCGGATTCATGCTGGTGTTCTGACAAGCGGTAATTTCGCGAACCAGAGATTACTGAATGGGTTGTTGCCAACATCATTAGCCCGCTTCGAACGATGGATAACAAGGAACAAATCGAAGCCGCCAAACTTCGGAAACTTCAAGCCGAAGCCGATATTGCACAACTCAACATGAGAGAGAAGGCCGGAACCCTGATCCCGGTTCAACTGGTCGAATCATAGATCAGTAAATTTTCCTCATTAGTTCGTACTGCAATGCTTCAAATTGCAACTACTCAGGCACAACAGATCATCGAACATAGTACGGATAACGTTAGAAGGAGAGCGAAGGGCTACATGAACAGCTTCAAGGATTTCCGCTGGTGCTTCATTTGCCAGTTCCAGTAGTACACGACGAAGAGTAGTTTTCTGATCTTTGAGTTTCAGACCAGCGTTAACAAGTTCGCTAACACGGGTGATGATTTGAAGTGCAGCACGGATACCGTTAGAATTTTTCATGTTGAATCCCTTGTTCTGTAAGGCTTACGGTGTGTTCGCCTTTGATGGGATTCATTATGATTAGGCTGGCCTGCGGATAACCCGGATCTGAAGCCGCGTATTCCTGCTGCCATGCTGGTACATGAAAATCACTATCAGCCGGTCGATCAGGCTGTGCTGGATCAATACGACGAAGAGCTGTCGAACTATTATTTGACGCGCGACAGCAATAACCGTCGCGATACCTGGACTGACCATATTCGTCGCACCATCATCAAAGAGAACCGCCCGTTTATTCTCGACTATTTGCATAAGCAGGGCTGGGCGACGAGATAGTCCTTTCTGTATGATACGCAGGCTTTTTCCATGTCTTTAGAGAGGTGCAGGGTGAAAATCGCCATTTTGTCCCGGGATGGAACGCTCTATTCATGCAAACGCCTGCGAGAAGCGGCGGCCAAACGCGGTCATCAGATTGAGATCCTCGATCCGATGTCCTGCTATATGAATATCGATCCTGCGGCATCGTCGATTCATTACAAAGGCCGCCGACTGCCGCACTTCGATGCGGTGATCCCCCGCATCGGCTCCCAGATCACCTATTACGGCACCGCGGCGCTGCGCCAGTTTGAAATGCTGGGCAGCTATCCCCTGAATGAATCCGTCGCTATCTCCCGCGCCCGGGATAAGCTGCGCTCCCTACAGCTGCTGGCCCGTCAGGGGCTGGATCTGCCCGTCACCGGTATTGCCCATTCGCCGGACGACACCAGCGATCTGATCGACATGGTGGGCGGCGCGCCGCTGGTGATCAAGCTGGTGGAAGGCACCCAGGGCATCGGCGTGGTGCTGGCCGAAACGCGCCAGGCGGCGGAAAGCGTGATTGACGCGTTTCGCGGCCTCAATGCCCATATTCTGGTGCAGGAATATATAGAAGAGGCGAAAGGGCGGGACATCCGCTGTTTCGTGGTGGGCGATGAGGTCGTGGCGGCCATTGAGCGCCAGGCGAAAGAGGGCGATTTTCGCTCTAACCTGCACCGGGGCGGCGTGGCGCGTATCGCGGAAATTAGCGATCGCGAGCGTGAGATGGCGGTAAAAGCGGCGCAGACCTTAGGGCTGGACGTGGCGGGTGTCGATCTGCTGCGGGCCACGCGCGGGCCGCTGGTGATGGAGGTTAACGCCTCGCCGGGGCTTGAAGGGGTTGAGAAAACCACGGGCGTTGATATCGCCGGTAAAATGATCGCGTGGATTGAGCGCCACGCGACGCCGGGCTTTTGCCTGAAAACGGGCGGTTAAATGGATAAGTGCGCGCTTTTTGCGTAATCTGGACAACGTTTATTTTAAGAGGCTTTATTGCTATGGAATTACAGGTCGTACCCACCCTGGATACGTTACGTCAATGGCTCGACGATGCAGGTATCACCTACTTTGAGTGCGACTCTTGTCAGGCGCTGCATCTGCCGCACATGCAAAATTTCGACGGCATTTTCGATGCCAAAATCGATCTGATCAACGACGTCATTCTTTTTTCCGCCCTCGCGGAAGTGAAACCCTCTGCGCTGCTGGCGCTGGCCTCGGATCTCTCGGCGATTAACGCCAGTTCTTTGACGGTGAAAGCGTTTCTCGACATACAGGACGATAACCTGCCGAAGCTGGTGGTTTGCCAGTCTTTATTCTCCGGTGCGGGCGTCTCCTTCAAGCAGTTTTCCTGGTTCATGCGCCTCAGCGAAGAGCAGATCTCAATGGTCATGATGGAAGCCAGCGCGCATCACCTGTTGTTCAGCAATGAAGACGAAGCAGAAAATAACGAAGCATCGGCCAATTTTCTCCACTGAGGCTGTCTGACTTTTGCGCAGTCGCTGCCAGAGCGGCTGCATAACACCCTCTTTTATGCTGCATTTAACCTTTTCTTAAAGAATTATTCACCTCACTCCGGGCCATTTCGGCTTATCACATAGACGTTACGTGCATAAAAAATTGATAAAAGGCGTTTTTTCGTCTGGGCTATAGCCGGGGACACAGGCTACAGTTATTCTTGCGAAGCTTAAAAAAGCGAGCGGTTCCTGGCGGAAAAATTCTTTTTTCACCTTTCAGTCAGAGCGACAAAATATGCATGATTTTTGCATATCTCCAGATTGCACAGTTTTAGTTCGTTTGTTAACGAGCTTTCAGAAGGAATAAAGATATGATCGCCTTGAATAAAAAGTGGTTATCGGGTCTGGTTGCGGGTGCTCTGATGGCTGTTTCTGTCGGCACGCTCGCTGCGGAACAAAAAACGCTGCACGTCTATAACTGGTCTGACTATATTGCGCCGGACACGGTGGCTAATTTTGAAAAAGAGACCGGCATTAAAGTCGTTTACGACGTGTTCGATTCTAACGAAGTGCTCGAAGGAAAACTGATGGCCGGCAGCACCGGCTTCGACCTGGTGGTGCCTTCCGCAAGCTTTCTGGAGCGTCAGCTGACCGCCGGGGTCTTCCAGCCGCTGGATAAAAGCAAACTCCCGAACTGGAAAAACCTCGACCCGGAAGTGTTAAAGCTGGTCGCGAAGCACGATCCGGACAACAAATACGCCATGCCTTACCTGTGGGCGACCACCGGGATTGGCTATAACGTCGATAAGGTCAAAGCGGTGCTCGGTAAAGACGTCAAGCTGGACAGCTGGGACGTGGTGCTGAAGCCGGAAAACCTTGAGAAGCTGAAAAGCTGCGGCGTCTCCTTCCTCGATGCGCCAGAAGAGATTTTCGCCACCGTGCTGAACTATCTGGGCAAAGATCCGAACAGCAGCAAAGCCGACGATTACACCGGGCCGGCGACAGATCTGCTGCTGAAGCTGCGTCCAAACATTCGCTATTTCCACTCCTCCCAGTACATCAATGACCTGGCAAACGGCGACATCTGCGTGGCGATCGGCTGGGCGGGCGACGTATGGCAGGCGGCTAACCGCGCGAAGGAGGCGAAAAACGGCGTGAACGTTTCTTACTTCATTCCAAAAGAGGGGGCGCTGGCCTTCTTCGACGTCTTCGCCATGCCTGCGGATGCGAAGAACAAAGACGAAGCCTATCAGTTCCTGAACTACCTGATGCGTCCGGAAGTGATTGCGCACATCAGCGATCACGTTTACTACGCCAACGGTAACAAGGCCTCCGTGCCGATGGTAAGCGAAGAGATCCGCAATAACCCGGCTATCTATCCGCCAGCGGACGTGTTCGCGAAGCTGTTCACCCTGAAAGTGCAGGATCCAAAAATTGACCGCGTGCGTACCCGTGCGTGGACCAAGGTGAAAAGCGGTAAATAAGGCGTCTGGAATTGTTGCCCGGTGGCCCATGGCTCACCGGGCCGACAAAATCCGTAGGCCGGGCAATCTCCAGGACCGCCCGGCGATGCGCACCCTGACGGTGCGTTTGCACCAGTTTTGATCTCTACCGGAGAGCACCCCGTGAATGACGCTACCCCCCGCCCGCAGGCGAAAGTCCGTAAAGCGCTGACCCCGCTTCTTGAAATCCGCAACCTCACCAAATCCTTTGACGGCCAACATGCCGTGGATGACGTCAGCCTGACGATCTACAAAGGTGAGATTTTTGCGCTGCTTGGCGCATCGGGCTGTGGTAAATCGACCCTGCTGCGAATGCTGGCCGGTTTTGAACAGCCCAGCGCCGGGCAGATCGTGCTGGACGGCGTTGACCTCTCCAGCGTGCCGCCGTATCAGCGTCCCATTAACATGATGTTCCAGTCCTACGCCCTGTTCCCGCACATGACGGTTGAGCAGAACATCGCATTTGGGCTCAAGCAGGACAAGCTGCCTAAGACAGAAATCAACGCCCGCGTGGCCGAAATGCTGAGCCTGGTGCATATGCAGGAGTTCGCGAAGCGTAAACCGCATCAGCTCTCCGGCGGCCAGCGTCAGCGCGTGGCGCTGGCGCGAAGCCTCGCCAAACGCCCGAAACTGCTGCTGCTCGACGAACCGATGGGGGCGCTGGATAAAAAGCTGCGCGACCGGATGCAGCTTGAAGTGGTGGATATCCTGGAGCGCGTGGGGGTGACCTGCGTGATGGTGACCCACGACCAGGAAGAGGCGATGACCATGGCCGGGCGTATCGCCATCATGAACCGCGGCAAGTTCGTGCAGATTGGCGAGCCGGAAGAGATCTACGAGCATCCGACCACCCGCTACAGCGCGGAATTTATCGGCTCGGTAAACGTCTTTGAAGGGCTCCTGAAAGATCGTCAGGAGGACGGCCTGGTGATCGAATCGCCGGGGCTGGTGCATCCGCTGAAGGTCGACACCGATAACTCAGTGGTGGATAACGTGCCGGTATACGTGGCCCTGCGTCCGGAAAAAATCATGCTTTGCGACGAGCCGCCGGCCGATGGCTATAACTTTGCCGTGGGCGAGGTAGTACACATTGCCTATCTGGGCGACCTGTCCATCTACCACGTCCGCCTGAAAAGCGGTCAGATGCTCAGCGCTCAGTTGCAGAATGAACATCGCTATCGCAAAGGGCAGCCGACCTGGGGCGACGAAGTGCGTCTGTGCTGGGACGCGGACAGCTGCGTCGTGCTGACGGTATAAGGAGCGATCATGAGCACATTAGAACCTCCTGCCCGCGTTAAGGCACCGGGCGGTTTCGCACGCTGGCTGGCGCGGATGAACATGCGTCACGGGCGCAAGCTGGTGATCGCCATGCCTTATATCTGGCTGATCCTGCTGTTTCTGCTGCCGTTCCTGATTGTTTTCAAAATCAGCCTCGCGGAGATGGCCCGGGCGATCCCGCCTTATACCGATCTCCTGGAGTGGGCGGACGGGCAGCTGACCCTGACGCTGAACCTCGGGAACTTCCTGCAACTGACCGACGATCCGCTCTATTTCGAGGCGTACTTACAGTCGTTGCAGGTGGCGGCGATCTCGACGTTCTGCTGCCTGATGATGGGGTATCCGCTGGCGTGGGCGGTGGCGCACAGCAAGCCGTCGACGCGCAACATCCTGCTGCTGCTGGTGATCCTGCCGTCCTGGACCTCGTTCCTGATCCGCGTCTACGCCTGGATGGGGATCCTCAAAAATAACGGCATACTGAATAACTTCCTGCTCTGGCTCGGGGTTATCGATCAGCCGCTGACGATTCTGCACACCAATCTGGCGGTCTACATCGGCATTGTGTACGCCTATCTGCCGTTTATGGTGCTGCCGATTTACACCGCGCTGACGCGTATCGACTACTCCCTGGTGGAGGCTTCTCTCGATCTGGGCGCGCGTCCGCTAAAAACCTTCTTTAGCGTCATCGTGCCGCTGACCAAAGGGGGCATTATCGCAGGCTCGATGCTGGTGTTTATTCCGGCGGTGGGGGAGTTCGTGATCCCGGAACTGCTCGGGGGGCCGGACAGCATCATGATCGGTCGCGTGCTGTGGCAGGAATTCTTCAATAACCGCGACTGGCCGGTGGCCTCGGCGGTGGCGATCGTGATGTTGCTGCTGCTGATCGTGCCGATCATGTGGTTCCACAAGCATCAGCAGAAGCAGATGGGAGGAAACGGATGAACAATTTACCGGTAGTGCGCTCTCCGTGGCGGATCCTGATCCTGATTATCGGCTTTACCTTCCTGTATGCGCCGATGCTGATGCTGGTCATTTACTCCTTCAACAGCTCGAAGCTGGTGACGGTGTGGGCGGGCTGGTCAACGCGCTGGTACAGCGAGCTGTTCCACGATGACGCGATGATGAGCGCCGTCGGCCTGAGCCTGACCATCGCGGCGCTGGCGGCCACCATGGCCTGCGTGTTGGGAACCATTGCCGCGCTGGTGATGGTGCGCTTCGGGCGTTTTCGCGGGGCGAACGGCTTTGCGTTTATGATCACCGCGCCGCTGGTGATGCCCGATGTGATCACCGGCCTGTCGCTGCTGCTGCTGTTCGTGGCGCTGGCGCACGCCATCGGCTGGCCGGCGGATCGCGGGATGCTGACCATCTGGCTGGCGCACGTCACCTTCTGTACCGCTTATGTGGCGGTGGTGATCTCCTCGCGCCTGCGCGAGCTGGATCGCTCCATTGAAGAGGCGGCGATGGATCTGGGGGCAACGCCGCTGAAGGTCTTCTTTATTATTACGCTGCCGATGATCATGCCCGCGGTGATCTCCGGCTGGCTGCTGGCGTTTACCCTGTCGCTGGACGATCTGGTTATCGCGAGCTTTGTCTCCGGGCCGGGGGCGACGACGCTGCCGATGCTGGTCTTCTCCAGCGTGCGCATGGGGGTGAATCCCGAAATCAATGCCCTGGCCTCGATCATCCTCGGCGTGGTCGGAATTGTCGGATTTATCGCCTGGTATTTGATGGCGCGCGCGGAAAAACAACGCGTTCGTGATATCCAGCGTGCAAGACGCGGCTGAAGCATTTAAAATTTCCTGTGAAGTGCCGCGCATGTCGCGGCACTGTTTTTCAGGGAAGTAAAAACAGTGGGATTCTTTCAAAAAACACGTCTTTCGCACGCTCGTCCGAACGTTCCTGCGCTGGTGCAGGTGGCGGCGCTCGCCATTATTATGATCCGCTGTCTGGACGTGCTGATGCTGCTGAACACCCTGGGCGCGCGCGGCATCGGTGAGTTTATCCACCGCAGCGTACAGACATGGAACCTGACGCTGGTCTTTCTCAGCAGCCTGGTGCTGGTCTTCATCGAGATTTACTGCGCCTTTTCGCTGGTGAAAGGGCGTAACTGGGCGCGCTGGATCTATCTTATGACCCAGGTTACGGCGGCCAGCTATCTGTGGGCGGCCTCGCTGGGCTACGGTTATCCGGAGCTGTTCAGCATTGCGGGAGGATCGAAACGCGAGATTTTCCAGTCGCTGGTGATGCAGAAGCTGCCGGATATGCTGGTGCTTTGCTTGCTGTTTATCCCGGCATCCAGTCAGCGGTTCTTCCGTCTGCAATAATGTGTATAATCGCAGCCCTCGTGATTCTTAAGGTTTTCATATGCAGTGCGCACTCTATGATGCAGCTCGCTGTCGTTCCTGTCAGTGGATAGAACAGCCGATCTCTCAACAGCTCTCCGCCAAAATGACCGACCTGCGCCAGCTGCTGGCAGAACAGGCGGTGGGCGAGTGGTGCGCACCCGTCAGCGGCCCGGAGCAGGCTTTTCGTAATAAAGCCAAAATGGTGGTCAGCGGCAGCGTGGAAAAACCGCTGCTCGGCATGCTGCACCGCGACGGCACGCCGGAAGATCTCACCGACTGCCCGCTTTATCCCGCCTCCTTTGAGCCGGTGTTTGCCGCCCTTAAGCCGTTTATCGCCCGCGCGGGGTTAACGCCCTATAACGTGGCGCGCAGGCGCGGCGAGCTGAAATATCTGCTGCTCACCGAAAGCCAGCGCGATGGCGGCATGATGCTGCGTTTTGTCCTGCGCTCCGAGGCGAAGCTGGAACAGCTGCGCGCGGCGCTGCCGTGGCTGATGCAGCAGCTTCCGCAACTGAAGGTCATTACCGCCAATATCCAGCCGGTGCATATGGCGATCATGGAAGGGGAGAAAGAGATTTTCTTCACCGGGCAGCACGCGCTGGCTGAAACCTTCAATGACGTGCCGCTGTGGATCCGCCCGCAGAGCTTCTTCCAGACCAACCCGACGGTCGCCAGCGCGCTCTACGCCACCGCCCGCGACTGGGTGCGTAGCCTGAACATTCATCACATGTGGGATCTGTTCTGCGGCGTCGGGGGTTTTGGCCTGCACTGCGCCACGCCGCAGATGCAGCTCACGGGCATTGAGATTTCCGCCGAGGCCATTACCTGCGCGAAGCAGTCGGCCGCCGAGCTGGGGTTAACCAATCTGCACTTTCAGGCGCTGGACTCCACGCAGTTTGCCACCGGGCAGGGCGCGGTGCCGGAGCTGGTGCTGGTTAACCCGCCGCGTCGCGGCATCGGCAAGGCGCTGTGCGACTACCTGAGCCAGATGGCGCCGGAGTACATCGTCTATTCCAGCTGCAACGCGCAGACGATGGCGAAAGACATCGCCCATCTGCCGGGCTATCGCGTTGAACGCGTGCAGCTTTTCGATATGTTCCCGCATACCGCGCATTACGAAGTGTTGACGTTGCTGGTGAAAACGCGCTAATCCTCAACATCGCCCGGTGGCGCTGCGCTTACCGGGCCTACGGGTTCGGCCAGGCCGGGTAAGGCGTAGCCGCCACCCGGCACGAACCCCGCCCAATGTTCAACAAAATGTGAACTCTTCCCGCCGACAAAATCAGGTAAGCTTAAGCCATAAGAACTGAATTAAGGCTGACTCATGAAGCAGATCCTGTTGGTGGAAGATGACCGCGACATCGCGGCGCTTTTACGCCTCAACCTGGAAGACGAAGGCTACGCCATTACCCACGAGCCTGACGGGGGAAACGCGCTGCTCCTCCTTGAACAACAGCCCTGGGACGCGGTGATCCTCGATTTGATGCTCCCCGGCGTCGACGGTCTGGAGATTTGCCGCCGCATCCGTCAGATGACCCGCTATCTGCCCGTCATTATTATCAGCGCCCGCAGCAGTGAAACCGACCGCATTACCGGGCTGGAAACCGGCGCGGACGACTACCTCGCCAAGCCTTTCTCCGTGCAGGAACTTATCGCCCGCATCAAAGCGCTGTTCCGCCGCCAGCAGGCGATGGGGCAGGCGCAGGTCAGCGGCCAGATTCAGGCGCACGGCCTGACCCTCGATCCGCTGAGCCGCAGCGTGCGTCTGCACGGGCAGGAGGTGGATCTCACGCCGCGAGAATTTGAACTGCTCTACTTTTTTGCCCGCCACCCCGGCGAGGTGTTCTCGCGTCTGGCGCTGCTGGAGCAGGTGTGGGGCTATCAGCACGAAGGCTACGAACACACGGTCAACACCCACATTAACCGCCTGCGGATCAAGATTGAAAAAGACGCGGCCGAGCCGGAAATCATCCGTACCGTCTGGGGCAAAGGCTACAAGTTTGCGGAGCCGTCATGATGCGACGTTTTAGCCTGAGCCAGCGCCTGACGCTGCTGTTCGTTCTGCTCCTGCTGCTCTGCGCGGCGGTGGCCTGCATGGTGCAGATGTACAACAGCCAGCAGTACGGCAATGCCATGGTGCAGCGCCTCTCCAGCGGCCTGGCGCAGCAGATTGTGCAGCGCGAGCCAATCCTCGACGCCGGGGGCAGGGTCGATCGCAGCACGCTCAAACCGCTTTTTGACCGGCTGATGACCTTTAATCCGAGCGTGGAGCTGTACGTGATCTCCCCGGACGGCGAGATCCTGGCGGACGCCGCGCCGCCGGGCCATATTCAGCGTCAGAAAATCAGCATTGCCCCGGTGCAGGCGTTCCTCGGCGGGGCGGCGTTGCCGGTGTTTGGCGACGATCCGCGCAGTCAAAGTCACAAGGTCTTTAGCGCCGTTCCCCTGCGTCAGGAGGGCGAGCTGCGCGGGTATCTGTACATTATTTTGCAGGGGGAAGAGTCGAACGCGCTGGCGGAGATGGCCTGGCATAAAGCCCTGTGGAGCACCGCCCTGTGGTCGCTGCTGCTGGTGGCGCTGTTTGGCCTGCTGGCGGGACTGGGCGTCTGGTTCTGGGTGGCGCGTCCGGTCAAACGCCTGACGAACGAGGTTGCCGGGCTGGAGCAGGACAGCATCAGCGCCATTAAACGGCTGGCGGCCGAGCCGCTGGCCGCGGATTCGGGCGATGAGGTGGCGACCCTGCGCAACACCTTTATCGAGCTGGCGCGCAAAATTACCTCCCAGTGGAACGAGCTGGCGGACAGCGATCGCCAGCGCCGGGAGTTTATCGCCAATATCTCCCACGACCTGCGCACGCCGCTCACCTCGCTGCTCGGCTATCTTGAAACGCTGTCGCTTAAAGCCTCCACGCTGACCGCGCAGGAGCATCAGCAATATCTGGCGGTGGCCCTGCGCCAGGGGCAAAAGGTGCGTCACCTCTCCCAGCAGCTGTTCGAGCTGGCGCGTCTGGAGCACGGCGGCATCAGGCCTCAGCGCGAGCGTTTTGCGATGGCGGAGCTGATCTCCGACGTGGCGCAAAAATTTGAGCTCACCGCGCGCACCCGGGAGCTAAGCCTGCATATTGACGTGCCCGGCCCCTTGCCGCTGGTCAACGCCGACGTGTCGATGATTGAACGGGTGGTCACCAACCTGCTGGATAACG
>NZ_JAKCMV010000079.1 GCF_021440515.1 Enterobacter asburiae | reverse complement strand
CTGTAAATCGCCGAAGCGTTTAGTAGGCCGGGTAAGGCAACGCCGCCACCCGGCAAAACCCGCCCCCTCATTCAGACCATTCCTGACAGTCTTCCATATTTCCTCCATTTTTCCGCTGTGTTAGCTGACTAAACTAGTATCATTCCACGACGTGTTTCAGGATGAGAACAGATAACGATGAAAGGCAGTAATAAATCCCGCTGGGCAATCGCCGCTGGCATCATTGTGGTGGCGCTTGCCGCCGCCTGGTACTGGCACAGCCAATCCTCCGGTTCAGCGGCACCTGCGGGCGCCAGCAGCCAGGCGCAGCGCCCTTCCGGCGGTGGCCGTCACGGTATGCGCGGCGGCGCGCTGGCTCCGGTTCAGGCCGCCACGGCGGAAAATAAAGCGGTTCCTCGTTATCTCTCCGGGCTCGGCACCATCACCGCGGCAAACACCGCGACGGTGCGCAGCCGGGTTGACGGCCAGCTTCTGGCGATACACTTCCAGGAGGGTCAGCAGGTAAAAGCCGGTGATTTACTGGCTGAAATCGACCCGAGCCAGTTTAAGGTGGCGCTTGCCCAGGCGCAGGGGCAGCTTGCGAAAGACCAGGCGACCCTCGCCAACGCGCGACGCGATCTGGCGCGCTATCAGCAGCTGGTTAAAACCAATCTGGTGTCGCGTCAGGAGCTGGACACCCAGCAGGCGCTGGTGAGCGAATCTCAGGGCACCATCAAAGCCGACCAGGCCGCCGTGGCGAGCGCCCAGCTCCAGCTCGACTGGAGCCGCATCACCGCGCCCATCGACGGCCGCGTGGGGCTGAAGCAGGTCGACATCGGCAACCAGATATCCAGCGGTGACACCACCGGGATCGTCGTCATTACCCAGACCCACCCTATCGATCTGGTCTTTACCCTGCCGGAGAGCGATATCGCCACCGTGATGCAGGCGCAAAAAAGCGGCAACGGCCTGGTCGTCGAGGCCTGGGACCGCACCAACAAGCAGAAACTCAGCGACGGTAAACTGCTGAGCCTCGATAACCAGATCGACACCACCACCGGCACCATCAAGCTGAAGGCGCGGTTTAACAATCAGGACGACGCGCTGTTCCCTAACCAGTTTGTGAATGCGCGAATGCTGGTCGCCACCGAAGAAAATGCCGTGGTGATCCCGACCGCCGCCCTGCAAATGGGTAACGAAGGCAACTTCGTCTGGGTGCTGAACAGCGACAATAAGGTGAGCAAACATTTGGTCAAAACCGGGATTCAGGACAGCCAGACGGTGGTGATTAGCGCCGGGCTCTCGGCCGGCGACCGCGTGGTGACCGACGGTATCGACCGTCTGACCGAAGGGGCGAAAGTGGAAGTGGTGGAAGCGCACGACAGCACGACGACCGCCGAACAGCCCGCAAAAGCTGAACGCAAAAAACAGGGAGCGGCTTCCTGATGCAGGTGATGCCACCGAGCTCCACAGGTGGGCCGTCACGCCTGTTTATTCTGCGCCCTGTTGCCACCACCCTGCTGATGGTGGCGATTCTGCTCGCCGGGATCATCGGCTATCGCTTCCTGCCCGTATCGGCCCTGCCGGAAGTAGATTACCCGACCATTCAGGTCGTCACCCTCTACCCTGGCGCCAGCCCGGATGTGGTGACGTCCGCCATCACCGCGCCGCTGGAGCGCCAGTTCGGGCAGATGTCCGGCTTAAAGCAGATGTCGTCGCAAAGTTCGGGCGGCGCGTCGGTGGTGACGCTCCAGTTCCAGCTCACGCTGTCGCTGGACGTCGCCGAGCAGGAGGTGCAGGCCGCGATTAACGCCGCGACCAACCTGCTGCCGTCTGACCTGCCCAACCCGCCGGTCTACAGCAAAGTAAACCCGGCTGACCCGCCGATCATGACCCTCGCGGTCACCTCTTCCGCCCTGCCGATGACGCAGGTGGAAGACATGGTGGAAACCCGCGTGGCGCAGAAGATTTCTCAGGTCACCGGCGTGGGGCTGGTGACGCTCGCGGGCGGGCAACGTCCGGCGGTGCGCGTAAAGCTCAACGCGCAGGCCATTGCCGCGCTGGGCTTAACCAGCGAAACCATCCGCACCGCCATCAGCAGCGCCAACGTCAACTCGGCGAAAGGCTCCCTCGACGGCCCGACCCGCGCGGTAACGCTCTCCGCCAACGACCAGATGCAGTCCGCCGATGAATACCGTCAGCTGATTGTGGCCTACCAGAACGGCGCGCCGGTTCGCCTCGGCGATGTGGCAACCGTAGAACAGGGAGCGGAAAACAGCTGGCTGGGCGCGTGGGCGAACAAGCAGCAGGCGATCGTGATGAACGTGCAGCGCCAGCCAGGCGCTAACATCATCGACACCGCCGACAGCATTCGCACCATGCTGCCGCAGCTGATCGAAAGCCTGCCGAAGTCGGTGAGCGTGAAGGTGCTTTCCGACCGCACCACCAACATTCGCGCCTCGGTAAGCGACACCCAGTTTGAGCTGATGCTGGCCATCGCGCTGGTGGTGATGATCATCTACGTGTTTCTGCGCAACGTCCCGGCGACCATCATTCCCGCCGTCGCCGTGCCGCTGTCGCTGGTGGGCACCTTCGCGGTGATGGTGTTCCTCGACTTCTCGATCAACAACCTGACGCTGATGGCGCTGACGATAGCCACCGGCTTCGTGGTGGACGACGCCATCGTCGTGATCGAGAACATCTCGCGCTATATCGAAAAAGGTGAAAAACCGCTGGCCGCCGCGCTGAAAGGGGCGGGCGAGATCGGCTTTACCATTATCTCCCTGACCTTCTCGCTGATTGCGGTGCTGATCCCGCTGCTGTTTATGGGCGATATCGTCGGGAGGCTGTTCCGGGAATTTGCCGTCACCCTGGCGGTAGCGATTTTGATTTCCGCGATTGTCTCCCTGACCCTGACGCCGATGATGTGCGCCCGCATGCTGAGCCACGAGTCCCTGCGCAAGCAGAACCGCTTCTCGCGCGCCTCGGAGCGGATGTTCGAGCGCATTATTGCCGCCTACGGCCGGGTGCTGGAAAAAGTGCTTAACCACCCGTGGGCCACGCTGGGGGTGACGCTTGGCACGCTGGCGCTGTCCGTGATGCTGTGGATTTTCATCCCGAAAGGCTTCTTCCCGATCCAGGATAACGGCATTATTCAGGGCACCCTTCAGGCGCCGCAGTCGGTGTCGTTCGCCAGCATGGCCCAGCGCCAGCAGCAGGTGGCTGAGATCGTCATGAAAGATCCGGCGGTGGAAAGCCTCACCTCCTACGTGGGCGTGGACGGCACCAACCCGTCGCTGAACAGCGCCCGTTTGCAGATCAACCTCAAGCCGCTGGACGAGCGTGACGACCGCGTGAACGCCGTGATTGAGCGTCTGCAAACCGCCGTGGCGCGCGTGCCGGGCATTGAGCTATACCTGCAACCGATTCAGGATCTGACTATCGATACCCAGGTGAGCCGAACCCAGTACCAGTTCACGTTGCAGGCCACCAGCCTCGACGCGCTCAGCACCTGGGTGCCGCAGCTGGTGAACAAGCTCCAGACGCTGCCGCAGCTTTCCGACGTCAGCAGCGACTGGCAGGACAAGGGGCTCGCGGCCTACGTGAACGTGAACCGCGACAGCGCCAGCCGTCTGGGGATTAGCATGTCTGACGTGGACAACGCCCTGTACAACGCCTTCGGCCAGCGCCTGATCTCCACGATTTATACCCAGGCGAACCAGTATCGCGTGGTGCTGGAGCACGACACCGACAACACGCCGGGCCTTGCGGCGCTGGATTCGGTGCGCCTGACCAGCAAGGACGGCGGCATCGTGCCGTTAAGCGCGATTGCTAACGTCGAGGAGCGCTACACCCCGCTCTCCATCAACCATCTGGATCAGTTCCCGTCCACCACTATTTCCTTTAACGTGCCGGACAACTATTCGCTGGGCGAGGCGGTGGAAGCCGTGCTGTCGGCGGAAAAAGCGCTGAGCTTCCCGACCGACATTCAGACCCAGTTCCAGGGCAGCACGCTGGCGTTCCAGGCCGCGCTGGGCAGCACCGTCTGGCTGATCGTCGCGGCGGTGGTGGCGATGTATATCGTGCTCGGCGTGCTGTACGAGAGCTTTATTCACCCGATCACCATTCTCTCTACCCTGCCGACGGCGGGCGTGGGGGCGCTGCTGGCGCTGATGCTGGCGGGGAGCGAACTGGACGTAATTGCCATTATCGGCATCATCCTGCTGATCGGGATCGTGAAGAAAAACGCCATCATGATGATCGACTTCGCCCTGGCCGCCGAGCGCGAGCAGGGGATGTCGCCGCGCGACGCCATCTTCCAGGCCTGCCTGCTGCGTTTTCGTCCTATCCTGATGACCACCCTCGCGGCGCTGTTAGGCGCGCTGCCGCTGATGCTCAGTACCGGCGTCGGGGCGGAGCTCCGCCGTCCGTTGGGTATCGGCATGGTGGGCGGCCTGATGCTAAGCCAGGTGCTGACGCTGTTCACCACCCCGGTTATCTATCTGCTGTTTGACCGTCTGGCGCTGTGGACCAAAAGCCGCTTCCCGAAACGTGAAGAGGAGGCATAAGTGAAGTTTTTCGCCCTCTTCATTTACCGTCCGGTGGCGACGATTTTAATTTCGCTCGCCATTACCCTGTGCGGCGTGCTGGGCTTCCGGCTGCTGCCGGTCGCCCCGCTGCCGCAGGTGGATTTCCCGGTGATCATGGTCAGCGTGTCGCTGCCGGGCGCCTCGCCGGAAACGATGGCCTCGTCGGTCGCCACGCCGCTGGAACGATCGCTCGGCCGCATTGCCGGGGTCAACGAAATGACCTCCAGCAGCTCGCTCGGCAGCACGCGTATCATTCTGGAGTTCAGCTTCGACCGGGACATTAACGGCGCGGCGCGCGACGTGCAGGCGGCCATTAACGCCGCGCAAAGCCTGCTGCCAAGCGGAATGCCGAGCCGTCCGACCTACCGCAAGGCTAACCCGTCCGACGCGCCGGTGATGATCCTCACCCTCACCTCGGACACCTATTCCCAAGGGCAGCTGTACGATTTTGCCTCCACGCAGCTGGCGCAGACCATCGCCCAGATCGACGGCGTCGGGGATGTAAGCGTGGGCGGCAGCTCCCTGCCCGCGGTGCGCGTGGGGCTGAACCCGCAGGCGCTGTTTAACCAGGGCGTGTCGCTGGACGACGTGCGCACCGCCATCAGCAACGCCAACGTGCGCAAGCCCCAGGGGGCGATTGAAGACAGCAGCCACCGCTGGCAGATCCAGACCAACGACGAGCTGAAAACCGCCGCCGAATATCAGCCGCTGATTATCCACTACAACAACGGCGCGGCGGTGCGCCTGAGCGACGTCGCCAGCGTCACCGACTCGGTGCAGGACGTGCGCAACGCCGGGATGACCAACGCCAAGCCGGCGATTTTGCTGATGATCCGCAAGCTGCCGGAAGCCAACATCATCCAGACGGTCAACAGCATCCGCGAGCGGCTGCCGGAGCTACAGCAGACCATTCCGGCGGCGATTGATTTGCAGATTGCGCAGGATCGCTCCCCCACCATTCGCGCCTCCCTCGAAGAGGTGGAGCAGACGCTGGTGATCTCCGTGGGGCTGGTGATCCTGGTGGTGTTCCTGTTCCTGCGCTCCGGTCGTGCGACCCTTATTCCGGCGGTGGCCGTTCCGGTATCGCTGATCGGCACCTTCGCCGCCATGTACCTGTGCGGGTTTAGCCTCAACAACCTGTCGCTGATGGCGCTGACCATCGCCACCGGTTTCGTGGTGGATGACGCGATCGTGGTGCTGGAAAACATCTCGCGCCATCTGGAAGCGGGCATGAAGCCGCTACAGGCGGCGCTTCAGGGCACGCGCGAGGTGGGCTTTACGGTGCTCTCCATGAGCCTGTCGCTGGTGGCGGTGTTCCTGCCGCTGCTGCTGATGGGCGGCCTGCCGGGGCGCCTGCTGCGCGAGTTCGCCGTCACCCTGTCGGTCGCCATCGGCATTTCGCTGGTGATTTCGCTGACGCTTACGCCGATGATGTGCGGCTGGATGCTCAAGCGCAGCAGGCCGCACTCCCAGCCGCGCAAGAAGGGCTTTGGCCGTTTTCTGGTGGCGATGCAGGAGGGGTACGGCAAATCCCTGAAGTGGGTGCTGAACCACACGCGTATTGTCGGGCTGGTGCTGATTGGCACCATCGTGCTGAACGTCTGGCTCTATATCTCGATCCCGAAAACCTTCTTCCCGGAGCAGGATACCGGGGTGCTGATGGGCGGGATTCAGGCCGATCAGAGCATTTCGTTCCCGGCGATGCGCGGCAAGTTGCAGGACTTTATGAAGATCATCCGCGAAGATCCGGCGGTGGATAACGTCACCGGGTTTACCGGCGGCTCGCGGGTCAACAGCGGGATGATGTTTATTACCCTGAAAGCGCGCGGCGAGCGGCACGAAACCGCGCAGCAGGTGATCGACCGTCTGCGCGTGAAGCTCGCCAAAGAGCCGGGGGCGAACCTGTTTTTGATGGCCGTTCAGGATATCCGCGTCGGTGGACGCCAGTCGAACGCCAGCTATCAGTACACCCTGCTGTCGGATGATTTAGCCGCCCTGCGCGAGTGGGAGCCGAAAATCCGTAAGGCGCTGGCGGCGCTGCCGCAGCTCGCGGACGTCAACTCGGATCAGCAGGACAACGGCGCGGAAATGGCGCTGACCTACGACCGCGAAACCATGTCGCGCCTCGGCATTGATGTCGCGGCGGCCAACAGCCTGCTCAACAACGCCTTCGGGCAGCGTGAAATCTCCACCATCTACCAGCCGATGAACCAGTATAAGGTGGTGATGGAGGTGGATCCGCGCTATACCCAGGACATCAGCGCACTGGACAAAATGTTCGTGATTAACAGCGACGGCAAGGCGATTCCGCTCTCATACTTCGCCAGCTGGCAGCCCGCGAACGCGCCGCTATCGGTGAACCATCAGGGGCTGTCCGCCGCGTCGACGGTCTCGTTCAACCTGCCCACCGGCTCGTCGCTCTCGGAAGCGAGCGACGCCATTAACCGCGCCATGACCCAGCTCGGCGTGCCGTCCACCGTGCGCGGCAGCTTCGCGGGAACGGCGCAGGTGTTCCAGGACACCATGAACTCGCAGGTGATTTTGATTCTGGCGGCGATTGCCACGGTCTATATCGTGCTCGGCGTGCTGTATGAGAGCTACGTCCATCCGCTGACCATCCTCTCCACCCTGCCCTCGGCGGGCGTGGGGGCGCTGCTGGCGCTGGAGCTGTTCGGCGCGCCGTTTAGCCTCATCGCGTTAATCGGTATTATGCTGCTCATCGGCATCGTGAAGAAAAACGCCATTATGATGGTCGACTTCGCGCTGGACGCCCAGCGCAACGGCAACCTGACGCCGGAAGAGGCGATTTTCCAGGCCTGCCTGCTGCGTTTTCGTCCGATCATGATGACCACGCTGGCGGCGCTGTTCGGCGCGCTGCCGCTGGTCATTTCCGGCGGCGATGGCTCAGAGCTGCGCCAGCCGCTGGGGATCACGATTGTCGGCGGCCTGGTGATGAGCCAGCTGCTGACGCTCTACACCACGCCGGTGGTCTATCTGTTCTTCGACCGCCTGCGTCTGCGTTTTTCACGTAAAAAAAGAGAAACGGTAACCGGGTAAATGACTGAACTACCACAAAACGTCCGCTGGCAGCTATGGATTGTCGCCTTCGGCTTCTTTATGCAGTCGCTGGACACGACGATTGTGAACACCGCCCTGCCCTCGATGGCGAAAAGCCTGGGGGAGAGCCCGCTGCAAATGCATATGGTGATTGTCGCCTACGTGCTGACGGTGGCGGTGATGCTGCCCGCCAGCGGCTGGCTGGCGGACAAGGTGGGAGTGAGGAATATCTTCTTCACGGCGATCGTGCTGTTCACCGCCGGGTCGCTGTTTTGCGCCCAGGCCAATACCCTCGACCAGCTGGTGATGGCGCGTGTGCTTCAGGGCGTCGGCGGCGCGATGATGGTGCCCGTCGGGCGGCTGACGGTAATGAAAATCGTCCCGCGCGAGCAGTACATGGCGGCGATGACCTTCGTCACCCTGCCCGGCCAGGTGGGGCCGCTGCTCGGCCCGGCGCTCGGCGGCGTGCTGGTGGAGTATGCCTCCTGGCACTGGATCTTCTTAATCAATCTGCCCGTCGGCATTATCGGCGCCATCGCCACGCTGACGCTGATGCCGAACTACACCATGCAGACCCGCCGCTTTGATTTTGTCGGCTTTATCCTGCTCGCGGCGGGAATGGCGACCCTGACCCTGGCGCTCGAGGGGCAAAAGGGGCTGGGCATTTCTTCCCTGACGCTCGGCCTGCTGGTGACGATTGGCGTGGCGTCGGTGCTGTGGTATTTGTGGCACGCTAGAGGTAACGACCGGGCGCTGTTCAGCCTGAATCTGTTTAAAACGCCCACCTACCGTCTGGGGCTGTTTGGCAGCTTCGCCGGGCGCGTCGGCAGCGGCATGTTGCCCTTTATGACCCCGGTATTTTTGCAGATCGGCATGGGCTTTTCGCCGTTCCACGCCGGGTTAATGATGATCCCGATGGTGCTTGGCAGCATGGGGATGAAGCGCATCGTGGTGCAGGTGGTGAACCACTTCGGCTATCGCCGGGTGCTGGTGTCCGCCACGCTCGGGCTGGCGTTAATCAGCCTGCTGTTTATGGCCGTGGCGCTGATGGGCTGGTATTACGCCCTGCCGCTGGTGCTGTTCTGCCAGGGGATTATCAACTCCATGCGCTTCTCGTCGATGAACACCCTGACCCTGAAAGATCTGCCGGACGAGCTGGCGAGCAGCGGCAACAGCCTGCTGTCGATGATCATGCAGCTCTCCATGAGCGTGGGGGTCACGATAGCGGGCCTGCTGCTCGGGATGTACGGGCAGCACCACCTCAGCGTCGATACCCCGGTGGCGCATCAGGTCTTCTTATATACCTATCTCAGCATGGCGCTGATTATCGCCCTGCCCGCGTTTATTTTCGCCAGAGTCCCTACTGATACCAGCAAGAATGTCGTGATCCGACGCGGCAAAAGGAGCGCACCATGAAATTCTGGCGTCCCGGCATTACCGGCAAGCTGTTCGTCGCCATTTTCGCCACCTGTATCGTGCTGCTGATCACCATGCACTGGGCGGTGCGGGTGAGCTTTGAGCGCGGCTTTATCGACTATATTAAGCACGGCAACGAGCAGCGCTTGCAGGGCCTGAGCGACGCGCTGGGCGAGCAGTACGGGCTGCACGGCAACTGGCGCTTTTTGCGCAATAACGACCGCTTCGTGTTTCAAATTCTGCGATCGCTGGAGCACGACAACGACGACGATCGTCCCGGCCCGGGAATGCCGCCGCACGGCTGGCGCACCCAGTTCTGGGTGATCGACCAGGAGATGCGCGTGCTGGTCGGCCCCCGCGCCCCGGTGCCGCCGGACGGCACAAAGCGGGCCATTACCTCGAACGGCGCGACCGTCGGCTGGGTGATCGCCTCCCCGGTGGAGCGGCTGACGCGCAATACCGATATCAACTTTGACCGCCAGCAGCGCCAGACCAGCTGGCTGATTGTCGCCCTTTCCACGCTGCTCGCCGCCCTCGCCACCTTCCCGCTGGCGCGCGGCCTGCTCGCCCCGGTGAAGCGTTTAGTCGAAGGCACCCACAAGCTGGCCGCCGGGGATTTCTCCACCCGCGTGGACACCCGCAGTCAGGACGAACTGGGCAAGCTGGCGCAGGACTTTAACCAGCTCGCCAGCACCCTGGAGAAAAACCAGCAGATGCGCCGGGACTTTATGGCCGATATTTCCCACGAGCTGCGCACCCCGCTGGCGGTGCTGCGCGGCGAGCTGGAGGCCATTCAGGACGGCGTGCGTCAGTTCACCCCCGAATCGGTGGCCTCGTTGCAGGCGGAGGTCGGCACGCTCACCAAGCTGGTGGACGATCTCCACCAGCTTTCGATGTCCGACGAAGGGGCGCTGGCCTACCAGAAGGCGCCGATTGACGTGATTAACGTGCTGGAGGTCGCCAGCGGCGCCTTCCGCGAGCGTTTTGCCAGCCGCAACCTGAAAATTGACCTCTCCCTGCCGGACAGCGCCGTGGTGTTTGGCGACCGCGACCGCCTGATGCAGCTTTTTAACAACCTGCTGGAAAACAGCCTGCGCTATACCGACAGCGGCGGCGCGCTGCATATCTCCGGCAGGCAGGTGGACGGACGCTTCGCCCTCACCTTCGCCGACTCGGCCCCCGGCGTGCAGGACGACCAGCTGGAAAAGCTGTTTGAGCGTTTTTATCGCACCGAAGGCTCGCGCAACCGCGCCAGCGGCGGCTCCGGTCTGGGGCTGGCGATCTGCGTGAATATCGTCGAGGCGCATAACGGCACGCTGCGCGCCGCCCATTCGCCTTTTGGCGGGGTTAGCATTACAGTAGAGTTACCTCTGGAACGGGATTTATCGAGAGAAGCATGACCGAGTTACCGATTGACGAAAACACCCCCCGCATTCTGATTGTGGAAGATGAGCCCAAGCTTGGGCAGTTGCTGATCGACTATCTGCGCGCGGCGAGCTACGCCCCGTCGCTTATCAGTCACGGGGATCAGGTTCTGCCCTACGTGCGCCAGACCCCGCCGGATCTGATCCTGCTGGATCTGATGCTGCCGGGCACCGACGGCCTGACCCTGTGCCGGGAGATCCGCCGCTTCTCCGACGTGCCCATCGTGATGGTGACCGCGAAAATCGAGGAGATTGACCGCTTGCTGGGACTGGAAATCGGCGCAGACGATTACATCTGCAAGCCCTACAGCCCGCGCGAAGTAGTGGCCCGCGTGAAAACCATTCTTCGACGCTGCAAGCCGCATCGCGAACTTCAGGCGCTGGACGCCGAAAGCCCGCTGATCGTCGACGAAAGCCGCTTCCAGGCGAGCTGGCGCAGCAAGCTGCTTGACCTCACCCCTGCGGAGTTCCGCCTGCTGAAAACCCTCTCCCACGAGCCGGGTAAAGTGTTCTCCCGCGAGCAGCTGCTGAATAACCTCTACGACGACTACCGCGTGGTGACCGACCGCACCATCGACAGCCACATCAAAAACCTGCGCCGCAAGCTGGAAGCGCTCGACGCCGACCAGTCGTTTATTCGAGCGGTGTACGGCGTGGGGTATCGCTGGGAAGCGGACGCGTGCCGGATTGCGTAGTTAGCCGCTGGTCAATACAGGCCGGGTAAGGCGAAGC
>NZ_JAKCMV010000008.1:90547-153319 GCF_021440515.1 Enterobacter asburiae | reverse complement strand
ATTACTCGTTATCAGTATTTAAGTGCTAAATACGATTTCATATTGCCATCAGAGAAATGAATGAGTAATTGTTATAATTTAGATAAGAATATGAATCTTAAATAGGATTTTGTATTTTTTAGTGATTCATATCAAAAAGTTCAAAACTAATTATATTGTTATCCAGTGAACTTTATTTTTATAATAAGTTAATTTAATCCATTGTATTTAGGGAAATCAAATGGCTACCGTCTTTTTCATTTCTGCTGGGCAATTACATACAAAAAAAGGAAAGAGCGTTTCCAATCAAAGAAACATGTATTTAAACTACGGTCTTCTCTCTTTGGCGACTGTTGTCAATAAGGCCGGTTTTAATTCTCTTGTTTTTCACGGAAACTTTACATCACCAAGTGACTTTTTTGAGGATTTAATAGAACATGGGGTTTTTGAAACACCATACCCTATCTACATTTCAACACCAAGTTATTATGCATTGACCTGGACTAAAGAATTTACTTCAATTATCAAAAAAAGAATCAACAACAAAATCATTCTTGGAGGGCGATGGGTTATCGATGGTGATACAGAGAGGTTGAAGGCCGAACTACCTTATGTAGATGAAATCATAACAGGGTTATGTGAAAATAAAATACTCACTACTCTTACTAGTTCTCCAGATGATACTAACTATACCCACCTCTCGCTTGATTACTCTCTACTACATAATCGCCAACTCTATCAACCAAGCATTGAGGTTTCTCGAGGTTGCGGTAGGGGCTGTGTGTTTTGTCAGGAAAGAAGTGAACCTCTACAAAAAATGAAGCCGCCTGAAATAATATTAAAAGAATATAAAGAACTGATGTTAGACGATGGACTCAGGAGCATGACACCTTATTTTGAGGCTTCGCTGTTCACACCTACAGAGTCGTGGCTGAAAGAACTTATCAAGGAACGCGAAAAAAACAACTGTTATTTCGCGTGGCGAGCGGAATGCCGCGTGGATTCTCTAGCCAACAGAATCATCCCTTTGATGGCTGAAGCTGGAATGAAGGTGATAGATCTTGGACTTGAGAGCGGGAGTCTGGAGCAGTTAAGCAAGATGGAAAAAGCACAAAACCCAGAGAAATATTTAGAGCGCGCATCCAATGTTTTAAGGCTGTGTCATAAATACAATATTAAAACCAAAGTTAATATTATGCTTTATGCTGGAGAATCTGAAGCCACGATTACTGAAACTCGAGAGTGGCTAAATAAGCATAGAGAGTACATCTTCGGTGTCTCATGCGGAGTAGTTTCAGCATTTGGTTGGGATCATAATAAAAAAGAGTTTGTTGATGAACTTTGCCTTCATGGGGCATCTATTTGTGAAAAGGAAAGTTTTCCTGGCGTTACAAATTTCCATCTCAGTAAAACCCTTACCTATCAACAGGCTGTTGCAGAAGCAAAAAAATTATCAACTGAATTTATGACATTGGAGCAGTTTTTCTATTTGAAAACATTTTCTTACTATCCCAGAAATTACACTATTCAGCAATTCAGAGAAGAAATTGCTGAAGAAAAAGGAAGTTACAGCTTCAGATAAAACTATCTAAGTATAACTTAAGCGGGTATTCTGTATTTACTTATCGTATATAGCAAATATCCGCCTTCTTTATTGCCTGTTAAAGACCAACTGTCATACGTTATATCTCACAAATAATAATTTTTTCGATCTACTCACGGGCCAGCCTGTACTCCGGCACCCTTCTCACCGTTCCCGTCAGGCTATCAAACACCTCGGTTTCCGACGTCACTATCCGCACTCCCGCCTTTCTTAACCGCTGCACGTCCGCGGCAAGACGCTGAATGCCAAACCAGAACAGGCCGTCGAGAGGCGTGACGGACAACCCGCTTTCCAGCGCCAGCTTAAGCCGCTCTTTTGGGGATTTAACCTGCTGGGCAATCTGCCGATATGGGGTTTCATCGGCACCCTGAACATCACTGCGATGAATGCGGGTTTTAAGATGGTAGGTAAATTCGTCGGGGATCCCGCTGAGATCCATTTTGAGGCTGTACACGCAGCCAAACCGCTTGCCGTTAAACAGGACGTTTTTCTGACCGAGCTGAAGTTCATCTCTTACCGCGTCGATAAGCTGGGGCGCGCGGGTAAGCAGCAGGCGGAAGGGAAGCTCAAAGCTGGTGACATAATCCACGTTCAGCAGCGCGCTGCGCAGGCGCGCTTCGGCACCGGCTTTTTGCTCGCGACACTCCTCCAGCACCTCGGCCCACTGGCGCGTCAGGCGTTCCGGCTCGGCGGCTTCTGTCAGGAGAAATTTCTCAACGTGGTAATCGACTCGTGTGGTCATCGGTGCATCCCTTCGCGGTGGATGCGTTCATTCTAGCCAGCGAAAGGAGATAAAGATAGTGCGCAAATTCACAGACTTAACATGCGTTTTTGCCGGACGGTGCTGCGCTTACCCGGCCTGCTACACGGTGGGCCGGGTAAGGCCTTAGAGCACGAGAATCGCCCGAATATCGTTGACGTTGGTGAGGGTCGGGCCAGTTATCACCAGGTCCCCGCTCGCCGCAAAAAAGCTGTAGCTGTCATGCGCCGCCAGCATTTCTCTGGCATTGCGTTCCGTTCGGGTGAGCGTGTCAGGCGTAACGATCGCCCCCGCCGCATCCTCCGTCCCGTCAATACCGTCGGTGTCACCCGCAATGGCGTATATCCCCGATTCGCCCTTGAGCGCGCAGGCCAGCGAGAGCAAAAACTCGGTGTTACGCCCTCCGCGCCCGGCACCGCCTGCGCCAATCGTTACCGTTGTTTCTCCCCCGCTCAGCAGCACCGCCGGGCCTTTTACCGGCGCGCCGTGCTGTTTTATGGATTTCGCGATCCCGGCCATCATAATACCTAGCTGGGCGCTTTCACCCTCAAGCGCATCGCCCAGAATCAGCGGCGTGAAGCCCATTTTGCTCGCCACCGATGCCGCCGCCGCAAGCGCGCCCGACGGCGTGGCGATGGTGCGGATATCCTGTTCAATATCCGCAACCGTGACGGGCGGACGCGGCGTTTCAAGCACCTTTATGACGTGCTCAGGCAGGGAAATACCGTAGCGCCGCACGATCTCCAGCGCCCGGGCAGGCGTTGAACCGTCTGCGACCGTCGGGCCAGAGGCAATGCTCTGCGGGTCGTCCCCCGGCACGTCGCTGATAATCAGAGTCACCACCCGCGCCGGACGCGCGGCCAGCGCCAGCCGCCCGCCTTTAATGTCGGATAGCTGCTTGCGAATGGTATTCATCTCATGGATGGTTGCACCGCTTTTCAACAGAGCTTTGTTCACCGCCTGCTTATCCGCCAGGGCGATCCCTTGTCTTGGCAGGGCCAGCAGCGACGATCCCCCGCCGGAGATCAGCGCGATGACGCAATCCTCCTCGCGCAAGCCCTTTACCTGCTCCATCATCAGCATCGACGCCACCTCGCTCATGGCGTCCGATACCGGGTGTGCGGCCTCAACGATGCGGATCTTCCGCGTGGGCACCGCGTGTCCGTAGCGCGTCACCACCACCCCCTGCATATCCACGTCAGGCCAGGCCGCCTCCAGCGCGGCGGCCATTGCGCCGCTGGCCTTCCCTGCGCCCACTACCACGCACCGACCGCGCGGTTTTTCCGGCAGCGCGCCGATCAGCGCTTCGTGCGGGTCTGCGCTTTTCACGGCGGCCATGAAGATTTCAGTAAGCGCCCCTCTCAGGGCGCTGTCGTTTGTCTGAACCATAGGCTTAACCTTCACGGATAGCGCGGATCACCGCCTGGGTGACCTCTCGGGTATTGGCCGTGCCGCCCACGTCAGGCGTCATGATCCCCTCGGCACAAACGACCTCAACCGCTGCCATCAGGCGGATTGCCGCGTCCGTTTCCCCGAGGTGCTCCAGCATCTGCGCCGCCGTCCAGAAGCTGGCAACCGGGTTTGCGATGCCCTTACCGGTGATATCAAACGCAGAGCCGTGGATAGGCTCAAACATCGACGGGAAACGACGCTCAGGATCGATATTCGCCGTTGGCGCTACCCCAAGACTACCCGCCAGCGCCCCTGCCAGATCCGAGAGAATATCCGCATGAAGATTGGTGGCCACAATGGTGTCCAGCGATTCCGGGTGCAGCGTCATCCGCACCGTCATGGCGTCCACCAGCATTTTATCCCAGGTCACATCCGGGAATTCGCGCGCCACCTCAGCGGCGATTTCATCCCACATCACCATCCCGTGACGCTGGGCGTTAGATTTGGTCACCACGGTTAGCAGCTTGCGCGGACGAGACTGCGCCAGACGAAACGCGTAACGCATAATGCGGGTGACGCCGGTACGGGTGAAAATAGCCACCTCGGTACCCACTTCTTCCGGCAGCCCCCGGTGCGCACGCCCGCCGTGACCGGAATACTCACCTTCAGAGTTCTCGCGCACAATCACCCAGTCGAGGGTGCCCGGCACCGCCTTGCGAAGCGGCGACTGAATGCCCGGCAGGATTTTGGTTGGACGCACGTTAGCGTACTGGTCAAACCCCTGACAAATCGGCAGGCGCAGGCCCCACAGCGTAATGTGGTCCGGCACGTCCGGCGCGCCCACCGCGCCAAAATAGATGGCGTCGAACGCTTTCAGCTGCTCCAGCCCGTCTTCCGGCATCATCACCCCGTGCGTTTTATAGTAATCAGAGCCCCACTCAAAGGTATGAACCGCGAAACGGATATTTCCCTGGCGCTCGGCCAGCGCGTGAAGCACATCCACCCCTGCGGAAATCACCTCCGGGCCGATACCGTCTGCGGGAATAGCGGCAATTGAATACTCTTTCATGTTTATGTTCCTTATTAATGTTTTGGTTGAATCAGCGTGCCGCTGGCCTGGGCTTTTCGGGCGGATGCCGACAGCCACAGGACAACAAGCGAAGAGAGAATGAGCAGACCGGCCACGAACCACAGGCCCCAGGTGTAACTGCCGGTCTGCTGTTTAATGAGGCCAATCATGAACGGCCCGACGAAACCGCCCAGATTGCCCAGCGAGTTGATGGTGGCGATCCCCGCCGCCGCCGCCGAGCCTGATAAGAACAGCGTTGGCATACTCCACAGCGGCGGTTTGGAGGCGCTGATCCCGCAGTTCACGATGGTCAGCGCGAAGATAACCCCGATAATGCTGACCGCATTTCCGGCCATAAACAGCCCTACCGCCGCCAGCAGACAGGCGCCGATAACGTGCCACGGACGTTCGCCGGTTTTATCCGAGTGCCGTGCCCACAGCACCATCGCGCAGACGGCAATCACGGCGGGCACGGCATTCAGCAGGCCGACCGACATCGATGAAATCCCCAGGGTTTTGATGATCTGCGGCGACCAAATGCCCAGCGTGTACAGCCCGGCAGAGGTACCGAAATAGACCAGCGACAGGGCAAGCACGCGCTTATCAAGCAGCCCTTTCCAGACGCTGTGCTGCGCGGTGGCCTGCTTCGCGGCGTTTTCCCGGGCAAGCGTGGCCATCAACCAGCCGCGCTCCTCGTCATCAAGCCATTTGGCCTTTTCCGGAAGATCGGTCAGCCAGAACAGCACCACCACGCCCAGAATGACCGCCGGAACGGCTTCGAGCACAAACATCCACTGCCAGCCTGCAAACCCCATCAGGCCGTGCATTTCGAGCAGCGCGGCGGACACCGGCGAGCCGAGCGCGGTAGAGATAGGTGCCGCCGCCATAAAGATCGCCGTGACCTGAGCCCGTTTCTGCGCCGGGAACCAGTAGCTGAGATAGAGAATAATGCCGGGGAAGAATCCGGCTTCCGCCACGCCGAGCAAAAAGCGCAGCGTGTAGAAGCTCGTCGTACCCTGGACAAAGGCCATCGCACCGGAGACCAGGCCCCAGGTGATCATCACCCGGGCTATCCAGATACGTGCCCCGACCTTATGCAGGATCAGGTTTGAGGGCACTTCGAAGAGGAAATAGCCGAGAAAGAATATCCCCGCCCCAAAACCAAATACGGCGGGCGAGAAACCCAGCTCCTCGTTCATGGTGAGCGCCGCGAAGCCGATGTTTACGCGGTCGAGAAAGGCGATGAAATACAACAGCATGATGAAGGGTACGATGCGCAAGGTGATCTTGCGCATGACCCGTTGTTCGATTGTGCAGGTCATGAGGTGTGTTCCTTATAATTTTTTATGTAGGGTCGCAGTCGGGCTGCTGTGAATGAGTATGCTGATTTTTCTTGCAGGATCATGCGCTACGGTTTATACAAAAAAATGCAATAATCGAGGGTGGGTAAAAATGGAACTTCAGCACTTACGCTGTTTTCTGGCGGTTGCAGAAACGCTGCATTTTGGCGAGGCGGCGCATCGTCTGGATATGCTGCCGTCTGCGCTTGGCAGAAATATTCGTCTTTTAGAAGAAGCACTTGGCACACGACTGTTTACCCGCTCGACCCGCCGGGTGGCGTTGACGGAAAACGGGATATTGCTGCGCGAAGAGGCGCGAAAGCTCCTCGCCCATGCCGATGCGATTATGTTGCAATTTCGTCAAAATCCGCGCCGCGCCCAGCCGCTTTTACGCGTTGGCACCATCGACAGCGCCGCGATTGGCCTACTGCCAGGGTTACTGCAACTTTTTCGCCAGCGTTTCCCTGAGGTGGAGATCCAGCTGTACGAAGATAAAACCGTACATCTCCTGCCGAAGCTTAAAAGCGGCAGGCTCGACCTGGTGTTTATCCGCCCGCCTGCCCAGCTCGACCCGCAGTTTGAACGCCTGTTTTTGTGCCACGAGCCGGGGATCCTCGCCCTTCCTTCGAGTCACCCGTTCGCCGACCGGGACGCGGTTGAGATACGCGAGCTGGAGGGAATGCCGATGATCCTGCCGGAGCGACGCTCTCGCCCCCACAGCCATGATTTGACCATGAACCTGTTTCACAATGCGGGCGCTCAGGTGACAGTGTCACAGATGGCGGACGAGAAACAGACCATTATCAACCTGGTGGCCGCCGGGATTGGTCTGGCGATTGTGCCTGCGTGGAGCAGCCGTTTTCAGGTCGCGGGCGTGAAGTTTGTGCAGCTAACGGGGCCGGAAGCCACGGGAATGCCGCTGGAGGCGGTGTGGATGCATGATGCGCAGGATGAGATCAGAGACAGCATGCTGGCGATGCTGAAAGAGCATCCCGAGCTGTATGGTTAATCGCCGGGTGGCGGCTTCGCCTTACCCGGCCTACATATTCCAGCCGTTTCGTAGGCCGGGTAAGCGCAGCGCCACCCGGCAAAGAGGCTTACATCGAATACCCGGGCTTCTTAATCAGCTCATCCAGCTTAGGGCCAATCTCAACGTCCCAGACCTGCGCTTTCCACTCTTCCGGCTGCACCTGGTTCAGCGCAACCGATACGGAACTGTCTTTGCTGTCGAAATGACGAATAATCACCTCGGCGATATCGGCCGCCAGGGCCGATTTTTGTTCGTCATTCAAATCGCGGGGAAAACATTTGATATCTACGTGTGGCATTTGCAGGTTTCCTTTTATGTAATCGCCTTCCAACGTTATCAGATAATCTCGTTAGCCTTTAACACCTTGTGCAGTTCCGGCAGCGCGCACACCGAATCTGCAATCGCGGTGATGTTTGGCGTGTTGGCCGCGAACCAGTCGTGTCGCGGCCCCCAGGTACGAGCCACCGCGATATAAACGTCAAGCAGCGTTAATTGTTCCCCCAGCGCATACGGGGCGGCTTTTAGCTGGCTGTCGAACCACAGATAAAGTGATTTACGGTACTCGATGCAGTTTTTCTGTAACTCGCCTGGCGCGGTGGGCGCCCAGCGCTCAGGGTAATCGGCAAAGGTAAAGGTGGGATAAACGTTAGCGACGAACCAGATTAGCAGGCGCTGAAACTGCTGGCGCTCGGCTTTACCTACGGGCGGAGCCAGATCCGGGCAGCGGTCGAGCACCATCAGGGCAATCGCCGCCGTTTCGGTCATGATTTGCCCGTTTTCCAGCTCCAGCGTGGGCACCTGACACAGCGGATTGCGCTTTTTCAGCAGCTCGCGCTGTGGGCCGGGTTGGTCAAACCCGTCCACGTTAACGAACTGATACGGAATATCGGCCAGGGTCAGCATCGCTTCGCTGATGGCCGATCCCCAGCCGGGTACGCCATAGAGTTTCATCGTGTTGCCCTCTCAGTGATGAAAACCCTAAGTGTAGACCCGTCATACTTCAAGTTGCAGGTACGTTGGCTGCAACTCGAATTATTTAGGGTATAGAGCACCATTAATAGGTTATCCCAGGCGGGTTAACCTCCGATTGCGCCACCGCTTCGCCCTGCTCGCCCCAGCGCGCCAGCACCTTCTGGTACTCTCCGCGTTTAATCGCACCGTCCAGCGCCGCCTGAAGCGCATAGACCAGCTGATTACCCTTTTTGGTGGTGGTGGCGACGTAGGCTTTTTTCGGCCCTAAGCCGACGACGCGGGTTTTGCCCGTGAGCGCGGCCTTATAGGCCGATACCGACTGCGGGCCGAAGAACACGTCCGCCCTGCCGGACTGGATATACAAATTGCCGGAGGCGTCGTCGGTCAGATAAACCGGCAGCGCGGGCTCGCGTCCCGCTTTCTTGTTCTCCTCGTTCCAGCCGAGCAGAATGCGCTCCTGATTGGTGCCAGAACCGACGATGACCTTTTTCCCTGCCAGATCTTCCGCGCTTTTCACCGACTGAACGTCGCTGGTGGATTTCACCGAAAACGCCAGCGAATCGACGCGGTAGGTGGCGAAATCAAACTTCTCTTTACGCTGCTCGGTCACCGCAATGTTCACCAGCGCCACGTCGTAGCGCCCGGAGGAGATCCCCAGCGGCCAGTCTTCCCAGGCGGTCGGCACCAGCTTTAGCTTCAGCCCCAGGCTGCCCGCCAGCAGGCGGGCGATATCCGGGTCGCTGCCGATACGCGTGCGGTTATCGCTCGCAAGCAGCGCCAGCGGCGGCGAGTTGAGCGCAGAAATGGCGACGGTTAACGTCCCCGGCTCCACAAACTGATAGTCAGCCGGGATCTTCGCCACCGCCTGCGGATCGACCGTTACCGGCAGCGGCTGCTCGTTGGCTTTTAAATCAATGGTGGCGTGCCCCGTAAACGCCACGCCCAGCAGCGCCAAAACGCCATATTTCATACTTGCTCCTTACAGCACCTTTGACAGGAACTGGCGCGTTCGCGCGTGCGAAGGACGATTCAACACCTCGTCGCTGCTGCCCTGCTCAACGATTTTGCCGTCGACCATAAACACCACCTGATCCGCCACTTCCCGGGCAAAGCCGATTTCGTGGGTCACCACCACCAGCGTGGTGCCGGAACGGGCCAGCTTTTTGATGACGTCGAGCACCTCGCCCACCAGCTCCGGGTCGAGGGCAGAGGTCGGCTCGTCGAACAGCATGACGCGCGGACGCAGCGCCAGCGCGCGGGCAATGGCGATGCGCTGCTGCTGACCGCCGGAAAGATGCCGGGACCAGGCGTCGGCTTTATCGCGCAGCCCTACCACGTCCAGCAGGCCGTGCGCGCGGTCGATGGCCTCTTTGCGGCTCAGCTGCTTGTGGGCAATCGGCGCCTCAATCAGGTTTTCCAGCACCGTCAGGTGGGGGAACAGATTGAAGTTCTGGAACACGTAGCCCACGTTGACGCGCTGTTTGAGGATCTCTTTCTCTTTGAGCTCGTAGAGCTTGTCGCCCTGGCGGCGATAGCCAATGTAGTCCCCGTCGATCTGGATAAAGCCCTCGTCGACGCGTTCAAGATGATTGATGGTGCGCAGCAGCGTGGATTTACCGGAGCCGGACGGCCCGAGGATCACCGTTACCGATCCCGGCGGGATCTCCAGCGTGACGTTATCGAGGGCCTTATGGCGGCCAAAGAACTTACTGACGCCGGTGATGGAAATGTGTCCTTCAGGAGAGGCTTGCATGGACGGGCTCCTGTGCTTGCGTGGTGGTAACCGTACGGGTACGGCTGCTGGCGCGGTTCTGATTTACCGCCGAGCGGCGTTCGCTGCGGGCCAGCGCGCGTTCCACTAAATGCTGGATAATCGACAATACGGTAGTGATCACCAGATACCACACCGCCCCGACCATCAGCAGCGGGATGACTTCCTGCGTGCGGTTGTAGATCATCTGAATGGTGTAGAACAGCTCCGGCATTGCCAGCACGTAGACCATCGCCGTGCCCTTCGCGAGGCTGATGATTTCGTTAAATCCGGCGGGAAGAATAGTGCGCAGCGCCTGCGGCAGGATAATGCGCACGGTGCGTCGCGAGGCCGGTAATCCCAGCGCGGCGGCCGCTTCGTACTGACCGTGGTCGACCCCGAGGAACCCGCCGCGAATAATCTCTGCGGTGTAGGCGCTTTGCACCAGCGTCAGCCCGACCACGGCGGTAGAGAACTGCCCCAGTACGTTGATGGTTTCAAAGCTGCCCCAGGTGATGCGGGTAAACGGCACGCCGAGCGACAGCGTGTCGTAGAGGTAGGAGAAGTTATACAGGATGATCAGCACCACAATCAGCGGCAGCGAGCGGAACAGCCAGATATAGCCCCAGGCCAGGCTGCTCAACAGCCAGGAGGAGGATAACCTCGCCAGCGCCAGCATCCCGCCAATCACCACGCTCAGGGCGGTGCCGATCAGCGTCAGCAGCAGAGTCTGGCCCAGGCCCTCCAGGATCACCGGATCGAAGAACCAGCGGGCGAAAACGGCCCATTCCCAGCGCGGGTTAAAGGCCACGGACTGGATCACCACGGCCAGCACAAAGAGCGCCGCCACGGCACCGATCGCGCGCAGCGGGTAACGCGCCGGGACCACCTTTATGGTTTCAACGTTGTTCATCGTCGTTCCTCATGCGGTTTTACTGAACGCTTCGCGTACCAGCGTTTTGGTGAAGCGCAACCGTCCGTCGAACGGCGGCTGGCTGTACTCTTCCGGATCGCGGTTGAGATCGAACTGCGGCTGATAGCCCTGGCTGATGTACAGCCTGACCGCTTCCGGCTGGCGAAAACCGGTGGTGAGGTAAATCTGGCTATAGCCCGCCAGCACCGCCCGGCGCTCCAGCTCCTGCACCACGCGCCCGGCGAGCCCCTGCTTACGCAGCGTTTTATCGGTCCAGATGCGTTTGATCTCAGCGGTGCGATCGTCAAAAGGTTTGTACGCGCCCGTGGCGATGATCTCCCCGTCGCGCTCCAGCACAATGAATAACCCCTGCGGCGCCAGATACCACTCCGTCAGCTCCACTTCCGCGTCTTTGGAAAAATAGTCGCCATAGCGGGCGGCGTATTCACCGAACAGCCCTTCGATAATGGGCTGAAGATCGGCGTCCTCCGGCGACACGTCACGAAATTGCTCACTCATAAAGCCCCCTTAATCGCCCAGACCCGCCGGGTTAACTTCGGAATTGGGGATGCGTTCAACCCCTTCCCCCCAGCGGTTCAGCACCTTGTCGTAATCCCCGTTTTTAATCACGCCGTTCAGCGCGGTCTGAACCGGCTCCACCAGGCCGCCGCCTTTTTTCAGGGTGACGGCGATGTGTGCCGCCTTCGGCCAGCCGCCGTCAACGCTGCCCACCAGCTTGGTTTTACCCGTTAACGCCGCTTTCCACGCGCCAATCACGTTTGGCCCGAAGAAGGCGTCCGCGCGCCCGGACTGGATCGCCAGGGTTTGTGCCGCGTCGTCTTTGGTATACACGGGTGTGAACGGCTTAAGGCCTTTTTTGAGGTTCTCGGCGTTCCACGCCAGCAGGATGGCCTCCTGATTGGTTCCCGACCCGACGATGATGCGCAGCCCGGCGATATCTTCCGCTTTCTCAATCGCCTCGATCGGGCTGGTTGATTTGACGTAGAAGCCCAGCGAATCCTTGCGGTAGGTGGCAAAATCGAACTTCTCTTTGCGCTCTTTGGTCACCGTGATGTTGCTGATAGCGGCGTCATACTTCCCGGACGCGACGCCAAGCGGCCAGTCTTCCCAGGAGGTGGGCACGACGTTCAGCTCCAGTCCCAGGCTGTCGGCCACCAGACGCGCCACGTCGACCTCGCTGCCGAGCAGGGTTTTGTTGTCATCCGAAAACACCGTCAGCGGCGGAGAGTTGAGCGCGGCGATCGCCACGGTAAATTTACCCGGTACGGCGAAGCGATAATCTTTCGGCAGCTGCGCCACCGCGTCGCCGTTTTTGGCGGTGTTGATCGGCGTTTTGTTAGCCTCGATGCTCACGCCCGTGCCGTTAATATTCACATTCTCTGCCCAGACGGCAGGGGTAAAGGCCAGCGCGAGCGCCAGAATAAGCGATGTTTTCTGCATAGCAACGGTTCTCTTTTATTGTTGTGTGAACTGATTTTTAGGTTGTTCTAAGCCCAGGCTTTCGCGAAGCGTGGTGCCAGGGTATTCCGTGCGGAACAGGCCGCGCGCCTGCAAAACCGGCACCACCTGGTCGACAAAGCGCGGGAAGGTGTCCGGCGTACCGCCCTGAATGATGAAACCGTCGGCGGCGTAGCCCTCAAACCACGCCTGTAGCCCGTCCGCCACCTCTTCCGGCGTGCCCGAGAAGCGCGGGCGCGGCGAGGCGGCCTCCAGCGCCACCTGACGCAGGGTTAAGCCGCGTTCGCGGGCGTTGCGTTTGATCTCATCGGTGGTGCTGCGAAAACTGTTCTGCCCCAGATCGCCGATATCCGGGAACGGCGCGTCCAGCGGATACTGGCTAAAGTCGTGGTGTTCGAAATAACGCCCGAGATAGTTCAGCGCATCGTTTATCGACACCAGCGCGGCGGTGGTTTGATACTGGTTTTCAACGTCGTCGGCGTCTTTACCGACAATCACGCTGACGCCCTGGAAAATATGCAGATCCGCTGCGCGTCGGCCGTTTATTTCCAGCTGCTGTTTCACGTCGTGATAAAAAGCTTTTGCCTCTTCCAGCGTGTCGTGGTGGGTAAAAATGGCATCCGCATGTTTCGCCGCCAGCTTTTTACCGTCGTCCGATGCCCCCGCCTGAAAAACTATCGGGCGACCCTGCGGGGTGCGGCCAATATTCAGCGGCCCGGCGACCTGGAAAAAATCCCCCTGATGGTTAAGGGCGTGCAGTTTTTCCGGATCAAAGAACTGGCCGCTCTCTTTATTGCGCACAAAGGCATCGTCTTCCCAGGAATCCCATAACCCTTTCACCACGTCGAGATATTCGTCGGCAATGCGGTAACGCAGGGCGTGTTCCGGATGCTTATCACGAGAGAAGTTCTTCGCGGAGCCTTCCAGCGGCGAGGTCACCACGTTCCAGCCTGCACGGCCGTTACTCAGGTGATCGAGGCTGGCAAACTGGCGCGCGACGGTAAACGGCTCGCTGTAGGAGGTCGATAAGGTGCCGACCAGCCCCAGACGAGAGGTAATACTGGCGAGCGCCGATAGGACCGTGAGCGGCTCGAAGCGATTTAAAAAATGCGGAATGGATTTCTCGTTAATATAAAGGCCGTCGGCAACGAATAAAAAATCCAGCTTGCCCTCTTCCGCTTTTAACGCCGTGTCCTTCACAAAGTTAAAATTAATACTGGCATCGGCGAAAGCCGCCGGATGACGCCATGCGGACATATTCCCGGATGCACCATGCAATAGGGTTCCCAGCCGTAGTTGTCGGGTTGTCGTCATATTTACCTCTGTTTTTAAACGTGATGCAGGGCTTTTTCCGCAAGCTGTGCAAAATAGCGGGCAGCGGGCTCAATTAAGGCTTCGTCGGGATTAAACGACGGATGATGCAATCCGAACGGGCTGTTGCTGCCGATGCTGACAAAGGCTCCCGGGATCTGCTGCAAATAGACCGCAAAGTCTTCGCCGCCCATGTGCAGCGGCGCATGTTGCGTTTCATATCCCGCTTCGCGCGCCACCGAGGTGGCAAATTCGGCCCAGCGCTCGTCGTTGACCAGCGCCGTGGGCCCGGCATACCAGGTGATGTCGATCTGGGCGCTAAACGCGCTGGCGAACCCGGCGGCGATTTCGCCTACCCGCGCCTTCACGTTCTGCTGCACCTCCGTGCGGTGGGTGCGCAGCGTCCCTTCCAGCTCGACGCTCTCCGGCAGCACGTTCCAGGTATTGCCCCCGGCGATACGCGTCACGCTCAGCACCACCGAATCCAGGGTGTTCACGTTGCGGCTCGCCACGCTTTGCAGCGCCGTCACCAGCTGGCTTGCCAGCAGGATGGCATCGTTACCCTCATGAGGACGCGCCGCGTGCGCCCCTTTGCCGGTAATGCGGATCACAAAGCGATCGACGTTGGCGTAGAACGGCCCGCCCCGGGTGGCAAATTCCCCCACCGGCAGCCCCGGCTCGTTGTGCATGCCGAAGATGGCGCTAACGTCGCGCAGCGCCCCGGCGCGAACCATGCTTTTCGCTCCGCCAAAGTTCTCTTCGGCCGGCTGGAACAGGATGCGAACGCGGCCAGGCAGTTCGGCTTCGCGCTCTTTGAGCTTCAGCGCCGCACCGAGGATCACGCTGGTGTGAATGTCGTGACCGCAGGCGTGCATCACCCCGGATCGTTGCGAGGTATAGGGCACGCCGCTGCGCTCTTCGATGGGCAGCGCATCGATATCTGCCCGCAGCGCAATCAGCTTTTGCCCCGAGCCTATCTCGGCAACCAGCCCGGTTGAGAGGTCATAGGGCAGCGGCGTGATACCGGCCCCGGTCAGCCACTGGCGAAGTCGCGCGGTGGTTTCAACCTCCTGCCCCGACAGTTCCGGGTTCTGGTGCAGCTCGCGGCGCCAGGCAATCAGCTGTTCAGCAAAACTCATGCGGTGACCTCCCGGTTAAGACGCGCCTGCGCCAGCAGGCGCAGGGACTGAATACGCGTTGCGCCATCAGCAACCGGCGTATCGATAATAAATTCGTCAATGCCCCACTGCTCGTGCAGCGCCTGCAACTGTTCAAGCACCGACTCCGCCGTGCCCGCCAGCAACGACTGCGCGCGGCGGGCGATGCGCACCGGCTCGCTCCCGGCCTGACGCGCAAAAGCGTAAGCCTGCTCTTCGCTGGCGACGGTCACGCGCTGGCCGTTTGCCAGCTCCACGCCCCAGACTTCAACCTTTTGCGCCAGCGCGTCGGCCTGCTCCTGCGTATCCGCCACGATGGCCTGCACCGCGACAATCACCTCACGCACGCTGTTTTTACGCCAGGTAGCGATGACGTCGCGCAGCAGTTCCGGGTCGCCGTTCAGGTGGGCGGCAAAGACAAAATGCCAGTCGAGTTGTGCCGCCAGCAGCGCGCTGTCGGTGCTCGCCCCCAGCAAAAACCCCTGCGCCGGAACCGGCGGCTGCGGCGTGGCGCGAACGTCCTCGTCGTTTGAGGAGTTGTCGCCACGAAGCCAGCCGTCCAGCTGGGAGAGTTGTTCTGCAAAGCTGCCCTTTTCCTGAGGATCTACGCCCTGCTGCAACGCGCGGGTAGAGAGCGGCAGCCCGCCCGGCGCTTTCCCGACGCCGAGATCGACCCGACCCGGCGCGATAGCCGCCAGCACGTTAAAATTTTCCGCCACTTTGTAGGGGCTGTAGTGCTGAAGCATGACGCCGCCCGAACCCACGCGGATGCGTCGGGTTTGCCCGAGGATCCAGGCGATAAGTAGCTCCGGTGACGGGCTGGCAAGCTGAAGGGTGTTATGGTGTTCGGCAATCCAGAAGCGGTGATAGCCCAGAGTTTCCGCCTGCTGCGCCAGGCTCAAGGTACGCGCCAGCGCATCGGCGGCCGTTTCGTTTTCAGCGATGGGGCTTTTATCCAGAATGCTGATTCGCCATGACATGTTGTTTTCTCGTTTGACTTAACATGCCGTCATTATTAAAGGGCGAATTCACCACTGAGAAACAATTAATTTACATTTGGTTTGCCGGAAAATAGAAATGCAAATGCGGGTAAAAGCGGATGGGTGTGATGAGCACCCTTCCAGAGAGCGCTGCGATCGTGGTAAATGAGCACAGTATTGCGATGGGACTATACCGTTGGCCGTTCATTCCAGGCATCGGTATACATAATATTGCCGTCTGTGATTCGCCAGGTGATTTTCTCGTACTGCAAGCTTACGCTTTCTACATGGTTCATATCGTTATTCGCTGAGAGTTTCACATTCGGTACGCTGCAATTGACGCCAGTAACCTTTACACCCTCCATTAACACGGTGTAATAACACACCTCCTGCCCCGCATCGTTAATATGGTAAAAGCGGATCTCTGCACTTTTTAACGTTTGCCCCGTCGCAGCAGCTTTTTAAAGGTAGGGTGTTGAGCTATCAACTTCTTTCTCGATCATCATCGAGGAGTGCTGGCGAGTGCCCGTAATTTTACCATTAGCACTTTCTACTGGCAGATTGATGCCGTGGCTTAACCCAATGATTTCGATGCTACCTTCACGATCGTTGACATCAACCGAACCTTTAATCTCGGCGCCGCCATCGTCTTTAAGCCACATATAGGGAGGGATAGGCATATCATTTTTTCCTTTTCATACCGACTAACTTCATTGTTAAAATATAGAAAGCCACAGTTATTGTAATAATTAAAGCCCAATCAATAAGTGAATACGCATCATAGATTGAATCAGCATTCACATGCTTGTAGAGAACACCACAGACTTTTATTGCCAGGTCGTAAGGGATATATTTTTCCGGTTCAGGCAGAGAATGCCCAAGGCAAAAAACAATCAAGATGAAATAGGCAATTTTATTCATTCTACGGACATGTTTTATTAAAGCCACTGGAAGCAACCTCCACCCAACCGCGCGCCAGAAGGCCATTCTTACGCGGAACCTGAATTAAAGGGGTATTTTTCAGCGCATTATGGATTCTGGCATAATCCGGATTGTGTGCAATGGTGATACACCCTTTTGATGCCTGGCCCGGATGCAAACGGAAATTACCTCTTTTAACGCCCTCTATCCACATATAATCATCAATGAGAGCATCATCACGCCATAAGGCAAACCAATCTGATTTTCCGAACTCGCGACGTCCAAAAAACCTGTTAGAACTATCGCTAATCTCTCGCTTTAGCTGCAAAAACATATTGGCTTCAAGTCGGTCAACAATCCAGTATCTCCCAACAGGTAAGGGGCCCAGATCGGGAAACGCACCGCAATTTCCGTTGTTACGATATGCACCCATTCCTGAATGCGCCATAAACACGCCAACGCCAAACAGGTTAAAAGGTGCATAATCTGCCCCATTCAGGATCAACTTTCCATGTAATGCCATAGCCTCACCGTTAACGGACATCATTATTTAATCAGAAAAGTACCATACTAGAATTCCATCAAGCATAAATATTGGCACTTTTCCTAATTAAATCATCCGATTAACAGTTCAGTTATTAACTTTGCTGTTCTCATACTGCTCATCGGTCACTTTCTCCAGCCACTCAACCGGGCTGCCGTTAACCGCTTCGGCGATGGCGATGTGGGTCATCGCCGTTTGCGCGCTGGCCCCGTGCCAGTGCTTCACGCCCGGCGGGATCCACGCGATATCGCCTTGATTGAGCGGCTGCGCCTCTTTACCCCACTCCTGAAGCCAGCCGCGCCCCTGGGTCACGATCAGCGTTTGCCCCAGCGGATGGGTGTGCCAGGCGGTTCGCGCTCCCGGCTCAAAGGTCACCGTGGCACCGCCCACTTTGGCCGGTTCTGTCGCCTGGAACGGCGCATCAATACGCACCGTTCCCGTGAACCACGCCTGCGGGCCTTGCATAGAAGGTAATGATCCACTAGGGATAATTTTCATGCTGTACTCCTCGTTTGCTGTTGGGGTAACAGTAGCGTAAAGGTGAAGCCGGGATTAGACTGCATAATCAGAAAGGAACCATGAGCACAATTCATTAATCCGGTAACCCACTATGCTGAAAGACAATTTTAACGATCTTCTCTCGTTTATGGTGGTCGCCCGGGAGCGCAGTTTTACCCGCGCCGCCGCGCAGCTCGGCGTTTCCCAGTCGGCCCTGAGCCACGCCATGCGTAACCTCGAAGCCCGTCTGGACGTGCGTCTTCTGACACGCACAACCCGCAGCGTTGCGCCGACCGAGGCAGGCGAGCAGCTCTTTATGCGGCTGAGCCCGCATCTTCTGGAAATCGAACAGGAGCTTACCGCCCTGCGCGATACCCGCGACAGGCCCGCCGGAAACATTCGGCTCACCGCCGGGGAGCACGCCATGAGCGCCGTGCTGTGGCCGGTGCTGAAGACGTTTATGGCGAAGTACCCGGATATCAACGTGGAGGTCACCGTGGACAACGGCTTGACCGACATCGTTGACGGGCGTTTTGATGCCGGGGTGCGCCTCGGCGAGCAGGTGGCGAAAGATATGATAGCGGTACGCATCGCGCCGGATATGCGCATGGCGGTGGTGGGTTCACCCGATTATCTGGCGCGTTTTGGCGTACCGGAAACCCCGGAACAGCTGGCACAGCATCGCTGCATCAATATGCGCCTGCCAACGCGCGGGGGATTGTACGCCTGGGAGTTTGAACGCGACGGGCGCGAACTGCGCGTGCGCGTGGAGGGCCAGCTGACGCTGAACAGCCTGCCGCAGCGTATTGACGCGGCGGAGTCCGGGCTGGGGCTGGCGTATGTGCCGGAAGACACCGTCCAGGGCGCGATCGCTCAGGGACGGCTAGTGCGGGTGCTGGAGGCGTGGTGCCCGGCGTTTGACGGCTATCACCTTTATTACCCAAGCCGCCGCCAGCACACCACCGCCTTTTCGCTGCTGGTTGATGCGTTGCGTCACGCGTAGGTTATTTACCCACCCGCGACATCAGATGCGCAGGATAACGATCGCCGACAACGTCAATCTCCGCCAGCGCCCGATTGATATTACCGAGCGCGTCTTGTGACAGCGTCACGTTAACCGCTCCCAGATTCTCTTCCAGACGGTGCAGTTTGGTGGTCCCCGGAATAGGCACGATCCACGGCGCTTTTGCCAGCAGCCACGCCAGCGCGATCTGTGCGGGCGTGACGCCCTGCTCCGCTGCCAGTCCCTTAACCACCTCGACAAGCCGCTGGTTTGCCTGACGCGACGCCTCGCTAAAGCGCGGGACGCTGTTGCGGAAATCGCTGCTGTCGAAGGTGGTACTGGCGTCAATCGCACCGGTCAGGAAGCCTTTACCCAACGGACTGAACGGAACAAAGCCAATATTTAGCTCTTCAAGCAACGGTAAGATCTCCTGCTCTGGCTGACGCCACCACAGGGAATATTCGCTCTGTAACGCCGTCACGGGGCATACCGCATGGGCGCGGCGAATCGACTCTGCGCCCGCCTCTGACAAACCAAAATGCTTCACTTTGCCCTCGGCAATCAGATCCGCAATGGCGCCCGCCACCTCTTCCATCGGCACATCCGGATCGACGCGGTGCTGATAGTAAAGATCGATATAGTCGGTTTTCAGGCGCTTTAAAGAACCTTCTACCGCAGTGCGAATATGTTCCGGGCGGCTGTTCAGCACCTGACCCGGCTTATCGCAATCGAAACCAAATTTAGTCGCAATCACCACGCTGTCGCGCACCGGCGCCAACGCTTCGCCGACCACCTCTTCATTGATATAAGGGCCATAGATTTCAGCGGTATCAAACAGGGTCACCCCGCGTTCGACCGCGGCGCGGATCAGAGAAATCGCCTGCTGCTTGTCCGTCGCCGGGCCGTAGCCAAAGCTCAGCCCCATGCACCCCAGCCCTAACGCCGATACGGTTAAACCATTTTGTCCTAACTGTCGCTGCTGCATCATTCACCTCATCTCGCGGTATGTTGTACAGGGCAACTCTAGGCCTAATTTTTCATGAGCACTACAGCGTAAACATGCTTGTCCTTATGAATTGATTTCATCAATCCCCGTTGGAAACCATTAAGGAAAACTGATGATTAATGCGCCATTACGCTGGCGCATTTGACTAAAAACTCGCCACGATTCAGCGCGTTGCGATCCCCGTCTGCTCTGACCACACGATTTCCTTCGACATGCATCACTTTCGGCACGGTTATATTTTGCGTCACTTATCAATTGCGGGTAGGATGCCTCGCCATGTTTCGCCTTATCCACACGCAGAAAGACTGGAAAGGCAGCATGTGCCTGCGCAGAGGCAATCGATTGGTTCGCACTCTGCCGGGGATGAAAAAATAACGGTTCAGACAGGCAAACAGGTAACTCAATGAAAACAAGCAATAAAAGCGCAGCCGAGCATCACGCTGCGAAACGTCGCTGGTTGAACTCCCATGAGGAGGGCTACCACAAAGCGATGGGCAACCGTCAGGTACAGATGATCGCCATCGGCGGCGCGATTGGTACAGGTCTGTTTTTAGGCGCAGGCGCACGTCTGCAAATGGCTGGCCCTGCTCTCGCCCTGGTTTATCTGGTGTGCGGGATCTTCTCTTTCTTCATTCTGCGCGCGCTGGGCGAACTGGTGTTACACCGCCCTTCCAGCGGCAGCTTTGTCTCGTATGCGCGTGAGTTCCTCGGTGAAAAAGCCGCCTACGTGGCGGGCTGGATGTACTTCGTTAACTGGGCGATGACCGGTATCGTTGATATCACCGCCGTTGCGCTCTATATGCACTACTGGGGCGCGTTTGGCGATGTGCCGCAGTGGGTGTTTGCCCTCGGCGCGCTGGCGATTGTCGGCACCATGAACATGATCGGCGTTAAGTGGTTCGCCGAGATGGAGTTCTGGTTTGCGCTGGTCAAAGTGCTAGCAATTGTGATTTTCCTGGTGGTCGGTACGGTCTTCCTCGGTACGGGTAAACCGCTGGACGGCAACGCCACCGGCTTCCACCTGATAACCGATAACGGCGGATTCTTCCCGCACGGCCTGCTGCCTGCGCTGGTGCTGATTCAGGGCGTGGTCTTCGCCTTTGCCTCGATTGAACTGGTCGGTACGGCGGCGGGCGAATGTAAAGATCCGCAGACCATGGTGCCAAAAGCGATTAACAGCGTGATCTGGCGTATCGGTCTGTTCTACGTTGGCTCCGTGGTGCTGCTGGTGCTGCTGCTGCCGTGGAACGCCTATCAGGCGGGTCAGAGCCCGTTCGTGACCTTCTTCTCGAAGCTTGGCGTGCCTTACGTTGGCAGCATCATGAATATCGTGGTGCTGACCGCCGCGCTCTCCAGCCTTAACTCCGGCCTGTACTCTACCGGGCGTATCCTGCGCTCGATGTCGATGGGCGGATCTGCGCCGAAGTTCATGTCAAAAATGAGCAAACAGCAGGTGCCTTACGCGGGCATCCTCGCAACGCTGGTTGTCTATGTCTTCGGCGTGTTCCTGAACTATCTGGTGCCTTCTCAGGTGTTTGAGATCGTGCTGAACGTCGCCGCGCTGGGCATTATTGCCTCCTGGGCCTTTATCGTGGTGTGCCAGATGCGTCTGCGCAAAGCGATTAAAGAAGGGAAAGCCGCTGACGTAAGCTTTAAAATGCCGGGCGCCCCGGTCACCTCCTGGCTGACCCTGCTGTTCCTGTTCAGCGTGCTGGTGCTGATGGCGTTCGACTACCCGAACGGCACCTACACCATTGCCACCATTCCGCTGCTGGCCGTGCTGCTGATTGCCGGATGGTTTGGCGTGCGCAAACGCGTTAACGAAATTCACAGCACCGCACCGGTTCATCATGATGATGGGCATCAGGACGGCCCGCTGGTTGAAGAAACGCAGCGTTAATCAGGTTCCATTAAAATAAAAAAGGGAAGGCATTTTGCCTTCCCTTTTTTTATGTCGGGTGGCGGCGACGCCTTACCCGACCTACGGTCTGCATGAGTGTAGGCCCGGTAAGCGCAGCGCCACCGGGCAAAAAATGTTACAACGCAATACGAATCACGTCGTCAGGCTGGGTCGCCTCCTGCTGGCGGGTCGATTTTTGTTTCACCGTCACGTACAGGGTCTGACCATCCGCCGAGAGCGCCAGGCTGTTCGGGAATACCGGGGTATCGAAGGTTTTGGTCACTTTGTAGGTTTTGGTGTCGATCACGCTCACCTTACCCGCCTCGCGATGCGTCACATAGGCTTCGTTACGCGCCGGGTTAAACAGCACGGCCAGCGAGGCCGGGGCGGCGATTTTTTCCATCACGCTGCCGTCTTTCAGGCTCACCACCAGCACTTCAGGCTGTTTTGAATCGGTCAGGAACGCGCGCTGTCCGGCGGTGTCCAGGCTTAGGTTCAGGTAGAAATGCTCTTTACCGTCGTCCTGCACTTTTTTACGACTGAGGATCTTGTTGGTCGCGGTGTCGATCGTCAGCAGCTCGCCGTCGGCATTGGTGGTGTACAGGCGTTTTGCTTTTGCATCCAGCGCCAGGCCGGTGCTGTAGGTGCCCGTATTGGCGATAGTCTCTTTCAGCTTCAGCGTCGCGCCGTCCACCACCCAAATCACGCTCTCTTTACCCACACCGGTGATGTAAACCGTGTTGGTCGTCTCGTCGGCCACCAGCTGACGCGGCTGCAACGGTTTGACCGTTTCACTGCGCTTGCGCTCGTCCAGCACCAGGCGCCCTTTCACATCGCCCGTTTTCGCATCGATCGCGGTCACGGCGCTGCTGGTGGTGTTGCCAAACCACAGCGTCTGGGTCGCGTTATTGATGGTCGCACCGAACGGCTTGAGATCGTTATGAATGGCCTGCGTTACTTCCAGAGTCACCGGATCCAGACGATAAACAATACCGCCCTTGTCGGTCTTACGGCTCTGGGAAGTTGCGACCCACAGGGCATTTTCCTGCTGGCTCACGGCCATCTCATACGCGCCCTTACCCACGGCTTTGCACAGCATGTCGTCGGAGGCCTGGGCCTGGAAGCTTCCGGCAAGCATTAAGGAGCCCAACAGCAGAGCGCTACGCAGGCGTGGAGTGCACAGATGACGTAAAGACATAACAATTCCTTTTAAACGAGGTGATTAGCCGCTGACATCGCTTCCGACAGGCAAAGTCGTGGCTTTGCCCTAATATGAATGAGAATAGTAATCATTAATCTGATGAATGTGGAGTTTTTCTTTCCCTGACGCCCTTTCATTAACGCAATGTGCGGTTATAGTTTTCAAAAGATTTACAAAACATTTAACATGTATGCACATGTTCCATTTGGTACGTTTTTGTCCTTAAACGGTTTACTCCATGAAAATCTTTTTTGCCAAGAAGGCTACTCTCCCGCTGCTGCTGGTTCCTGCCGTCGTCGCCCCTGCCGCCGCGCTGGCCGCAGAAGAACAGACCATGATCGTCAGCGCCACGCCGCAAACCGTGTCAGAGCTTGATACCCCCGCCGCCGTGAGCGTGGTAAACGGCGACGATATGCGCCAGGCGGCCCCGCGCATCAACCTGTCTGAATCCCTTGGCAGCGTCCCTGGCCTGCAAATCCAGAACCGTCAGAACTATGCGCAGGATCTCCAGCTCTCTATGCGCGGCTTTGGCGCGCGCTCCACCTTCGGCGTGCGCGGGATCCGCATGTACGTGGACGGCATTCCGGCCACCATGCCGGACGGTCAGGGCCAGACGTCGAACATCGACCTCACCAGCATCGACAGCGTTGAAGTGCTGCGCGGGCCGTTCTCGGCGCTGTACGGCAACGCCTCCGGCGGGGTTATCAACATTAACACCCAGACCGGGCAGCAGCCGCCGACCATCGAGGCCAGCAGCTATTACGGCAGCTACGGCACCTGGCGCTACGGCATGAAGGCCACCGGCGCGATGGGCGACGGCACCCACGCGGGGGACGTGGACTACACCGTTTCAACCACCCGCTTCACCACCAAAGGCTATCGCGACCACAGCGGCGCGCGTAAAAACCTCGCTAACGCCAAACTGGGCGTGCGCATTGACGACGTCAGCAAGCTGACCCTGATCTTCAACAGCGTGGACATGAAGGCCAACGATCCGGGCGGTCTGGACTATCAGGAGTGGCGTGATAACCCGCGCCAGTCCCCGCGCGGCGATCAGTACAACACCCGCAAAACCATCAAGCAGACCCAGGCCGGGCTGCGCTACGACCGCCAGCTGAGCGCGCAGGACGATCTGAGCGTCATGATGTACGCGGGCGAGCGCGAAATGACGCAGTACCAGTCGATTCCGTATCAGCCGCAGCTGAAAGCCACCCACTCCGGCGGTGTGATCGACATGCAGCGCCACTATCAGGGCATCGACAGCCGCTGGACGCACAAGGGAGAACTGCTGGTTCCGGTAACGTTCACCACGGGGCTGAACTACGAAAACCTGAGCGAAGATCGCCGGGGATATCAGAACTTCGTGATGGATAACGGCGTGCCTGACTACGGCGTGAAGGGTGAAAAGCGTCGCAACGAGCGCAACCTGATGTGGAACGTCGACCCGTACCTGCAAACCAGCTGGCAGCTGACGCAAAAGCTCTCCGTTGACGCCGGCGTGCGCTACAGCTCCGTGTGGTTTGATTCCAACGATCATTACGTGACGCCTGGAAACGGTGATGACAGCGGCGACACAAGCTATCACAAGTGGCTCCCGGCAGGGTCGGTGAAGTATGCCGTGACCGATGCCTGGAACCTGTACGCGGCGGCGGGTCGCGGATTTGAAACCCCGACCATCAACGAGCTTTCCTATCGTTCCGATGATAAAGGCGGGCTGAATATCGGCCTGAAGCCGTCCACCAACAATACCTATGAAGTGGGCAGTAAAACCCGTATCGGCAACGGCCTGCTGACCGCAGCCCTGTTCCGTACCGACACCGACGATGAGATTGTCGTGGATGCCAGCGCGGGCGGACGCACCAGCTATAAAAACGCCGGTAAAACCCGTCGTCAGGGCGTGGAAGTCTCCCTCGACCAGCAGTTTGCCGAGAACTGGAAGCTGAAGATGGCGTGGACCTATCTGGACGCCACCTACCGCACCAACGTCTGTAGCGACGCGGACTGTAGCGGCAACCGGATGCCGGGCATTGCCCGCAATATGGGTTATGCCTCGTTTGGCTGGCAGCCGCAGGAAGGCTGGTACGCCGGAACGGACGTGCGCTACATGAGCGATATTATGGCAGACGACGAAAACACGGCGAAAGCGCCGTCCTATACGGTTGTAGGGCTGAATACCGGCTATAAATTCAACTACGGCAACTGGGGAATGGATCTCTTCGGGCGGGTGGATAACCTGTTCGACAAAGAGTACGTCGGCTCCGTTATCGTGAACGAATCAAACGGTCGCTATTACGAACCTGCACCGGGACGCAACTACGGCGTTGGGCTGTCGGTTTCTTATCGCTTCGAGTAAGCCTTTGCCCGGCAGCGTTCGCTGTCGGGTTCTTCTTTTTTAATCCCTTTTCAAATAAACAATATGTAAAGTTATTTCAGCGCAAGCGTTTCTTTTATGTTGCGAACAGTTTTAAAAATGAAAATAGCTTTCCCGGTGACGTTTCGCCACCAGGAGATCATTGTTTACGAGAACAATTAAAATTAAAAATATGTCCTGTGCTAAATAATTCCCTAACTTAAATATTGCTTTCTTAATAGAACATCGGCTTCATCGATCAGCAGATCAATCTCTTTCCGGCTGGCCTCCACGTCCCGGCGCTCCAGCGCCGACAGCAGCTTCGCATAGTGATAAGGTACGGACGCGGTGTCGTGACGCTCTTCATGCAGATAGTTAAAGCACGGGCCGATACGCACCCAAAGCTGTTCAATCAGAGCGTTCAGCGTCGGCATTTCCGCATACTGATAGAGCGTGAAGCGAAAAACACGGTTGGTGTTCAGCGCCTGCTGCATGTTTCCGCTGAGCATAGCCTCATGAAAACGCTCCGAGAGATCGCGCAGGACGCTTAGCCGCGCGTCCGTCATTTGCTCGCAGGCGGCGGCGACCGCCATTGGCTCAAGCTGCTTTCTGATGGCGTTCACTTCGTTGTAGCGCTCCAGCGTCACCTCGGGCACCAGGAAAGCCTGGGCTGGCGTGGCCTGAAGCGCGCCCGCCGACACCAGCCGCAGAAGGGCTTCGCGAACGGGGGTAATACTGGTTCCCAATTTATCAGCGATCTCTTTAGTAATCAGCCTGGCCCCAGGTTTAAGTGAACCCGTTATTAAGGCCCCTTTAAGACTAATCTCAACCTGCATGGTAAGACTGATCCGCTGTGCCTTTTCCAAATTATCCAAATCAAGCATGTTCAATTCCCGTAGCCAAAACAATACGCTATTTTCAGCGTTCCCTTAGCGAACGCCGCTTTGATTAATCCTGTATTTATATGCCTGGTATTGGGAAGTGCGCAAAAAAAGCGCAAAAACGTAAAACATCTATTTTTTAACCTTTCATACGCATCTATGCTGATGGCGACGAAGGTTTTACTGGATTAATTAAAGACAATATATCCTATCTTCACAAATAATAATGGCGGGTATTCCCGCCATTATCGATTTTATTTGTTCTCTTTCGCCACGCGAATGACCACCTTGCCGAAGTTTTTTCCTTCAAGCAGGCCGATCAGCGCCTCGGGCGCGTTCTCAAGCCCGTCGGTAACCTGTTCACGGTAGTGGATTTTTCCTTCCTGCACCCAGCGCCCCATCTCCTGCTGGAACTCCTGAATGCGATGACCATAGTCCTGAGCAATGATAAAGCCCTGCATCCGAATGCGTTTCTTAAGGATGGTGCCCATCAGCAGCGGCAGACGATCCGGGCCGTCCGGCAGCCCCGTGGCGTTATACCCGCTGACCAGACCGCAGACCGGCACGCGTGCGGAGGTATTTAGCAGCGGCAGCACCGCGTCAAACACTTTTCCGCCCACGTTTTCATAATAGACGTCGATACCGTCCGGGCAGGCTTTCGCCAGCTGCTCGGCGAAGTCATCGGCGCGATGGTCAAGACACGCATCAAATCCCAGTAAATCAGTGGCATAGCGGCATTTCTCAGCACCGCCCGCCACGCCAACGACCCGGCAGCCTTTAATTTTGCCGATTTGCCCCACCGTTGCGCCAACCGGCCCGGTGGCGGCGGCCACAACCAGCGTTTCGCCGGATTTTGGCTGCCCGATATCCAGCAGCCCCATGTAGGCAGTAAAGCCAGGCATGCCGAGAATACCCAGGGACCAGGATGGATTCGCCGGGTTGTCGCCCAGCTTGACCAGCCCGCTACCGTCGGACAGATCGTAATCCTGCCAGCCGCTGTAGCCCAGCACCCATTCGCCCGGTTTGAAATCCGGGTTATTGGATTTCTCCACCCGACTCACCGTTCCCCCGACCATCACGGCGCCAATCTCAACCGGCGGTGAATACGACGGGGCATCGCTCATGCGGCCGCGCATATAGGGATCTAACGAAAGCCATTCGGTGCGTAACAGCACCTGGCCTTCTTTCGGCTCCGGGATCGGCTGCTCTTCCAGACGGAAATTTTCTGCAACCGGCGCACCGTGCGGACGTGAGGCCAGAACCCAACGACGACTTGACTGACTCATAGCATGTTCCTTTTTGTGCAAACGTTATAAGAGACTAGTCCCTTATACGTGCGGATGCTTTGACATTACGAGCCGGACTGGTTAAGCCTGACCACCAGATAGACGCAGGATCCATCGGTTTCGTTGATGAACCGACAGTCGTTTGGCGGCCCTAATTCCAGACAATCTCCCGCCTTCATCTCATGCCGAGTATCCCCTTCCTGAAACACCAGCTCGCCGGACTGTAGCCAGATAAGCTGGCGCGCCAGCGCATACGACGACGCGGGCATGGGCACGTCGCTGCCCGCCGGGAGCTCGACCTGAACCAGATCGATAGGCAGGTCGGTGCGCGGAGAAACGTGGCGGCGAAGATAGTGTGTTTGCGGATCCTGCCAGACGGGCTGATTCGCCAGACGCAGCAGCTTGCCTTCCTGCATTTCGGCGCGGGCAATCAGGGTCGACATGCTGATGCCGAACGCGCCGGACAGACGCGCGAGCAGCGTTGCCGTTGGGCTACTCTCGCCGCGCTCAATCTTGTGGATCATGGCGCGCGACACGCCCGCGCGCTCGGCAAGCTCACTTAATGACCAACCGCGCGACTCGCGTTCGATACGAATGCGCGCGCTAATCCGTTGATTCATAGTGTCTGTGATAGTGTTCATGACGTCATACTATAGTGTATCAAGCGCTTTTCAATGGCGTTTTCATAACAAAAAGATATGGCTTATGCCGTAGCGGTCTGCGGGTGCAGTTGTGTAATATCGTCATCATAATGTACTACTATAGTGAACAATACATTCAGAGGCCCACCATGTTAATCCGTCACGCCAGCAAAGAAGACTGCGCCGCTATCGGTGAAATTTATAACCACGCGGTCCTGCACACGGCCGCAATCTGGAACGATAAAACCGTGGATACCGACAACCGTGTCGCCTGGTTTGAGGCGCGCACGCTGGTAGGCTACCCGGTGCTGGTGAGTGAAGAAAACGGCGTGGTGACGGGCTACGCCTCGTTCGGCGACTGGCGGGCGTTCGACGGTTTTCGCCATACGGTTGAGCACTCGGTCTACGTTCACCCGGACCATCAGGGAAAGGGCATTGGCCGCCAACTGATGAAAGCGCTGATTATTGAAGCGCGAAACATCGGCAAACACGTGATGGTCGCCGGGATTGAAGCGCAAAACCACGCGTCTATTCATCTGCATGAAACGCTGGGGTTTGTGACCACGGGCCAGATGCCGCAGGTTGGCACCAAGTTTGGCCGCTGGCTGGATTTAACTTTTATGCAGTTGCAGCTTGACGAGCGCGCCGATCCGGACGCCATCCCATGAATCAATCACTGACGCTGGCTTTTCTGGTAGCGGCCGGTATCGGCCTGGTGGTGCAAAACACCTTAATGGTGCGCATCACCCAGTCCTCCTCGACCATTCTTATCGCCATGCTGCTGAACTCGCTGGTGGGGATTGTGCTGTTCGTCAGCATTTTACTGATCAAACAGGGGGTTGGCGGATTTAGCGAACTGGCCTCCACGATACGCTGGTGGACGCTGATCCCCGGCCTGCTGGGATCGTTTTTTGTCTTTGCCAGCATCAGCGGCTATCAAAACGTGGGCGCGGCGACCACCATTGCGGTGCTTGTCGCCAGCCAGCTTATCGGCGGCCTGGTGATGGACGTGCTGAGAAGCCACGGCGTTCCGCTGCGGGCCTTAATTGGCCCGGTGTGCGGCGCGGTAATGCTGGTGGTGGGCGCGTGGCTGGTCGCCAGGCGCCAGTTTTAAAGGATCACGCCACCCTTCGTCAGCTGCTCCTGACGCGCTTCCATCTCTTCCTTATGCTGCTTGCCGTGATGGGAAATTGCGGTACGCAGGCGCTGCTGCTGGGTGTAGCGATCTTCACGACTCAGCTCCGCGTCTTCGCTTAGCTCAATCAGCAGTTCATTCATATGGGCAATCACGCTCTCTTCGATAGCGGCATCGACACGGGCGGTTACGTCGGTTAAATGTGACATTGTCACTCCTTTTTGTTTTGCCCGGTGGCGCTGCGCTTACCGGGCCTACGGGTGCCAAATGTAGGCCGGGTAAGGCGTAGCCGCCACCCGGCAAAAACATCAGTTCAGCTTCGCCTTCGAGAAATCACTCCCCATCAGGCTCACGCTGTAGCCGGTAATATTACTGCGCGTGGCGTAGAAGGTCTTGCCGTTTGCAAGCGCAATCCACGGCGCCTGCTGGTAGAAAATCTCCTGCGCCTGGCCGTAGAGCTTCGCGCGGTCGGCCGGGGTGCTGGTCAGTTTAGCTTTTTGCACCAGCTCATCGTAACCCTTGTCACACCAGCGCGCGGCGTTGGAGCCGGTCTTGATGCTGTTGCAGCCGAGCAGCACGTCGGCAAAGTTATCCGGGTCGCCGTTGTCGGACATCCAGCCAAACAGCGCCGAGTCGTGCTCGCCCTTACGCATTCCTGAGAGGTACTCGCCCCACTCGTAGGAGACAATTTTGGCCTTCACGCCCACTTTCGCCCAGTCGCTCTGGATCATCTCGGCGATACGGCGCGAGTTCGGGTTATACGGACGCTGCACCGGCATCGACCACAGCGTCACTTCCGCGCCCTTCTCCAGCCCGGCCTGCTTCAGCAGCGCCTTCGCTTTGTCAGGATCGTAGCTGTAGTCCTGCAAATCTTTGTTATAGCCCAGCATGTTCGGCGGGATCGGCGATTTTGCTACCGTACCGGAGCCCATAAACACGGCGTTCACGATCGCCTTTTTGTCGGTCGCGTAGTTCAGCGCCTGACGCACCAGCACGTTATCGAACGGTTTTTTCTCGGTGTTAAACGCCAGATAGCCGACGTTCAGCGCATCAACCGAATGCAGGGTCAGGTCTTTGTTTTTCTTGATTACGTCAAACTGTACCGGCGACGGCGCGGGAATAATCTGGCACTCGTTGGTTTGTAGCTTCGCCAGACGCGTTTCCACGTTTGGCGTGATGGAGAAGATCAGGTGTTTGGTCGGCACCGCGCCATCCCAGTAGTTCGGGTTCGCCACGTAGCGGATCAGCGAATCCACCTTGTACTGTTGCAGCACGTACGGCCCGGAACCAATCGGCCAGGTATCCACGTTTTCCGGCGTACCCTTTTTCAACATCTGGTCGGCGTATTCAGCCGACAGGATAGAGGCAAAATCCATCCCCCAGTCGGCGAGGAAGGCGGCATTCGGCTCGCTCAGGGTAAACTGGACGTGATAATCGTCGACCTTTTTAACGTCCTGAATCAGCTTATCCAGCCCGACGTCGTTAAAGTATTCGTAATTCCCCTGCGACACGTTGTGATACGGGTGCTTAGGGTCTTTCTGACGCATGACGGAGAAAATAACGTCATCGGCATTAAAGTCGCGGGTCGGTTTGAAGAATTTATTGCTGTTGAACTTCACCCCTTTGCGCAGCGCAAAGGTATACGTCTTGCCGTCCGGGGAAATGGTCCAGGATTCCGCCAGCGACGGCACCGGGGTGTTTTTCACCGGATCAAAATTAATCAGACGGTTATAAAGTACCTGGGAGCTGGCCACAAAGGACGGGCCGGAGCTGGCAATCTGCGGGTTGAACGACTCGGGCGAGGCCTCTGAGCAGTAGATGATGGTGTCGCTGTTCGCCGCCCATGCGGCACTTGCCGGAAGAAGAGTGCTCAGCGCCAGCGCGAGCAGCGTTTTCCCTGTAGACATGGTTATAACCCTTTCGGTTTTATTATAGTGGACAGTAATAACAGCACAGGCCATTTGCGCTGGCAAATAACGAAACACTATCAGGTTATTCTAAAGCAGTATTTTTCGCTGGTTTTGCAGTCAGCGTGCGAAAGTTGATTTGCCTTAAGTGCCATTATTCGTCAAGCACAACCGTCGCTGTCAATGCCGTAAGAAATCCCCGCTTTTAGCCTCTCTTCCTCCGTTTGGTTGCTTCTGCGTTTCGTTACAGTAAGCGTGTGAAGAAGTCTATGGGACCAAATCGTGGCAAAAACTCTTTTACGCAGCGGTAATCTGGATGATTTTCAGGCCGTTGGCGGCGGCGGACAGGCCGTTTTTGAATCAGCGTTGCAAATCCGTGAAGCGCTTCGTCTGCGCAAGCAGCAGTCCATTGTGGATTGCCTGGCGATCCCTCAGGTCAACGACGGCGGCGATCGCGTCGACTGGTACTCCCCGCTTGAAGGGGCGGTGACCAGCTGGAAAGCGGCAGATGAAGACGCCCGCTTCCGCGCCCTGCGCTATCTGGAAAACACCCTCGCAAGCGTTGAGTCGCTGAGTAAAAAATGCCTTCAGTCGCCTAAAACCGCACAGCAGCTGTTTGGCTCCCTGCTCTCTAAAGCGTTCCAGTTCCCCGGTGAAAACTTCCTCTTTCTGATAGACGGCAAACCGGTTATCTGCTTCTGGGGCTTTGTGAATCTGAACGAGAACGCCCGCGACGACGTGCTCGACTGCCTGCGCGAATCCCTTATTCCCGAGCCTGCCCCCGTACCGATTGACGATCCTGAACCCGAGCCTGAGCAGACCATTACCTTTGAGCAGGCCGACGAGCCGCTTATAACTCCGGCAACGGTTGTGCGCATCACGCAGGACGATTTGTACGAGCCAGAGCCTGCGCCGGTCTCAGTGCCGCCGGTTGAAGAACCCGCTCCGACCCCGGTTATCGTGGCGAAAAAACGCCGCGTGCCGCTCTGGTCGCTCCCGGTTGCCGCCGTGATTGTCGCCGCCGTCGCGACTCCGCTGCTGTGGCCGGCCTCTGCGCCTTCCGCACAGCCCGACGCTGCGCCCGCGCCTGCCCCTGTCGCCATTGCCCCGCCGCTGGTGAAAACCGTTGAGCCGCTGGCGATGACCCTGCCGCTGCATCAGGCTGAAGTCGTGGTCGCAAAAACCAAAGAGCCAGAGCCTGAGCCCGCCGCCGTGGTGATTGCCGCTATTCCTAAAGACGCGATGGTGATGGAGGCCGGTCAGGTGAAAGCCGGGTCAACCAAATTCCTTAACGGCACCTGGCGCGCGATTCTGGACGTAAAAGACCCGGTCACCGGCAAGCCGCCGTCGCTGCGCTACCAGATCCAGAACAACAAGGGCATTGCCCGCGTGGTCCACGGCGACAATATCGTCTGTCGCACCGAGGTCTTCTCCGGGTTACACAGCAACGGTGAACTGATGATTAAAACCCGCGGCAACGCCCGCTGCACCGACGGTTCACGCTACCCGATGCCTGAAATTGCCTGTAAAGCAGGCACCAGCGACGTGGCCGAGTGCAGCGCGCGCTATGACGCCAACACCGTCGTTCCTTTGACGTTCAAAAAAGCAGGTGCATGATCCTATGCTGGTAACTCTTTGCGACTACAAACAGAGCGTCACGCTCATTGCCAACAGCGGCGTGCAGTTTCTGGATTTTGGCCTGACCCCGCAGGATACCGCCAGCCACGGTCGGTTCGTGCGCAAAACGGCAAACGGCCCCCTGCTGCGTCTGGATTTCGACCTGGTCAACGGCCGCTATACGCTCCCCGGCGCGGGCGGCGCACAGCCGGAAGTGGTGAAGCCCGAAAGCACAATACCGCTGCTTCAGTCACTGAACGTGCTCGACGGCGTGTGGCTTCCGGTGCCTTTCCTGCGCTTTAACCCGCCGCGTACCTTTGTGGACGGCCCGGACAACTGGGCGCGCGTTCAGGTGCGCAGGCTCGATGCCCCTGACGGCGCCGGAAACACCCATCGCGTCACCTTCGCCCTCGACAGCCAGATTGCCGGACACGCCACCTCCGCGCTCTCGCCCGTGGAAAACGATATCCTCAACGGCACCCGTTTTGCGCTGGCCTGGCGCGATGACGAAGTGGCGAGCTTCCTCGATCAGACCTGGATCGACGGCTGGCTGCGCGAGGCCTTTAGCCAGTTCGCCACCGGCGTTGAGAACCGTTCCGAGCGCGATCTCCAGCAGGCGATGCGCAGCTTTGAGTATCAGGCGCACTGGCTCAACCTGCTGACGATGCTCGGCGAACAGCTCAGCGTGCCGGAAGTAAAATTTGTCACCCACACTCTGAGCACTCCTGCCATTCCGGTGGATCTGATCCTCGACGTGGGCAATACGCACACCTGCGGCGTGATCGTTGAAGATCACGGGGATGCCAACGACGGCCTGCGCCAGACCGCCGAGCTACAGGTGCGCTCGTTAAGCGAGCCGCAGTTCCTCAACGAACCGCTCTTCACCAGCCGCCTTGAATTCTCCGAGGCGCGTTTTGGCAAGCAGCACTTCTCGGTGGAAAGCGGGCGTGAAGATGCCTTCGTCTGGCCGTCCATCGTGCGCGTGGGCGATGAAGCCCGCAAGCTGGCGATGCAGCGCCTGGGAACGGAAGGCAACAGCGGGATCTCAAGTCCCCGCCGCTATCTGTGGGATGAAACCCCGGTGGTGCAGGACTGGCGCTTTAGCCAGATGAACGGCAAAACCCAGCGTGAACCCTTAGCCACCGCGTTCCCGCTGATGAACCTGATGAACGACGACGGCGAGCCGCTGTTTACTCTACCGCAGGACGAACGTCTGCCGGTCTTCTCGCCGCAGTACAGCCGCAGCACGCTGATGACCCACATGCTGTGCGAGCTGCTGGCGCAGGCGCTGGGGCAGATCAACAGCGTGGCAACCCGTCTGCGCCTCGGCTTCCCGGCCTCGCCCCGCCAGCTTCGCACCCTGATCCTGACCCTGCCGTCGGCAATGCCAAAGCAGGAGCGTGAGATCTTCCGCCGCCGCATGTTTGAAGCCATTGCTATCGTCTGGAAAGCCATGGGCTGGCACCCGCAGGATGAAGATTTTGCCAGCCGCAAGCAGCAGGAAAAGAGCGTGGTTCCGGTCCCGGAGATCCAGATGGAGTGGGACGAAGCCAGCTGCGGCCAGCTGGTGTGGCTCTACAACGAAGCCATTTCGCATTTCGGCGGGCAGACGGAAGCCTTCTTCGCGTCCCTCGCCCGTCCGGACAGAGCGCCAGAGCCGGGCGTTCAGCCAGGTCGCGCCCTGCGCGTCGCCTCCATCGATATTGGCGGCGGCACGACGGATATGGCGATCGTCCACTATCAGCTTGACGACGGCTCCGGTAATAACGTCAAAATCACACCTAAGCTGCTGTTCCGCGAGGGCTTTAAGGTTGCGGGGGATGACACCCTGCTGGACGTTATCCAGCGCTACGTGCTGCCCGCCCTGCAAACCCAGCTGCAAAAGTCCGGGATTGCGGACGCCTCACTGCTGATGGCCTCGCTGTTTGGCGATTCCGGGCGTATCGATACGCAGGCGGTGCTGCGCCAGCAGACGGCGCTTCAACTCTTTATGCCCGTCGGTCACGCTATTCTCGCGGCCTGGGAGTCCAGCGATATCGACGATCCGCTGGCCGGACTACACGCCACCTTTGGCGATCTGCTGAGCCAGAAGCCGACCCGCAACGTGATGAACTATCTGCAACAGGCCATCGACCACGCGCTGCCCGCGGGCTCTGAAGCCTTCGATCTGTTCGCCGTGCCGCTGCACGTCAATTTCCGCGAGATGCAGGACGCGATGCTCGCCGGGCAGTTTACCCTCACGGCTCCGCTCCACGCGGTGTGCGAGGCGATCTCCCATTACGGCTGCGACATCCTGCTGATCACCGGTCGACCGGGCTGCCTGCCGGGCGTGCAGGCGCTGATTCGCCATCTTCAGCCGGTGCCGGTGAACCGTATCGTCTGGCTGGATAAATACCAGGTGCATGAGTGGTATCCGTTCAGCCAGCAGGGCCGCATTGGCAACCCGAAATCAACCGCCGCGGTGGGCGCAATGCTGTGCAGCCTGGCGCTCGATTTACGCCTGCCGCGCTTTAACTTTAAAGCGGCAGATATCGGTGCCTACTCCACCGTGCGCTACCTCGGCGTGCTGGATAATACGGTGAATACCCTGCGCGACGAGAACGTCTGGTATCAGGATATCGATCTGGATAAACCCGGCGCGAAGCTCGATGCGCGCCTGCACTTCCCGCTGCGCGGTAACGTCACGCTCGGTTTCCGCCAGCTGGCGAACGCGCGATGGCCCGCCACGCCGCTTTATACCCTGAGCATCAACTCCGCCGAGCTGGCGAAATCCATCGCCGGGGACGGGGTGCTGAACGTGCGCCTTAAGCTGCGCGGCGGCACGAAGCAGGAAGGCCCGGAAGCCTTCGAACTGAGCGATGCCTGGCTACAGGACGGTACGCCGGTTCCGGCAGATGCCTTAACCTTTAAACTGAATACCCTGGCCGATCGCCGTCATAGCGGTAGCCACTACTGGATCGACAGCGGGAGCGTATACCTGAAATGACTGCGACGACTGCCACCACTCAGGCGTTAATCGAGTGGATCAACGACACGCGCCAGCACGCCCCCGTTCTGGATAACGACGCCGACGCCCTGCTGGCCCGGCTGAACGCCGCCCAGGCGCGGGAACAGGCCATCGATCGGGCGCTGTTGAGCCGCAGCAGTATCGGCCTGTACGGTCATTCCCAGGCGGCAAAGGCGCACCTGCTGGCCTCCCTGTGCGGCAGCGGCAACGGTCGCCTGAACGTATCGCCGGGACAGCGGACCTTTGACTATTTTGCCCATATCAACCCCGGCCACGCCCTGACCAACATGGCGGTTCGCTTTACCCGCGAAAGCCGCGATATTGCCGATGATGCCTTCCCGCTGCGCCTGAGCCTGGTCACGGAAGCCGAGCTGGTGCAGCTGTTTATTGCCCGCACCACGCTGCATCCGCAGATCCGCCCGGTGGACAAAGCGGTTATTGAAACCCGCCTGGAGAAATGGCGCGCGCTGCGCCAGCCTCAGGGCGTTCCCGGCATTACCGCGCAGGAGGTGGGCACCATTGCACGCTTCTGGCAAAGCACGGTGCCGGGTGCCAGACAGCAAATCGACGACGCCCTGTGGCACCAGTTTGCCCTGCTGGTGCCGTCGCTGGATCTTAGCACCCGCGCCAGCGTCTGGTCCCTGCTGTGGGGCGAACAGCAGGAGCTGACGCAGCAGTGGCTGAAGCTGGCGCACGTGCTGCACCAGACCAGCCACGCACGGGAGCTGGCCGCACCGCTCAGCCTGCTGGTGGACAATTTCGGCCTGCCGGGTGAAGGCTTCCTGACCCATGGGGACTTCACGCTGCCCGACGCGCAGGAGACCCTGCTTCACCCGCTCAGCAACGGCGACATGCTCAACGCCGTCAGCCTGCCGGTGGATGTTCTTGCCTTTCTGACCCGCGAGCTGGTGCTCCCGGCCGAAAACGGCGTACTGGACGACGTGGATATCATTGATATCCCCGCCCTCAGCGACAGCACGACGCCGCTGTTAACCCAGGCAAAATGCCTGTGGCTGCTGGAGCACTACCGCCAGCAGCTTCAGCCGGACGTGCTGGTTATCTGCAACGCCACCGCCGGGCACGAACAGACGGCGAAAACGGCAAATATGCTGCTTAACTGGGTAAAAGAAACGCAGCCCTCCGTTGAGTCGGCCCTGCCGGGGCTGGTCTGGGCGATTACCCCGCACGACGCGCGCTTTACCACCAAACAGAATCTCGACGAGGCGGTACAGCACCTGCTCGGCAAGCCCGGACAGCGCTGGGGAACCTTGCAGGCGCTGGACAGGCACAGCATGCAGCGCATGGTGGAGTGGCTCTCTCAGGCCACCTTACCCGCGCAGCGTCAGGCACGCCTGCGCACGCTGAAAACGCTGTTGCAGCAGGAGCTGGCGTCGCTGATGCACTCTTACGCCCCGGCGGCGCAGGATCCCGCAGCAAAACGCGCCCAGGCTGAGAGCATGGTGCGAATGCTGCAAGCCAGCGCCGCGCGTCACGGCGAGCTGCTCGAAGGCCTGCTTCCGCCGTTAAAAGCCTTCGAAACGCTGCTGGCTGTCCAGCAGCCTCGCGAAGAGCAGGTCAATGGCCTGTTCACCGACGTTATCGACCTGTTCGCTGAAAATAGCCCGGAAAATCACGGGCTATTCCAGACCAAAGACAAAGCCCGGCTCGCGCATAAGGTGTGGATCAATCACCTGCGTCAGTGGAGCCGTAACGACGCCGCGGCCGCCCGCTTAGGGCTGGAGCCTGCCGTGTTGCAGCAGGTTGCGGACGTGCTGGTGACCAGCAGCTACCGTCTGGATCTGCCGCAGCAGCTGCACCAGATTGTCGAGACCGATAAGAGCAGCGCGGCGCAGCTCCACGCGGTAATGGGCAACTTTATCGGCTGGCTGGGGTATGACCACGCGGAAATTTCCGGACGCCCCGCAAGCCGGGTGCGTAAAGGTCAGGCCATCTTTGTGACGCCGGTCGTGGATAGCGCAACCCCGCGCCTGACGCGACTGGGAGAGCAGCCTGTACACGCGGCAACGGTTTACGTGTATGACTGGCTGGTCGCGCTGTATACCCGGGCGATTGAGAATATCGAGTACCAGAATCCGCACGATGTGCAGGAAAAAGCCCGGATGGCGCTACAGAGGTTATTGCACTGATATTTCGGCCCGCAGCCGTGCGGGCCATTATCACCGCGCCATACAATCGACCAGCGTCTGCGCCAGCGCGGAGGGGTTTTCCCAGGACATTGAGTGCCCCGCCGCTGGGATGATTTTCACCTCAACGCCCTTCTGCTTCAGGGTATCCACATCGTTATCCGGCAGCGACAGCTCGCCGAAAATCAGCGTAACCGGGCAGCGAAGTGACAGGAACTGCGCCTCCCATTCCGGCTCAACGCCTTCCACCAGACTTGTTGCCCCGCGCCAGACGGCGTAAGGCGCATTGCTCTGAAGGCACCCTGCCCACGCCGTGGTTTCTGCCCGCAGCATGGCGTCATAACCCTGCTCAAGAAAGGCTTTCTCGGTTTGTGCCGCAATCGATCGGCTGAACATCCCTCCGCCCGCGTGGAAATTAGGTTCCGACACCATCAGCCCCTGAACGCGCGTGCCCAGCAGCCCTGCCGCTTCAATAGCAATACTGCCGCCCATGCTGTGACCATAGAGCCAGACGGATTCGAGTTTGAGATGGGTAATCAGCTCCACGACGACACGGGCCTGATCGCTCGTTCGGTAGCGGTAGTTCAGTGGTTTATCGCTGTAGCCGCTGCCGGGCAAATCGATGAGAATGGCTCTGCGCGTCCCAAAAAGAGGATCGCGGACGACGCGGGGATATTCATAGGAAGCGGCGCAGCCCAGCCCGTGAATGAACACGACGGGATCGCCCGTGCCGGGCAAATCTTGCCAGCGTACGGTGCAACCGGCCTGCTGCGAGTAAAAACTGTTCATAAGCACTCCTTTTATGACTCACTGTGTATTTATACAGTGAGTGCATCCGGAATGCTATGTGCATCTTTTAAAACTGGAAGCGTGCTTCAGAAAAGCGAGATCAGCAGCGCGACGGGAAAGCTCATGGGCCAGGTGGATCCCACCAGAAAAGCACTGAGCAGGCGGATACGTTTACGGTCTTTGGAGAGGAACCAGGTAATTAATGCGCAGATGGACGCCATGATTGCGTAGAAAACCAACATCTTTTGATACAACGTCATTCTTAATTCCACAGCCGAAAAAATAACCGCACGCAATATGCGTCATATGTTGATACAGATCAAGTTTTTTCGTTACAGAGTAACCACTTAAATATTAAGGATAATAACAATTGAGTATTTTCCGTTACATCTCCGGAGAAGGCCTGTGGCTTTTTGGGATAACATGCATCTTAAATGCACTTATTGATAAATATGCACGCGCCCAACGCGCTCTAATAGGGGAAACATAAGAGGGAGAAAACATGCTACGCATTCCGCAAAGTTGTATTCATACCCGTTCCACCCCGTTCTGGAACAAAGATACCGCCCCGGCAGGCATTTTTCAGCGCCATCTTGATACCGGCACGCGGCCGGGCGTCTACCCTCGCCTTTCCGTGATGCGGGGGACGGTACGTTACTTAGGCTATGCGGATGAATTTACGCCCGAACCTGACAGCGAGCTGATTATCGAAGCCGGTCATTTTGGCGTGTTTCCCCCCGAGCGATGGCACCATATTGAAGTAATGAGCGATGATACTTTGTTCAATATCGACTTCTTTGTCGAACCTGAGGTGCTGAGGTCTTTGTGAGCCTCAGACGCTAAGAAGGAAACCATTATGCTTCGTATTCCTGAGAATTTTGTTCACACCCGTTCCACCCCGTTCTGGACTAAAGACACGGCGCCGAAAGCCCTCTTCACCCACCACAACACCAAAGCAGGCGTTTATGGCCGCCTGTCGGTGATGCAGGGCGCGGTGCGCTACTTTGGCTTTGCCGATGGCGATGCCACCGAACCGGATCTGGAGCTGGTTATCGAAGCGGGGACGTTTGGCATCTCCCCGCCGCAGAAATGGCACCGCATTGAGCTGCTGACCGACGATACTTATTTCAATATCGACTTCTTCGCCGATCCGGCGGTCACGCTACAGGGTGCGGGCATAGGAAAAGTGGTTAATACACATAAGGAGTAACGTCATGGGCAAGGCAACCTACACCGTCACGGTCACCAACAACAGCAACGGTGTGTCGGTAGACTATGAAACGCAGGCCCCGATGGAGCTGTTAATTCCCGACGTCGCCGCCGACGTGGTGAAAGATCTGGTGAATACCGTGCGCGCGTACGACACGGAAAATGAGCACGAGGTATGCGGCTGGTAGTGAATCTGGCCGGGCGCGATGCCCGGCCTGCGTTGCATATCAGTGTTTCACCATCACATGCCGTACCACCGTGTAATCCTCCAGGCCGTACACGGACATATCCTTTCCGTAGCCTGACAGCTTCATCCCGCCGTGCGGCATTTCGCTCACCAGCATAAAGTGGGTGTTTACCCAGGTGCAGCCGTACTGTAACCGGGCGCTCAGACGATGGGCGCGGCCCACATCTTTTGTCCACACGGAGGATGCCAGTCCGTACCGGGAGTCGTTCGCCCACGATAGCACCTGCGCTTCGTCCTCAAATTCGGTCACGCTCACCACCGGGCCAAAAACTTCACGCTGCACGATGGCATCTTCCTGCTTCGCACCTGCCAGCAGGGTCGGCTGGAAGTAGTAACCCTCGCCCTCTCGCTGGCTGCCCCCCGTCACCACGCGGATATGGCTCAGCGCTTTGGCTTCGTCTACCGCCTTGCAGACGCGGGACAAATGCGCGGCGGAGCTCAGCGGCCCGAGTTCGGTTGATTCGTCGTCAGGTGCGCCCATTTTCAGACTGGCAACGGCGGCGCCCAGTTTTTCCACCAGCGCGGGATAGATCCCTTTTTGCGCATAGATACGACAGGCGGCGGTGCAGTCCTGCCCGGCATTGTAGAAGCCAAAGGTGCGCACGCCCTCCACCACCGCATCCAGATCCGCATCGTCAAACACAATCACCGGCGCTTTACCGCCCAGCTCCATGTGGGTGCGCTTAATGGACGACGCGGTGTGCCCGATGATGTGCTCCCCGGTGGCAATGGAGCCGGTCAGCGACACCATGCGCACCTTTTCATGTCCGGTCAGCGGATCGCCAACGGTTTTCCCGCGCCCGAACAGCACGTTCAGCACGCCTGCCGGGAAGATATCTTTTGCCACGTCGGCGAGCTTCAGAGCCGTCAGCGGGGTGATTTCCGAGGGTTTGATCACCACGCAGTTCCCTGCCGCCAGCGCCGGGGCCAGCTTCCACGCCGCCATCATCAGCGGATAGTTCCAGGGGGCGATAGAGGCGACCACGCCCACCGGATCGCGGCGGATCATCGACGTATGGCCCTCCAGGTATTCTCCCGCCGCCAGACCGTTCAGGCAGCGCGCCGCCCCGGCAAAGAAGCGGAACACGTCCACCACCGCCGGGATCTCATCGCCCGCCACGCAGTGCAGCGGTTTGCCGCAGTTCAGCGACTCCAGCTTCGCAAAAGCGTCAGCATGTTCTTCGATGGCGTCAGCGAGTTTCAGTAAACACTCGGAACGGGTTTTCGGCGTGGTATGCCCCCATTCCTCAAACGCGCGATCCGCTGCCTGCACGGCGGCGTCAACCTGCGCGGCAGAGGCTTCAGCGATGTCGAGCAGCACCTCTCCGGTGGCGGGGTTATAGACCGGCTGCGTTTCACCTTCGCCCGTCACCAATTCACCATTAATCAGCAGTTGAGTTTGCATAGCGTTGTCCTGTTGAAATCGAAGTTATTTCCCGCTTCCGGCAATGCCTTCGCCGTCGCGGGTTAGCCACCAGGCTCCCAGAATGGGGATGGTTGTGACCAGCATCACCAGCAGCGCAACCACGTTGGTGACCGGCACGTCGCGCGGACGGCCAAGCTGGTTTAACAACCACAGCGGTAGCGTGCGCTCGTGCCCCGCCGTAAAGGTCGTGACGATGATTTCGTCAAACGACAGCGCAAACGCCAGCATCCCCCCGGCCAGCAGCGCCGAGCCCAGATTGGGCAGCACCACGTAGCGGAAGGTTTGCCAGCCGTCGGCGCCCAGATCCATCGACGCCTCCACCAGGCTCCAGGAGGTGCGCCGGAACCGGGCAATCACGTTGTTAAAGACCACCACCACGCAGAAGGTGGCATGACCCACCACAATGGTGAAAAAGCCCGGCTCAAGATTAATAGCCTTAAACGCCGTCAGCAGCGCCAGGCCGGTGATGATCCCCGGCAGGGCAATCGGCAACAGCAGCAACAGCGAGATGGCGTTTTTGCCAAAAAACGAGCTTCGCCACAGCGCCGCCGCGGCCAGCGTGCCAAGTACCAGCGCGATGGCGGTAGAAAGCGCAGCGATTTTAAGTGACAACGTCACGGAATCGAGAATATCCGAGCGCCCTGCCGCCACGCTGAACCACTTCAGCGTCAGCCCCTGCGGGGGAAAGCTGAATGCAGCATCTTCGGTATTGAAGGCGTAGATGGCGATGATCAGCAGCGGAAAATGCAGGAATATCACCCCGCCCCAGGCGGCGATTTTCAGGAACAAAGGCGCGCGCTCAGAGTGCATCGAAAGCTCCCAGACGCTTCACGAACGCCAGATAGAGAGAGATAAGCACAATCGGAACCAGCGTGAACGCCGCGGCCATCGGCATATTGCCAATTGCCCCCTGCTGGGAATAGACCATGTTGCCGATAAAATAGCCCGGCGGCCCCACCAGCTGCGGCACGATAAAATCCCCCAGGGTCAGCGAGAAGGTGAAAATCGACCCCGCCGCGATGCCGGGGATCGCCAGCGGCAGCACCACGTAGCGGAAGGTCTGGCGCGGACGCGCGCCCAGATCGGCAGAAGCCTGCAACACAGAGGCAGGAAGCCGTTCGAGCGCCGCCTGCACGGGCAGGATCATAAACGGCAGCCAGATATAGACGAACACCAGGAACCGCCCCAGCCCGGAGGTCGACAGCGTGTTGCCGCCCACGGCGGGCACCGTCAGGATCGCGGTTAAAATCGGCTCCAGCCCCATGTGATTTAAAAACCACTGGGCGACGCCGTCCTTCGCCAGCAGCAGCGTCCACGCGTAGGCCTTAACGATGTAGCTCGCCCACATCGGCAGCATCACCGCGATATAGAAAAAGGCCTTCCACTTGCCGCTGGTGTAGCGCGCCATATACCAGGCCATCGGAAACGCCAGCACGGCGCTGGCTATCGTGACGGCAATCGCCATCACCAGCGTGCGCAGGATGATGTCGTAATTTGCCGGGTTAAACAGCGCCAGGATGTTCGCAAAGGTCAGATCCGGCGTGACCGACATCGTGAAGTCATCGAAGGTGTAAAACCCCTGCCAGAGCAGCGTCAGCAGCGATCCCAGATAGACAATGCCGAACCACATCAGCGGCGCCAGCAGGAGCAGGAACAGCCCCAGCGACGGTTTGCGCCAGAACAGTGCGGTGATACGGCTGACTCTGCCGTGGTGCGAAGGCGTCGGGGAAACGCTCATGTCCATTTCACCTCTCCTCATGCAGGCGCACCATAGCCTCGCGCGACCAGGAGGCCAGCACCTGCTGCCCCGGCTCCACGCCTGCGGGCACGAATGCCCCGCTGAGATTGGCCTGGCTCACCAGCAGCTTTGCGCCGTCCGCCAGCCGCAGTTCAAAGCGCGTGGCCGCCCCCTGATACTGGATCGCCTGCACCACGCCCTGGACCTGAACGTCCCCGCCCTCATTCAGGCGAATATGTTCCGGGCGGAGCGAATACGTGCCCTCCATGCCGCACACCCTTTGGGCAATACTCGCATCAAAGACGTTTGAGGTGCCGACGAAGCTCGCCACAAACGGCGTGCGCGGGCGCATATACAGCTCGCGCGGGGTGTCGACCTGCTCGATACGCCCGTTATTGAACACCGCCACCCGGTCAGACATCGACAGTGCCTCGCCCTGATCGTGGGTGACGAAAATAAAGGTGATCCCCAGCTCCTGCTGGAGTTTTTTCAGCTCGAACTGCATCTGCTCGCGCAGCTTGAGATCGAGCGCGCCCAGAGGTTCATCCAGCAGTAATACGCGCGGCTCGTTGACCAGCGCACGGGCAATCGCCACGCGCTGGCGCTGTCCGCCGGAAAGCTGAGAGGGCTTGCGCGCCACGGCAAAGCCCAGCCCGACTTTATCCAGCGCTTCTCGCGCCCGCGCGTGGCGTTTTTTCTTGTCGATGCCTTTCACCATCAGCCCGTAGGCGACGTTATCGAGGATCGACATATGCGGGAACAGCGCGTAATCCTGGAACACGGTGTTCACGTCGCGCTCCCAGGGCGGCAGTTCGCTGGCCTCTTTGCCGAAGATTTTGATCGCACCGCCGCTGAGCTGCTCGAACCCGGCGATCAGGCGCAGGCAGGTGGTTTTGCCGGAGCCCGAAGGCCCCAGCATGGAGAAAAACTCCCCGTCACGAATGCCAATCGTAACCCCATCCACCGCCCGCACGTTGCCGTACAGACGGGAAACGTCACTGAACTCTACTGCGTAGGTCATGTTCTGCTCCCGGGCGATTAACGCCCGCCCATGATGGCGATGTAATCCTGCGTCCAGCGGCTGTAAGGAACAAATTTGCCGCCCTCTGCAATAGGTGTTTTCCAGAACATGATTTTGTCGAAATAGGTGTAGCCGTTGGTTTCACAACCCTTATCGCCCAGCAGCGTGCTGGCCTTACAGCCTTCGGCTACCACCGGCAGCGAGCCAAACCAGGCCGCCAGATCGCCCTGCACTTTTGGCGTGAGCGACCAGTTCATCCACTTGTAGGCGCACATCGGGTGTTTGGCCTCGGCGTGCAGCATGGTGGTATCGGCCCATCCGGTCACGCCCTCTTTCGGGAACACCGTCGCAATCGGCTGATTTTCAGCCTTCAGGGCGTTCGCCTGATACGGCCACGCGCTGGAGGCCACCACGCCCTCGTTTTTGAAGTCGCTCATCTGAACGGTGGTGTCGTGCCAGTAGCGGTGGATCAGGGCGTGCTGATCGCGCAGCACTTTTAGCACCGCCGCGTACTGTGTTTCGGTGAGCTGGTACGGGTCGGTAATGCCCAGCGCCGGCTGCGTGGCCTTCACAAACAGCGCCGCGTCGGCGATGTAAATCGGGCCGTCATAGGCCTGCACGCGGCCCTGGTTGGTTTTGCCGTCCGGCAGATCTTGCTTAACGAAGATAACCTTCCAGCTGTCCGGCGGCGTCGGGAAGGTTTTGGTGTTGTACATCAGCAGGTTCGGCCCCCACTGATAGGGCGTGCCGTAGACTTTTCCGCCGACGTTGAACCACTCGCCCTTGACAAGCCGCGAATCAAGGGTTTTCCAGTTTGGGATCAGATCGGGGTTAATGGCCTGGACGCGTTTGCCCATAATCAACCGTAGCGACGCGTCGCCGGAGGCGGTGACCAGGTCATAGCCGCCCTTTGCCATCAGGCTGACCATTTCATCGGAGGTGGCGGCGGTTTTGACGTTAACCGCACAGCCGGTCTCTTTTTCAAACTGCGTGACCCAGTCGTAATTTTTATCGGTCTGGCCGCGTTCGATGTATCCCGGCCAGGCAATAATATCCAGCCGACCTTCCCCGTCACCGATGGCTTTAGGCGGTTCGGCGGCTTGCGCGGTCATGATGGTCATGCCGAGCGCGCACAGGCTGCTGCGGGCAAATTTTTTGCTCATTCGATTTACTCCTGTCGCAATGAAATTTAGCGGCAGCCGTGCCGTAAAAATATCTCCTTAATTAAACGTAGACCGCGCCAATGCGCCGCACCCTGCGGCTTACGGAAATTTCATTAAGGTGTGACCGGGGGCGCATTCCCCGTTAACTGGATTATAGACAAGGGGTTAGCGATGCGAGGCGGTATGCAGATTTCCTATGACGCAATAAAAAAGCACCGCCTGATTTGGACGGTGCTTTTTTAAATTTTTATACGGGCGAACACGCGCAGAAATAATTATTCCATCATCGTGCTAATTAGCTGGCCCAACTGTTCCACCGCCTGCTCTTCCCGTTCGCCCCACGCCCAGGAGGTATTAAAACGGAAGAACGGCGTCCAGGCATCGGAGGTCGAAAACATTTTTCCCGGCGCGATGCTGATATGGTGCGTTAAGGCCTTCTCGCTCAGCAGCCCGGCGTCCAGCGGTGCCGGAAGCTCCAGCCACAGGAAATAGCCGCTGTCGTTATGATGAATTTTCACCCCCGCCGGCATATGGCGTAACAGCGACTGCCACGCCTGCTGTTTCCGCTCCGCGAGAGTACGGCGCAGGCGGCGAAGATGGGCGTCGTAACGCTTGGTCGCCAGATAATCCACCAGCGCCAGCTGCATCGGCGAGCTGGTCGACAGCGTACTCATCAGCTGCAACTGCTGAATGCGCCGGGCGTGTTTACCCGCCGCGACCCAGCCAATGCGAAACCCCGCCACCAGGCACTTGGAGAACGACGAGCAGTGCAGCGTCATCTCCTGCGTGTCCCAGGCTTTCGCCGGAAGCGGCTTTTCGCGGCCGAAATAGAGTTCGCTGTAGACATCGTCTTCAATCAGCGTGACGTTATGTCTGGTGAGCAGCGCGACCAGATGCGCTTTTTTCTCGGCGCTGAGGGTAAATCCAAGCGGGTTCTGGCTGTTGGTCATCAGCCAGCATGCCTTCACCGGATACTCGTTCAGCGCCTGTTCGAGCGCGGTTAAATCAATGCCCTCGCGCACGTCGGTTGCGATAGACAGCGCTTTTAGCTTCAGGCGTTCAAGCGCCTGGAGCGCACCGTAAAAACAGGGATTTTCAACGATAACCCAGTCACCCGGCTCGGTCACCGCCTGCAAGCTGAGGTTGAGCGCCTCAAGCGCCCCTGCGGTGATCACGATTTCGTCCGGGGAGATATTCATTCCCTGCTGGGCGTAGCGACGGGCGATGGCCTGACGCAAATCGACGTTTCCCGGCGGCAGGTTTTCAATCACGCTCATGGCGGTGGCCGTTTTGCTGACGTTCGCCAGAGAGCGGTTCAGCTGCTGGAGCGGGAAAAGTCGGGGATCGGGAAAGGCAGACGCAAAGGGAACGACAGAGGGATCGCGGCTGGCCTGCAACACGTCGAAGATGTAGGTATTGATATCCACCACTTCATCGAGGGTCACCTGGGCAGGCGGCGAAGGTTGCTGTAGCGTCGGGCGCGGGGCAACGTAGTAGCCCGACTGCGGTCTTGCAACGATCCTTCCCTGGCTTTCCAGCATCTGATAGGCATGACCGACGGTCATAAAACTCATCCCGCTGCGGGCGACCTGCTCACGCAGTGACGGCAGCTTATCCCCTGGCAGCCATGCGCCAAGCTCGATTTGCGAGATAATTTGTTGCGCCAGACGCTGGTATTTTTTCATCAGATTCTCCTTATGGCCGATAGTGTATATCAGCAGGAGAAAAAGAGAATATTTAGCTAACTGTTATGGTAAACGGATAATTACTTACGGAACTCGGTCATCATGCTCTGCGAAAAACGGGCAGCGGCTAAATGATCGAGCGTTACCATTGGGGATTTGCAGAAAATGCATTTCGCGCCATGTGGATTTTTTTCAGACACATCAAAAACTGACGTGCGGTACTGCGAGCCATGACAGCAAGGGCAGCGGAAGTGAATGTAAGAAGTCATATGAATCTCCTGAAACGTAAATACGTAAATTGCTAATGGGCCTTAAGGCGATAGTGGTATGAATCAAAACTAATCGGAGTGTAGAGAAAGACCCAAGAGAGGCTGCGGAGAGGCACAACGTGATGAGAACTGCTTTATAAAACTACGTCAGATATTTATTTGAAATCAAAACCAGAAGGTCATTAACGCATGGCGCTGACGGTAAAGCAAGCAGTTTAATGAATAAAATGCATAAGAATAATCTTTTTATAATGTGACGAATTATGTGCTAGCGGAAATTGTGCGGCTATATCAGCCTGCAAAAGCCAGTCGGTTTTGCAAACTGTTATACATAAATTTCATTTTTCTGCCTCTGATACTCGGCTTTGCCTCCCCATACCATAACAGCACACCGTTTGACATTGAGGCTGTGCATGTTTGGTTTAGATGCGTTTCACCTTGCGCGGATACAGTTTGCGTTTACCGTATCCTTTCACATTATCTTCCCGGCGATCACCATCGGCCTGGCGAGCTACCTCGCCGTGCTCGAAGGGCTGTGGCTGAAAACAAAAAATCCGGTCTGGCGCTCGCTGTACCATTTCTGGTCGAAAATCTTCGCCGTTAACTTCGGCATGGGCGTGGTCTCCGGGCTGGTGATGGCGTACCAGTTTGGCACCAACTGGAGCGGTTTTTCCCAGTTCGCCGGGAGCATTACCGGCCCGCTTTTGACCTATGAAGTGCTGACCGCCTTCTTCCTTGAGGCCGGTTTCCTCGGGGTGATGCTGTTCGGCTGGAACAAGGTCGGACCGGGGCTGCACTTCTTTTCCACCTGCATGGTGGCGCTGGGCACCATTATTTCCACGTTCTGGATCCTCGCGTCGAACAGCTGGATGCAGACTCCGCAGGGCTTTGAGATCGTTAACGGACAGGTGGTGCCGGTTGACTGGCTCGCGGTGGTGTTTAACCCCTCCTTCCCGTATCGCCTGCTGCACATGTCTATCGCGGCGTTCCTGAGCAGCGCCCTGTTCGTCGGCGCGTCTGCCGCCTGGCATCTGCTGCGCGGCAACAACACGCCTGCGATCCGCGCCATGTTCTCGATGGCCCTGTGGATGACCCTGATTGTCGCCCCCATTCAGGCACTGGTCGGTGACATGCACGGCCTGAATACCCTGAAACATCAGCCTGCGAAAATCGCCGCCATCGAGGGACACTGGGAAAACCCGCCCGGCGAGCCGACGCCGCTGCTGCTGTTTGGCTGGCCGGATATGGAGCAGGAGCGCACGCGCTACGGGCTTGAGATCCCCGCGCTCGGCAGCCTGATCCTCACCCACAGCCTGGACAAACAGGTTCCGGCCCTGAAGGAGTTTGCGAAAGAAGATCGCCCGAACTCCACCATCGTGTTCTGGTCGTTCCGCATTATGGCCGGGCTGGGCATGCTGATGCTGATGCTGGGCGTGGCGGCGGTCTGGCTGCGCTACAGAAAACGGGTCTACACCTCGCGTCCCTTCCTGTGGTTTGCCCTGCTGATGGGGCCGTCCGGCCTGATTGCCATTCTGGCGGGATGGGTGACCACCGAAGTGGGCCGCCAGCCGTGGGTGGTCTACGGATTACAGCGCACCAAAGATGCGGTATCGGCGCACGGCGCTCTGCACATGAGCATCAGCCTGCTGGCCTTCTTCGTGGTCTATACCTCGGTGTTTGGCGTGGGCTACAGCTATATGGTCCGGCTGATTAAAAAAGGCCCGCAGCCGCACGAAACCTTTGCCACCGAGTCCGATGGCCGCCCCGCTCGCCCACTGTCTGCCGTCACCACTGATTTAGAGGAGAAACCGTAATGGGTCTCGATCTTTCCATTATCTGGTTCGTGATTATCGTTTTTGCCACCCTGATGTACATCGTGATGGACGGGTTCGATCTGGGCATCGGCATTCTGTTTCCTGCGGTACGCGACGCCGACGACCGGGACGTGATGGTGAACAGCGTCGCTCCCGTCTGGGACGGGAACGAAACCTGGCTGGTGCTCGGCGGGGCGGCGCTGTTCGGCGCCTTTCCGCTGGCCTACGCGGTGATAATTGATGCGCTCACCATCCCGCTAACGTTAATGCTGATCGGACTTATCTTTCGCGGCGTCGCCTTTGAATTCCGCTTTAAGGCGACCCCGGCGCACCGCCCTTTCTGGGACAAAGCCTTTATCGGCGGTTCGATTCTGGCGACCTTCACCCAGGGCGTAACGGTGGGCGCGGTGCTCAACGGCTTTTCCGTGACCGGACGGGCCTACAGCGGCGGCCCGTTTGACTGGCTGACGCCGTTTAGCCTGTTCTGCGGCGCGGGGCTGGTGGTGGCCTATGCCCTGCTCGGGGCGACCTGGCTGGTGATGAAAAGTGAGAACGCGCTCCAGCAGCGGATGCGTCAGGTGTCTAAACGCCTGCTCGCCGCACTGCTGGTGATTATTGCGGCAATCAGCGCCTGGACGCCGCTGGCCCATTCCGCTATCGCCGAGCGCTGGTTCACGCTGCCCAATCTGTTCTTCCTGCTGCCGGTCCCGGCGCTGGTGGTGGCGTTGAGCCTGCTACAGTGGCGCAGCCTTAACAACCCGGACAGCCATAACCTGCCGTTTGTGTTAACGCTGGGGCTGATCTTCCTCGGCTTTAGCGGGCTTGGGATCAGCATCTGGCCGCACATCATTCCGCCGTCCATTACCCTGTGGCAGGCCGCTGCGCCTGCGCAGAGTCAGGGCTTTATGCTGGTGGGGGCGCTGGCGATCGTTCCCGTCATTTTGGTCTATACCTTCTGGAGCTATTACGTCTTTCGCGGAAAAGTTCAGCATGGGGAGGGTTATCACTGATGCAACAACCTGTCTGGAAACGTCTGATGTGGCTGGCGGTCATCTGGGGCGGCAGCGTCCTGGCCCTGGCGGGAGTGAGTATGTTCTTTCGCCTGCTGATGGCGGCGGCCGGCTTTAAATCCCACTAACCCACCAACCGGGCTGCCCTTGCGCAGTCCGGTCTTCTCGCACTTTCAGATAAACCCCATTAACGCACGGCGGCGTATCGTTACACTGTAATTGATACATAGCATTGATAGTTTGAGAATAAATATGAAAAAGCTCGTTGCGTTAAGTCTCTTCAGCCTGGCGTTGTCCGGCTGCGTTAATCCTGGTAAAGCGTCTGTACAGCCGGACCAGCTTCAGAATCATCGTTTTGTTCTGGAGAATGTGGACGGCAAAGCCGTGAAATCCACCGCCGCGCGGCCTGAAATCCGCTTTAGCGCGCAAAAGGATATTAGCCTGACCAATAACATTACCGTGTCAGGCATGATGTGTAACGGCTTCAACGGACAGGGGAGATTGTCCGAAGGCGAGCTGAAGGTCAAAACGCTGGCGATGACCCGCAAGCTGTGTACCGATCCGCAGCTTAACGAGCTGGACCAGGCAATCGGCGCGATGCTGAGCCAGGGCGCACAGGTTGATCTCACGGAAGACCAGCTCACGCTGGCGACGGCGGATAAAACCCTGAGCTTTAAGCGCGCAGACTAATTAATAATTTCCGCACGACCCTACGGCAAGCGACTGTTCGCTACAGCGTTTGCCGTTAGGCAAGGCGCACATGCCAATTGCAGAGCCATCAAGCTGGCGGGCAACGGAAAGAGAACCGCCAATCATGGCGCAGTTGGCCTGTCCTGAGCTGGACATTGCCGCTCGCATTCCCGGCGAAACGTGTGCCGCGGTGGCCTGCTGCACAGGTTCATTACTGCATGCCGATAACAGAAGTGCGGCACATCCTACCCATAACGCTGAACGCATAATCTTTTCCCCATAAGTGTTACGAAACCTATGCATAATAGGCATAGCGTGGCGATGCGTCGAGACTCCCGATGCGTATTTATGCACTCCGGAAACAAATCCTCACCATTTTTTTGCCAGAACATTGATCTACTCATAGGTATGGCGAATACCCAGGACACAAAAGCGAAAATCGTAAAATCCGTCCTTTGCTAAAATAAGGGAATAATTATCAGGGCCCGTCGCGGTTTCACGGGTCCCCTTTTTTGCGCAATGTAAGGGTGTCGTCTTATGCAAACTATTGACGGTAATGGTGCGGTCGCGTCCGTCGCGTTTCGAACCAGCGAAGTTATCGCCATCTACCCAATTACGCCGAGTTCCACGATGGCAGAACAGGCGGATGCCTGGGCAGGCAACGGGTTAAAAAACGTCTGGGGAGATGTGCCCCGCGTGGTTGAAATGCAGTCCGAAGCCGGGGCGATTGCCGCCGTGCACGGCGCGCTGCAAACCGGTGCCCTCTCCACGTCGTTTACCTCTTCTCAGGGATTGTTGTTAATGATCCCGACGCTCTACAAGCTCGCAGGACAACTTACTCCCTTCGTATTGCACGTTGCGGCGCGTACCGTCGCCACGCACGCGCTCTCTATTTTTGGCGATCACTCCGACGTGATGGCCGTGCGCCAGACCGGGTGCGCCATGCTCTGCGCCAGCAGCGTGCAGGAAGCGCAGGACTTCGCGCTGATTTCGCATATCGCCACCCTCAAAAGTCGCGTGCCGTTTATTCATTTCTTTGATGGATTCCGCACCTCGCACGAAATCAATAAAATCGTGCCGCTGGCGGATGACACCATCAAAAACATGCTGCCGCAGGCGGATATTGATGCCCACCGCGCACGCGCGCTGAACCCGGAGCACCCGGTGATCCGCGGCACCTCCGCCAACCCGGACACCTACTTCCAGTCCCGCGAGGCCACCAACCCGTGGTACAACGCGGTGTACGACCACGTTGAGCAGGCGATGAACGACTTCGCCAGCGCGACCGGACGTGAATACAAACCGTTCGAATACTACGGCCACCCGCAGGCGGAGCGCGTCATCGTGCTGATGGGCTCGGCGATTGGCACCTGTGAAGAGGTGGTTGACGAGCTGCTGACCCGCGGCGAGAAAGTTGGCGTGCTGAAAGTGCGCCTCTATCGCCCGTTCTCGGCAAAACATCTGCTCTCTGTCCTGCCGGAAAGCGCGCGCACGGTGGCGGTGCTCGATCGCACCAAAGAGCCGGGCGCCCACGCCGAGCCGCTCTATCTGGACGTGATGACCGCCCTTGCAGAAGCCTTCAATAACGGTGAGCGCGAAACCTTACCGCGCGTGATTGGCGGGCGTTACGGCCTGTCTTCGAAAGAGTTCGGCCCGGACTGCGTGCTCGCCGTGTTTAACGAGCTGAGCGCCGCGAAGCCAAAACCGCGCTTTACGGTGGGGATTTACGACGACGTCACCAACCTGTCGCTGGCGCTGCCGGAAAACAGCCTGCCGTCGGGCGCTAAGCTCGAAGCGCTGTTTTATGGCCTGGGCAGCGACGGCAGCGTGTCGGCCACCAAAAACAACATCAAGATCATCGGTAACTCTACGCCGTGGTATGCGCAGGGCTATTTCGTTTATGACTCCAAAAAGGCGGGCGGCCTGACCGTTTCGCACCTGCGCGTCAGCGAGCATCCTATCCGCTCGGCGTACCTGATATCACAGGCTGATTTTGTGGGCTGTCACCAGCTGCAATTTATCGACAAATACCAGATGGCCGAACGCCTGAAGCCCGGCGGTATTTTCCTGCTCAACACGCCTTACAGCGCGGATGAGGTCTGGGCACGCCTGCCGCAGGAAGTGCAGGCGGTGCTGAACCAGAAAAAAGCGCGATTTTACGTGGTGAACGCCGCGAAAATCGCCCGTGAATGTGGCCTGGCGGCGCGTATTAACACCGTTATGCAGATGGCCTTCTTCCACCTGACCAATATCCTGCCGGGCGACAGCGCGCTGATGGAGTTGCAGGGGGCGATTGCCAAAAGCTACAGCAGCAAAGGCCAGGAGCTGGTCGAGCGCAACTGGCAGGCGCTGGCGCTGGCCCGCGAGTCGCTGGCGGAAGTGCCGTTGCAGCCGGTAAACGCCACCAGCCCGAACCGTCCGCCGGTGGTGTCCGACGAAGCGCCAGATTTTGTGAAAACCGTGACCGCCGCGATGCTGGCCGGTCTGGGGGATGCGCTGCCCGTGTCGGCGCTGCCGCCGGACGGCACCTGGCCAATGGGCACCACGCGCTGGGAAAAACGCAACATTGCCGAAGAGATCCCTATCTGGAAAGAGGAGCTGTGTACCCAGTGTAACCACTGCGTCGCCGCCTGCCCGCACTCGGCGATCCGCGCCAAAGTGGTGTCGCCAGAGGAAATGGAAAGCGCCCCAGCCAGCCTGCACTCGCTTGACGTCAAATCCCGCGATATGCGCGGCCAGAAGTATGTGCTTCAGGTGGCCCCGGAAGACTGCACCGGCTGTAACCTGTGCGTAGAGGTCTGCCCGGCGAAGGACCGTCAAAATCCGGAAATCAAAGCGATCAATATGATGTCGCGCCTGGAGCACGTCGAAGAAGAGAAGGTGAACTATGACTTCTTCCTCGACCTGCCGGAAATCGACCGCAGCAGGCTGGAACGTATCGACATTCGCACCTCCCAGCTGATCACCCCGCTGTTTGAGTACTCGGGTGCCTGCTCCGGCTGCGGCGAAACGCCTTACATCAAGCTGCTGACCCAGCTGTACGGGGACCGGATGCTGATTGCCAACGCCACCGGCTGTTCGTCTATTTATGGTGGTAATCTGCCGTCAACGCCGTACACCACGGACGCTAACGGTCGCGGCCCGGCGTGGGCGAACTCCCTGTTCGAAGATAACGCCGAGTTTGGTCTGGGCTTCCGCTTAACCGTCGATCAGCACCGCGCCCGCGTGATGCGTCTGCTCGACCAGTTTGCCGATACGATCCCGGCGGATCTGAACGAGGCGCTGCACGGCGACGCGACGCCAGAAGTGCGTCGTGAGCAGGTTGCCGCCTTGCGCGCTGCCCTTCAGGGCGTTGAGGGTGCAGACGAACTGCTGACGGACGCCGACGCGCTGGTGGAGAAATCCATCTGGCTGATTGGCGGCGACGGCTGGGCGTACGACATCGGCTTTGGCGGGCTGGATCACGTCCTGAGCCTGACCGAAAACGTCAATATTCTGGTGCTGGATACGCAGTGCTATTCCAACACCGGCGGGCAGGCGTCAAAAGCCACGCCGCTCGGTGCGGTAACGAAATTTGGCGAACACGGGAAGCGCAAGGCGCGTAAAGATCTCGGCGTGAGCATGATGATGTACGGGCATGTCTACGTGGCGCAGATTTCCCTGGGCGCGCAGCTGAACCAGACGGTGAAGGCGATTCAGGAGGCGGAAGCCTACCCTGGCCCGTCGCTCATCATCGCCTACAGCCCTTGCGAAGAGCACGGTTACGATCTGGCGCTGAGCCACGATCAGATGCGCCAGCTCACCGCGACCGGGTTCTGGCCGCTGTATCGCTTCGATCCGCGTCGCGCGGATAAAGGCAAACTGCCGCTGGCGCTGGATTCCCGCCCACCGTCAGACGCCCTTGCCGAGACCCTATTGCAGGAGCAGCGCTTCCGTCGTCTTAATGCTCAGCAGCCAGAAGTGGCAGAGCAGCTGTGGAAAGACGCCGCCGCCGATCTGCAAAAGCGGTACGACTTCCTGGCGCAGATGGCGGGTAAAGCCGAAAAATCTGCCAGCGAATAATCACCCTGCCCGGCCTGTCCGGGCATTTTTTTGCCAAAAAAAAAGCCCGATGACTCAGCACCGGGCTTATCCAGTTTATTAACGAATGACTATTTAAATGAATAAAAGAGATTCGTGGAAATAATGGATAAAAATCTTAAAGGCATATAACAGCGGACAGCCTACCCGGTTTGACACGCCATTAATAATTTTTATTTCGTATGATTTAATTAAACTCATTCATGTGAGCTATCACTATTTCTTTCGTATTACTCTGTTTAGATTTTACTTAAACAGTAACAATTATATTTTATTCATACCTCTATTGAGTGATCTAGTATGCGACATCTTTCCTCCCTGGAAAGTTCAATCAGTAATTAAATAAAAACAACTGCAAAGGAATTTCACAATGCAAAGAAAAGTACTGGCCCTGATGATTCCAGCCCTGTTGGTCGCTGGCGCAGCAAATGCAGCTGAAATTTATAATAAAGATGGCAACAAATTAGATCTGTACGGAAAAGTAGATGGTCTGCACTACTTCTCTGATAATAAAGGTGCTGATGGCGATCAGACCTACATGCGTTTGGGCTTCAAGGGCGAAACCCAGATTAACGACATGATGACCGGCTACGCGCAGTGGGAATACAATATTCAGGCGAACAACACTGAAAACTCTGACAACCAGTCCTGGACCCGTCTGGCGTTCGCAGGGCTCAAAGTGGGCGACTACGGTTCATTCGATTACGGTCGTAACTACGGCGTGCTGTACGACGTGGAAGGCTGGACCGATATGCTGCCAGAGTTCGGCGGCGACTCCTATACCAAAGCGGATAACTTCATGACCGGCCGTGCAAACGGCGTGGCGACCTACCGCAACACCGACTTTTACGGTCTGGTGCAGGGTCTGAACTTTGCTCTGCAATATCAGGGCAAAAACGAAACTGCTGGTAACAACCAGGAAGGCACCAATAACGGTCGCGACACTCGCTTTGAGAACGGTGACGGTTTCGGTATTTCGACCACCTATGACTTTGGTATGGGCTTCAGCGCAGGTGCAGCATACACCTCTTCTGACCGTACCAACGATCAGATCAACAAAACCACAGCGGGTGGTGATAAAGCAGATGCCTGGACTGCTGGCCTGAAATACGACGCCAATAATATCTACCTGGCAACCATGTATTCTGAAACCCGCAACATGACCCCATACGGCAACAATGATGCTGCGGTCGCAAACAAAACTCAGAACTTCGAAGTCACCGCGCAATACCAGTTTGATTTCGGCCTGCGTCCTGCCGTTTCTTACCTGCAATCGAAAGGTAAAGACCTGGGCAACGGCGAAGGCGATAAAGATCTGGTTAAATACGCTGACGTAGGCGCAACCTATTATTTCAACAAAAACATGTCCACCTATGTTGATTATAAAATCAACCTGCTGGACGAAGACGATCAGTTCTACAAAAATAACGGCATCGGCACTGACGATATCGTAGCATTAGGTCTGGTTTACCAGTTCTAATTATCTCAGCCCGCGCTCAGGCGCGGGCTTTACTTTTTAATCACTGATACGAATTTGATATTGCGCCCCGTAACGATAATGGTGGATGATGGTTTTCCCCGTTACGCCGTCTGGGAGTATCTATCATGACCCACCATCCAGTGAGATCGTCACGCATCGCGTCAATTGCCTACGACGAGCGCAGCGCTATCCTCGAAATTCGTTTTCACAACCGCACCGCTTTCCAGTATCAACGTGTTCCGGCTCGCATTTTTCGCGATTTCTTAACCGTGGTGTCGAAAGGCCGCTTTTATGACGGCGTCGTTAAAGGTAAGTTTAAAGAGGTAAAAGTATATTGATCCGACATTAACAGCATGAAAAGGACCTTCATTTTGTTCAGTCGAATAACCGTTACAGCTTTAGCCCTTCTCGCGCTCCTGTGGATAGCGCTGATTTTTGATGTGGGCGGTATAGTCGGCCATCTGGGCAGCCTGCTCACCCATCTGGATCGTGATTAAACCCGTTCGTAAAAGCACCCGTCTTTGCTAAAAACCTGCTGGCATTCTCTCCCTGAATTCGTACCATACACGCCAAACTTTCTCATGTTGCGCATGAATTATTGCTACAATCCTGCCATTGCAACCTTCGGGCTGGCGGGATAGACAAACTGCATAAACCCCGAAACGAATTGAGTCCTCATTAAATGTCGCAGAATCAAGAAGTTACCAAAAAAGAACAATACAATCTCAACAAATTACAAAAGCGCCTGCGTCGTAACGTTGGCGAAGCGATTGCCGACTTCAACATGATTGAAGAAGGCGATCGCATTATGGTCTGTCTTTCGGGCGGAAAAGACAGCTACACCATGCTGGAGATCCTGCGCAATCTTCAGCAGAGCGCGCCGGTTAACTTCTCCCTGGTGGCGGTCAACCTCGACCAGAAGCAGCCGGGCTTCCCGGAGCATATCCTGCCGGAGTACCTGGATAAGCTCGGCGTCGAGTATAAAATCGTCGAAGAAAATACCTACGGGATCGTGAAAGAGAAGATACCGGAAGGGAAAACCACCTGCTCCCTGTGCTCGCGTCTGCGCCGCGGGATTTTGTATCGCACCGCCACCGAGCTGGGCGCGACCAAAATTGCGCTGGGCCACCACCGTGACGACATCCTGCAAACGCTGTTCCTGAACATGTTCTACGGCGGCAAGATGAAAGGGATGCCACCAAAACTGATGAGCGATGACGGTAAACACATCGTGATTCGCCCTCTCGCCTACTGCCGCGAGAAGGACATTGAACGCTTCTCCCAGGCGAAAGCGTTCCCCATCATTCCATGCAACCTGTGCGGCTCCCAGCCGAACCTGCAACGTCAGGTTATTGGCGACATGCTGCGCGACTGGGATAAACGCTATCCGGGCCGTATCGAAACCATGTTCAGCGCGATGCAGAACGTGGTGCCGTCACACCTGGCAGACGTTGAGCTGTTTGACTTCAAAGGCATCCACCACGGTTCCGAAGTGGTGAACGGTGGGGATCTGGCGTTCGACCGGGAAGAGATCCCGATGCAGCCTGCGGGCTGGCAGCCGGAAGAAGAGGACGCAACCTTTGATGAACTGCGTCTGAACGTGGTTGAAGTGAAATAACATATCCGCGTCCCGAACCAACCGTTCGGGACGCCCTGCTCCCGCCGCTTACTTCAGCAGCCTGACGCGACAGGTCTTGCCTTTGATTTTGCCGTTCTGCAACTGTTTCCAGGCCTTATGGGCAACCGACTGGCGAACCGCCACGTAAACGTGCGCCGGATGCACAGCAATCTTGCCGATATCCGCACCGTCCAGACCAATATCCCCCGTCAGCGCGCCCAGCACATCGCCCGGACGCATCTTGGCTTTTTTACCGCCGTCAATGCACAGCGTTGCCATCTCAGCGTCCAGCGGCACAATGCTGACGTTGCCCGGCGCATTCACCCAGTTCAGCTTCACGTTCAGCATTTCAGAGAGAATGTTGGCGCGCTGCGCCTCTTCCGGCGCGCAGAAGCTGATCGCCAGACCGCTGTTCCCGGCGCGGGCAGTACGCCCGATGCGGTGAACGTGAACCTCCGGATCCCACGCCAGCTCAAAGTTGACGACAAGCTCAAGGGATTTGATGTCAAGACCGCGCGCGGCAACGTCCGTCGCCACCAGGACACGCGCGCTGCCGTTTGCAAAACGCACCAGCGTCTGGTCACGGTCGCGCTGCTCAAGATCCCCGTGCAGCGACAGGGCACTCTGCCCGGCCGCGTTCAGGGCGTCGCACACCGCCTGACAATCTTTTTTGGTATTGCAGAACACCACGCAGGAGGCCGGCTGGTGCTGGCTCAGCAGCTTTTGCAGCAGCGTGATTTTGCCGTTCTGCGAGGTTTCAAAGAACTGCTGTTCGATGGCCGGCAGCGCGTCGACGGTATCGATCTCAATGGTGAGCGGATTTTGCTGGACGCGACCGCTGATGGCGGCAATGGCTTCGGGCCAGGTGGCAGAGAACAGCAGCGTCTGGCGATCGGCAGGTGCAAAACGAATCACCTCGTCGATGGCATCGCTAAAGCCCATGTCGAGCATACGATCGGCTTCATCCATCACCAGCGTTTGCAGGGCATCGAGGGACACGGTGCCTTTTTGCAGGTGATCGAGCAATCGGCCCGGCGTGGCCACAATGATATGCGGCGCGTGTTGCAGCGAGTCGCGCTGCGCGCCAAAGGGCTGGCCGCCGCACAGGGTCAGAATTTTGGTGTTTGGCAGAAAACGCGCCAGACGGCGCAGCTCGCCCGCCACCTGATCCGCCAGTTCGCGGGTCGGGCAGAGTACCAGAGACTGGGTCTGGAACAGGCCAGCATCAATACGTTGCAACAGGCCCAGACCGAATGCGGCCGTTTTACCACTGCCCGTTTTAGCCTGTACGCGAACGTCACGTCCTTCGAGGATGGCAGGCAGCGCGGCAGCTTGCACAGGGGTCATAGTGAGGTAACCCAGCTCGTTGAGGTTCTCGAGCTGGGCGGCAGGCAAAACGTTCAGTGTAGAAAAAGCGGTCACAATGTTATCTCGTGGTCAAAAGGCTTACGGTCAGCAGGCGCGTATCCTCGCAGATCTGAGAGTTCGATGCGACAATTTAATCGGTTCTTCATCAGGCGGCGGATCGGGCATGGGCTGAGGACGCGGGATGGGATCGGGGATTGGCGTGGGATCGGTCGGTACCGGATCCGACAGCCGAATATCTGACGATGTGAATGTAAGCAGCATGTTCATCTTCCCTCCAGATTTGGGTCAGTCCTTTTAGGGTAGACGCTGGGGCGGTGCAGGCAAAAAAAAAGCCGACTAATAAGTCGGCGTCGTACGAATCAATTGTGCTATGCAGTAATTCAAAAAAGGAAGTAAGACAATATGGAGCGCAACGCCCATCGCTTGACGTTGCATTCACCTGCGGGAGTAATAGTGCACCTTACGGGGTATCTGTTTATTGACTTCGCTCAAATAAAATGGCGTTTTGAAGCACTCATTTCCGCATAAAAGTGAAAATTTACAGCCATTTACTACGATGCAACCACCATGTAACACCGCCAATCAAAGCAACTAACATGATGCAAAAGGCCGAGAAACCATACCGGTACGCCCCGCCGGGAATGCCTCCCAGGTTGACGCCAAACAGCCCGGTCAAAAAGGTGCTCGGTAAAAACACCATCGCCATCAGCGACATGGTGTAGGTTCTTCTCGCCAGCGATTCCTGCATTACCTGGGCAATTTCATCCGCCATCACCGCGGTGCGCGCGATACAGGAGTCGATTTCGTCCAGCCCGCGCCCTAATCTGTCGGCGATATCCTGCATCCGGCGGCGCTGATCGTCATTCATCCAGCTCAAACGCTCGCTGGCAAGCCGCGCGTAAACGTCGCGCTGCGGGGTCATGTAGCGACGCATCACGATCAGCTGCTTGCGCAGCAGCGCCAGAAAGCCGCGCGGGGGAATTTGCTGATCGAGCAGGTTATCTTCGAGGTCGATAATCTTGTCGTGCAGCTCTTCGATAAACTCGCTGGCGTGATCGGTTAACGCATCGCACACGTCCACCAGCCAGCCGCCGCAGTCTACCGGCCCGGTGCCCTCCTTCAGATCGTTAACCACATCATCAAGCGCCAGCACCTTGCGCTGACGCGTAGAGACTATCAGCCTTTCATCCATATACAGGCGCATGGCGACCAGCTGATCCGGGCGTTCGTCGGTACTGCCGTTAATGCAGCGGAGCGTGATCAGCGTGCCCTCACCCAGCCTGCTGACGCGAGGGCGCAAACTTTCTCCCGCCAGCGCATCGCGCACGCTGTTCGGTAGCAGAGGCGTTGAGGCCAGCCACTGCGCGCTGTCCGGGTGCGTATAGTTCAGGTGCAGCCAGCAGGGATGCTCGTTACTAATCTCGTCCGCATTCTCCAGCGGCTTCGCGCCACCGCGACCGTCCAGCATCCACGCAAAAACCGCGTCAGGAACATTCACCTCTGACCCTTTTAAGCTCTCCACAGCACCTCCACCTGATTGACCCTTTCGATGTCAGTCTAGCTTTCGCCTGAGGTTAAGCAATAATTATGTACCCCATCGCGCTGAATTCGCTCAGGAATTGCGCAGTATTCATCAGCTTTATATAGACAGCGACAGGCAAACCGTTAGAGTTAATGAAATGCTGCTGTTTTGATCAAAACGTATTCCGGAGTGAACGGGTGATAATAAAAAAGAGCTGTGCCGCGTTCGATATGCGCCTGGCTGAAATGCGCGCGATGGCGATTAAAACCAGCATGAACTGGTTCCTGTGGGTGAACATTCTGTTCTCACTGTTCATCCTCGGACGGCGCTTCTTTTCGACCTCGGTCGTCTTAACTCCGCCGCTTGAGCCGCAGGGCGTGCTGGAAGCCATGCTGGTGGTGGTGCTGACGCTTTCCGCCGGGGTGCTGTTTATCCTGCGCATGGCCCCCATGCAAAATGCGCGCTGGCTGGGGACGCTCGCGAAAAGCGTGGTCATCGGCTTGAGCCTCTGCTGGGCGGTCTGCTTTTACGTGCTGATTACCAGCGAAGACATTCGTATTATCTTCCCCTTCGCCGCCCTGCTGCTGTTCACCGCGCTGATTTCGCTCTATTTCGACCCAAAGGTGTTACTGAGCTTTATCGCCCCGGTGTGGGTCACCATTCTGATCACCAGCTTCTTTCACCCGACCAACCTGACCGTGATGAACGCCCTGCTGTGGGTGTTGCTGGCCGGGCTGATTGAGTCTGGCCGCCGCATCCTTAACAGCTGGTTTATTCTTGCCCTGCGCCGCGAGCAGGAGAACGTCGACCTGATCCAGCAGCTTGCCCGGCTGGCGAGTAAAGATCCTCTCACCGGCCTTGCTAACCGGCGTACCTTCGAAGCGCGTATGGATCAGGAGATTGCCACCCATCAGCGCGACGGCACGGCGTTTGGCCTGATCATGCTGGATGTGGACCATTTTAAGCTTTACAACGACTACTACGGCCACCAGAGCGGCGATCGGTGTCTGACGATGATTGCCCGCACCCTGGAGAGCGCCACGGAGCACAACCGGGGCGTCGTCGGGCGTTTTGGCGGCGAAGAGTTTGTGGTGCTGCTTCCGGATGCGGATATCAGCGCCGTAAAGAGCACCGCCGAGGCTATCTCACTGGGGCTGCAACACCAGGCGCTGGTCCATGCCCGCTCGCCGGTCAGTCCGTTTGTCACCGTGAGCCAGGGGTTAACCACCTGGCAGGCCGGGCAGTCGGCGCAGTCGGTCATCGCCAGCGCGGACAAAGCGCTGTATGCGGCGAAGCAGCAGGGGCGAAACCGCTGGGTGGCGGCATAAAAAAAAGCCTGGTGAGACCAGGCTTTCGGTTGCTTAAAGCGAGTGCTTCGGCTGAGGCACAAAGCCTTGGCCGCGAGCCTGCTGCGAGGAGAGGCGGCTTTTCTGGGATCCGTCGTCAAGGCGGAAATTTCGGGTTCTGGCCTGTAGCTCCAGCACCTGATTTTTCAGTACGTCTGATGACCCGTTCAGCTCCTCCGCCATCGCCACGTTGCTCTGGGTGACGCGCTCCAGCTCGGAGAGCGCCAGGGTGATTTGCGATATCCCCTTCTCTTGCTCAGAGGTGGAGGTCGAAATATCGTCCATCAGTTTGCTGACCTGCCCCGAGCCGGTCACAATGTCGTGCATATTTTTTTCCGCTTCCGCCACCACGTTGACGCCCTGATTGACGTTGCTGCTGGTCACGTCAATCAGCGACTTAATGCTTTTCGCCGCCTCGGCGCTGCGGTGCGCCAGGTTTCTCACCTCACCGGCCACCACGGAAAAGCCTTTACCGTGATCCCCCGCGCGCGCCGCTTCTACGGCCGCGTTCAGCGCCAGAA
>NZ_JAKCMV010000008.1:0-90525 GCF_021440515.1 Enterobacter asburiae | reverse complement strand
TCCATGCTGGCGGCGGTTTGCACCAGAGAGGCGGACTGTTGCTCAGTCTTCACCGAAAGCTGGGCGCTGCGTGACGAAAGCTGTTCCGAGAGCGTCATCGCCGTTTCCGACGAGGCTCTGATCTCGCGTACCAGGGTGGCGATGTTTGTCGATAAGCTGTTGATGCCCGGGATCAACCGCCCGGCGCAGTTATTACCAAACTCAGGGATGGAGACCGCCAGATTGCCCGAGGTCACTTCTTCAATACTTTTTTTCACGGTATTGATCGGCGTCACAAGATATTTTGTCATGTAAGCCCAGAGCAAAAATAACGCCATGAAATTAATCAGGACGACGGCAATTATCAGCGCTGTATTTTTAGATAATACAGCGACAAGAACATCAATCAATAAAAATTCGCCTAACAAGAAATAGAGAATAAAAGTTCTGACACTAATATTTCGTAGCATGATTTTTTTCCACAAGTGGATATTTTTATCGGCATTACTGTTTATAGCACTGGCGCAGGCGTTTTTCATCACAATCCACCGTGGTTCGCGGTTTTGCATTTTGCTATTTGCGGTTTGACTTAAGTGACAATAAAAAGCTGAATAATGAAAAATGTTCTGCGTTACCTGCCGCCAGACTGGTTTTCCGGCGGTTTAAGCGATAGCATCCACTTATGCGAAAGACGTCCCCCTGCCCGCTTATTTAAGATTCATTGCAGTCAATAAGTGGCTTGTTTAGCAGTGCTTAAATCGTCATTGGGAGAATATATTTTGTATTCCGTTACCGGCGCAAAATAATTAATCCAGACGGGTAATATTTATGGAAAATAACGCATAGTGTTGATAGCGCGTTTTTTAATCGCTAATCAGCTGGCAGGCAAACGCTGTCATCTTCTTTGTCGCAGGATTGCATCATGCTCAATGTATCGTGGGACCCGGTATTAATTGCACTCTCTTTTCTGGTGGCCTTTATCGCCTCGTTCGTGGCGCTGGACAGCGCGGGGAAAATCCCGCTTTCCGGCCGTAAAGGGGCGATGTTCTGGCGTATTGCCGGCGGCGTGACGCTGGGCATTGGGATTTGGGCCATGCACTTCATTGGCATGCTGTCGATGCAAATGCCGATGATCATGAGCTATCACCTGTGGCTGACCCTCGCCTCGCTGGGCGTTGCCGTGCTTGCCTCGACCCTCGCCATTAATATTGCCGTCCCCAAAAACACCCTCTCCCTGTTTCGCTTAGCGCTCGCGACCCTGATCCTCAGTTCTGGCGTGGTGGCAATGCATTACGTCGGCATGGCGGCGCTGATGGTTGATGGCGGGATTCGCTGGGATCGGCGTATCGTCCTGCTGTCGGTGTTCATTGCGGTCGTTGCCTCAGGCGTCGCGCTGTGGCTCGCGTTCCATCTGCGGGAGAACCGTAAAGGCATATTTATCAACCGTATTGCGGCGGCGCTGGTGATGGGTTCCGCCATTTGCGCCATGCATTACACGGGCATGAGCGCCGCCCATTTTCACGATATGGCGCACAGCCTGCACGGCGGGATCGGCGAGCTGGGGCTGTCTATCTGGGTGTCGGTGACCACCCTCTGCCTGCTGGGAGTGATGCTCATCATTTCACTAATTGACTCCCACCGGCGCACCGCCAGGCTGACGGACAATCTGCGCCAGCTAAATCGGCAGCTCGAGCTTCAGGCGCGTTTCGATACCCTTACCGGGCTGGCTAACCGCCATCAGATGGACGTTCGCCTCCAGGACTGTCTGCACAATGCCCTGCTGAATAAAAAGCAGTTTGCCCTGATCTTCCTCGACGTTGACCATTTCCGCCGGGTAAATGATACCTGGGGGCATCAGGTGGGCGATGAGCTGTTGATAAACGTCGCCCAGCGCATCACCGCCCGCTTAACCCGCGACATGACGCTGGCCCGACTCGGCGGCGACGCTTTTATTCTGCTGGCGCCGGAGTACGACGACGAACCGCTCAGCGAGCTGATGTCAACGCTGCTGGAGGATATCCGCCGCCCGCAGTCCATTTGCGGCCACACGCTTACCGCCAGCCTCAGCGCCGGGGTGAGTCTTTATCCACAGCACGGCGAAACGCTGCACGAGCTAAAGCTCAAGGCGGATGCGGCAATGCACCACGTCAAGAAAGAGGACCGCAACGGCTGGGCCGTTTATCGCCCGGAGATGTCCACCGCCGTACCCGCCGAACCGGGGTTCCTTCAGGAACTCTCCCGGGCGCTGGCGCGCGGCCAGTTTGAGCTGTGGTATCAGCCCACCTATTTAGCCCGAGAGAACACCATTCACGGGTTTGAAGCGCTGATCCGCTGGCGACACCCGGAACAGGGCATTTTGCTGCCCAGCCTGTTTTTACCCTCGCTGGAACAGACCGGGCTGATCGTTTCCGTCGGCAACTGGGCAATCGAAGCCGCCTGCCGCCAGCTGCATTTCTGGACGGAACAAGGCTTTAGCCAGTGGACGCTGTCATTTAATTTGTCCCCGGTTCAGTTTGAGCAGCAGGATATATTCCAGGTGGTATCCTCGGCGCTGCAAAAATATAATTTGTCGCCCTCCCGCCTGATACTGGAAGTGACCGAGAGCACGGCCCTTAAAAATCTCGATCGCAGCATTGAGTTACTGAACCTGTTCAATCAGTCCGGTATTACGGTCTCTATCGATGACTTTGGTACAGGCTATTCCAACCTGTTAATGCTCAGCGTATTGCCTGCGAAAGAACTTAAGATCGACAAAAGCTTTGTCAGTTCAATGCTGGAAAACGAGAAAAGCCGAAAGCTGGTGGAGACCATTATTAATATCGCCCGCACGATGGAGATGAATGTCGTCGCCGAAGGAATTGAAAGCGAACAACAACAAGCGGTGCTTGCTGAAATGGGCTGTGATTATCTCCAGGGCTTTTTATTTTCACGCCCGTTACCTGCCGAGCAGGTCCCCTGGCTGTTATTGCAGAAAAACTCCGACAAACAGATTATCCCCATTGGTAAAAATCATTCAGAGTCGGTATTTATTTCACAAAAAAATCATGCCTGATGTAGCGAAGTAGAGTATGTTTCAAAGGAGCCCACGCGCGTTATTTCCGTCGCGATCGTCAGGCACAGCGTGCCGATGAACAGGAATTTTCTATGTCGCAATTTTGCTTCGATGCACTGAATTTTGTTAGAACGCCGGTCTGGCTAATTTCACCTGTCTCGGAACAACTTATATTCGCGAATGCAGCCGCAACCGGCATGATGCGTAATAAAACGGTGAATGAGATGCGCAAGGGCACCTTCTCGGCAAACGCCCAGTCGGTACTGTCCATGTACGTCCCGGATTTGAAAAGCTGTCAGGAAATTATCGAAATCTGGACGGTCTGGCGCGACGGGCAGGAAGCCACCATGAGCTGCCGTTTAACCCTGACCCAGTGCGATCCGCATGGTGACCTTATTGTGTTCGAGGGGCTCGCCCATCAGACGCCCTCCGGCCTGAAGGCCAGCCGCTCTGCCACCTATCAGCGTAAAAAACAGGGGTTTTTCGCCCGCTTCTTTCTGACCAACAGCGCCCCGATGCTGCTAATCGATCCCGCCCGCGACGGGCAGATTGTTGACGCGAACAGGGCCGCGCTCAGTTTCTACGGTTATGACCACGACGGCATGTGCAGCAGGCACACCTGGGAGGTCAACACCCTCGGCCGGGATATTCTGCCGGTGATGACCGAGATCGCCTCCCTGCCCGGCGGCCATAAGCCGCTCAACTTTGTCCATCGTCTGGCGGATGGTTCCACCCGCCACGTTCAGACCTACGCCGGGCCGATTGAAATTTACGGCGATAAGCTGATGCTGTGCATTATTCATGATATTACCGAACAGAAACGCCTTGAGCAGGAGCTGGAACATGCCGCCCTGCGCGACGCCATGACCGGGCTGCTCAATCGCCGTCAGTTCTATCAGATTACCGAGCAGACCGATCCTTCCCATAAGCCCATCCAGCAGCAGTTCAGCCTGCTGCTGGTGGATACCGATCGTTTCAAAAATATTAACGACGTGTTTGGTCACCTGAAGGGCGACGAGGTGCTGATTTCCCTCTCCCGCACGCTGGAAGCCTGTAGCCGTAAAGATGATTATGTTTTTCGCTGGGGCGGCGAGGAGTTCGTGATTTTGCTGCCGCGCACGCCGCTGGACGCGGCGATGCAGATAGCCGAGAACATTCGCGCCGCCGTTGCGCGCATCACAATCCCCGGCCTGCCGCGTTTTACGGTGAGCATCGGGGTGGCGCGGCATAACCAGGATGAGACTCTCGACGAACTCTTCAAACGCGTGGACGATGCGCTCTATCGCGCCAAAAATAACGGTCGTAACCAGGTGCTGGCGGCGTGAAACTGGTTAATTGAGTAAAGCCCCGCTACAATGCCCACCTTGAATAAAAAGATTGAGGTGGGTAGTAACCAGCAATGGGAAAGACGGAATTAATACTCATCTTAATAATTATATGCCTAATTATTTTTGGCCTGTGGTTTATATTTAGCGGTGAAATCTGGTATTTCGTTGCCTATCTTGAAAACACCCTCTATCCAACCATCGAAGCACCGTGACGCACGTTTAATCCCTTGTTTCACCTACCGAATTTGTCAGGTACACCCCGGCGGCGCAGACACGTAAAATAGCCGCCGCTACCCACCGTAACGGCGGGTAGCGAATCAATAAATCATTTGCTTATTTCGCCCGTTCTCTGACGGGCTTTTTTTCGTGGCGCTTAGCCAATTTTGATGTCATCTAAATTAATATCTTCCTCTTCCGGCTCGTCCTTGATAATGACGTCGCGCGGAACATCTTTTTTGATAACCGCATAGACGGTCGCGGTAACGAGGATATTCACCAACAACGCCATGATACCGGCCATCGGATGTGACATGGTTGGGATCATCAATACGCCACCGAAAGGTACCGTTGCGTCCGCGCCGTACACCATGGTGATTGCCCCGCCGCAGGCGCCACCTATTGCAGCGGCGGCAATGCCGCGAACGATATCGTTCATCACGATAGGGATAGATCCCTCGACAATATTGACAACCCCCATTGGCACCGCAGATTTCAGCATTTCGATCTCTTCGTTGTTATAGATATTTTTGCGCAGCAGTTTAGCAACGAAGAATGCCAGCCCAAGTCCAATAGGCGTAGCGGTGTTAACCAGCTGAAGGGCCGTAATCGGCTCATTTATCCCCTGCGCCTGAAGCGTCAACACGAACGCAAAGCAGGTTTTGTTGATCGGGCCGCCAAAATCGACGATACACAATGCGCCAATCACAGCGCCCAACACCAGGTTGGAGGAGGTTCCCATACTTCTCAGGAAAGAGGTCAGCGCATCGGTGAAAATACTGATAGGCGTGCCGATGATATACACCATGATCAGCGCACTGATAATGGAGGCAAAAAAGGGAACGATTAAGGTGGGCATTAAACCGCGCGCCCAGGCGGGAACCTTCACGTTTTTAACAATGGCAAGCGCGATATACCCGGAAAGGTAGCCGCCAATCATGCCGCCGATAAATCCGGCGCTAATGGCGTTTGCCGCCAGGCCGACAACAAAACCTGGCGCAATGCCGGGTTTGCCCGCGATCGACCCGGATATGCCAATTGCAATCACGACGGGTAGAAGCCCAAGGGCCTTCGCACCCATGGTGGCGAGGGCTTGCCACAGATCGAACTGCCCCTGCACTAACGCGTCCTGAACCGTCCCGCCCATGCCCATCCCGATGGCAATAATAAACCCGGCACCGCAGACCACAGGGATCAAGAATGAGATTGCCGTCAGCAGATGTCCTTTAGGATTCGCTGCTTTCCATATTTCTTTTATATTCATAAATACGCCCTTTATTTTAGACAGGACAATCACGTTTACTATTATGAATTGGCTAACTCAGCGAGCTTCTCAATGAGTTTATTGGGCGATTTAACCGCCATTTCCGTTGGCACCCTGACGACTTTCTTCCCGGCGAATCTTTCTTCACCCGTGACCTTTACATCAGCAGCTAATAAAACGATATCGGCCAGGGCTATTTCATCGGCGGTTAATGCGTTTTCAATACCGATGGTACCCTGCGTTTCAATTTTGACATTATGCCCCGCTTTCTTTGCAGCAGTTTCAATTTTCTTTTGCGCAATGTAGGTGTGAGCAATCCCTACCGTACAGGCGGTAATCCCGACAATATTCATATTTTTCACCTTGATTTATGTAATGATCACGTAATAACGGAAGCGATAATTGCTTTAGACGCTAGCGCCTTCACTTTCAGCATTTAACAGGTCAATAATTCTTTGTGGATCGTTTTCTTGCAGTAATTTTTCAATAATCTCCTCGTCTGCCAGCGAGCCGGACACCTGGGCCAGCAGCCGGATGTGGGTTGCATTCTGATCAACCAAGCACACCGCAAATAAAATAATGCAGCGGACATCGCTGCCGTCCATCGTTTCCCACGGAATATCATGCTGAGTGCGCCCGATGGCCAGTGCCGTACGCGCCACGCCGGAGGATTTGCCGTGCGGGATGGCGATATGATTTTCAAATCCGGTTGAATCCAGCTCCTCGCGCAGCCAGACGTCTTTCAAAAAATCGGCTTTATTATTAACGGCGCCATCCTGCACCAATAAATCGGTTAGTTCTTCAATGGCCTCTTCCTTTGTTTTCGCCGCCATATTTAATTTTATGTTTCTTACGTTCAGTACACCCGAAATATCCATGATTCACCTGTGATAAAATAAAATCAGGGTTAATTATCAAGGCGCAAATAAATATCACCCTGATAATAAAAGAGGAACAGCACCCTCAACCGTACCCGTCATGTACGAGAGCAATGAGACAGACCGGTTAAATAGACGCAGTGCCCATCGTGATGGCTTAATACGGTTGAGCGCGCTGCAATTCAGGCAGCGACTTCACGCTGGTAAATATCGACCATTTTATCCCAGGCCTCGCTGACGTTTTCCGCGAGGGAAAACAGGCCCGACGTGCCGACAATAAAGACGTCAACGCCGGACTGCGAAATGACATTGAACGTTTTTTCATTGCAGGAGCCGTCGATCTCTGTCAGATAGTGGTAGCCATGCTCCTCGCGCATTGCAATCAGCTGTCTGATTTTGTTGAGCGATTCAGGTATAAATTTCTGCCCTGCGTAGCCGGGATCGACCGACATGACGGTCACTTTATCCAGCAGGTGCGCGTACTCTTTAATGGCCTCCGCCGGGGTGGCAGGGTTTAACACCACGCCACAGCGACGACCCGCGTCTTTGATCTGATTCAGCAGACGGAAAATTTTGTTATTCGCGGTTTCCGGATGGAAACTGATGATATCGGCGCCCGCCTCAATGCACATCGGAATAATATCTTCCGGGTGATTGACCATCAGATGCACGTCAATCGGCACATCGGTGATTTTCTTCAGGTTCTCGATAAAGAACGGTGACAGCGTAATATTCTTCACGTAGCTGCCGTCCATGATATCGACGTGATAAAAATCAGCCCGATCGTTCATTGCCGTAATTTGTTCTCTGAACTGCGTTAAATCCATACACATCAACGAGGGGGAAAATTTCGCCGCCATACTAAACCTCCAAAGATTCAATTAATTAAACAGTGACACGACATGCCCAAGAATGATGCCCACCACGCCGAAGTCCGCATCGCCAAAGGTGGTGGATGCAAAGCCCAGGTCGCCCATCAGGGGCAGCAAAATGGCAGGCAGGAATGAGATCAACAGACCCTGCGCGAACGCGCCTATCACCGCACCGCGGCGTCCGCCGCAGATATTGCCGTAGACCCCTGCCGTCGCGCCGCAGAAGAAGTGCGGCACCAGACCCGGCACGATGACGCTCAGACCAAACAGCGGGCAGAGGAACATACTCACCAGACCGGCGGCGAAGCTCGACAGGAAGCCGACAATCACCGCGTTTGGCGCGAAGGGAAAAACGGTTGGGCAGTCGAGGGCCGGCTTCGCGTCTTTCACCAGCTTGTCCGCGATGCCCTTAAAGGCCGGAACGATTTCGGCAATTATCATCCGCACGCCCGCCAGAATGATCCACACCCCTGCCGCGAAGGTCAGCGACTGAATGATGGCGAAGATAATAAAGTTCTGCCCACCGCTGATGCTGGTCTCAACAAAGGTTTTTCCCGCTATTAGCACCAGAATCACGAACAGGATCATCATCGTCAGCGAGATGGCGACCGAAGAGTCACGCAGGAAGTTGAGGGATTTCGGTACTTTCAGCTCTTCAATCGACGGGCTGCCTTTACCGACCACTTTCCCCACCAGCGCCGACAGCAGATAGCCGGTTGAACCAAAATGGCCCAGCGCCAGGTCATCCGTGCCCGTTATCTTACGGGTGAAGGGTTGCAGAATGGCCGGAGAAACCACCATCATGATGCCCAGAATGACGGCCCCAACCAGCACCACCCAAAACGGCGACAGGCCGCCGACAGAAAGGATAACCGCCAGCATCGCCGACATATACAGCGTGTGGTGTCCCGTCAGGAAGATGTATTTCAACGGCGTGATGCGGGCGAGAACGATGTTGAACAGCATGCCCAGCACCATGATCATCGCCGTCGCGGTACCGTAGTTTTTCTGCGCCAGCGCCGCCATAGCGTCGGTATTCGGCACGACTCCCTGAATATGGAAGGAGTGCTCAAAGAGCTGGCTGAACGTGGTTAACGTGGTCGCCACAATCGCTGCACCGGACGTCAAAATCACAAAACCCATAATCGTTTTGAGGGTTCCGGAAATAACATCGGAGAAGGCTTTTTTCTGCAATAACAGGCCAATCATAGAGAACAGACCGACCAGTATTGCGGGTGTACCTAATACATCGTGAATAATAAAGTGCAGCATAGAATGACTCCGTAAGGCCGCAAATAATTAATCAGAGATTTTCCAGGAGAATTTCTTTGATTTTATTGTTATCCAGCAAATTCGATAAACCAAATACCCGTGCTGAATGGCTGGAAAGATGTTCAGCAATATCTTTTGCACTAAGAATAATGTCGGCAGTTTCGCTTTTTGCCGACGTCAGATCGGTATGAGAAACCTCGGCCTCAATATTGAGATCCTTGAGGATTTTTTTTACATTCATTTCAACAATAAAGCTGCTGCCTAAACCGTTACCGCATACAATCAGAACCTTTTTCATCTCTACCTCATTTCCCGTCGATAACTGCCTGAATTGATTCCAGTGATGATGCCTTTAGCAGCGCCGAGAGGCGGTCATCATCGCTAAAAATGTCTGCCAGCGCGGTGATCATAGTAATATGTTCATCCCCTGATAGCGCGCAAAGCATAATCACAACGTAAATAGGGTCATTCTCTTGCGCGTCGAAAGAGACCCCTTCTTTAATGTGTAAAAGCGAAAGCCCGTTTTTAATTGCACCCTGCTCCGGACGCGCATGCGGCATCGCCAGACCCGGCGCTAAAACATAATAAGGGCCGAGTTCACGATGGCTGTTAAAAATGGCAGAAATATAATCTTGGGTAATCGCTTCTTTCGCCAGTAAGGGCTGTGCCGATAAGGTAATGGCCTGTTTCCAGTCGCTGACTGAATCCACAATCTGGATATTTTCCGCAGGTAACCAGGTTGTAATCATAAATACCCCGATAGCGTTGAAAGTGGGTCTACTATAGTGGAATGTTTTCGTGGCTTACCGTGATCCCCCTCTCAAAGTTAGCGCTAACATAGCTATAATGTTAAAATTCTTGTTACCGCTAACTTTATTTACCATACTGATGATTACTTTGCAGTTGGGCAATGCGCAAAATGCGAAACATCATTTACAATGGTTGCCCAGACAGGCTGAAGGAGGATATCAGTGCAGACGTTACATGCGGACGAGAGTGCGAGAGAAAAACGCAGGAAAAACACGGGTAAAATAACGCTTGCCGAAGTGGCAAAACTGGTCGGCGTTAGCACCATGACGGTCTCCCGCGCGTTACGTATGCCTGAAAAAGTGAATCCCGAACTGCGCACCCGCATCGAAGCCGCGGTGAGCGAGCTGGGCTATGTACCAAACTTGCAGGCCCGCAACCTTGCCTCTGCCGACTCCAGCCTGGTCATGGGTGTGGTGCCCTCTTTCTCCTCCCCGGGCTTTATTGCGGTTTCCGAAACGCTGCAAACCGTGCTGGCGACCCAGGGCTACAGCATGATGTTTATTGAGTCCGGCCAGGGGGGACAAAGTGAGGAAAAAGCCTTTGCGCAAATGCTCGCCTACAACCCGGCGGCCATCGTTCAGTTCAATATCGATAACATCAGCAGCTGTTCGCAGATGTTAATCAACACCGGGGTGCCGGTGGTGGAGATCGGCGCGATCAATCGCGATGCCAGCTGGATCAGCATCGGCGTTGACTACGCTGCGGCCATCAAAAAGCTGGTCACCCTGCTTGCGCAGTCCGGATATAAAAATATCGGCCTGCTCTGCACCGCCTCCAATAACATTATGTTTCGCCAGGTGCTGAGCGGCTGGAACAGCGCCATGCTCTCCGTTAACCACTCTCCCCATCGCGTGGTGACCTCTCACCTGCCCGCCGGCATTACCACGGGTTTGAACCTGCTGGGGGATATTCGTATCACCTGGCCTGAGCTGGATGCGCTGGTGTGTACATCTGATGAAATTGCCTGCGGCTGCATTATGGCCTGTCACGGCGAGGGGCTGAAAGTGCCTGACACTCTGGCATTAGCAAGCTTAAGCGGGGGGACCCTTGCGGCGGTTTGCTCGCCGGCGCTGACCGCCGTCGAGTTCCCGTGGAGTGAAACCGGAACGCTTGCAGGACAAACCTTGCTCGATCTTCTGACGGGCAATTCAACGGACAAATCCATTGAATTGCCGTCAGCGTTACAGGTGCGGGCAAGCACCAGAAAGCGTTGACCTCAGCTTATCCGCGTCGCGTTGACGCATCAGTGCTTCTCAATATACATCGTGCGGCTATAGGCCACGTCTTCCGGGTTATTGATCGGGTAGCCCTTCACCCACGGCTTGATCAGACGCCCGTTGGTGTACTGATAAATCGGCGCGATAGGCGCTTTTTCAGCGAGGATCTTCTCGGCTTTGTTGTAATCGTCGTTACGCGCCTTTGCGGTGGTTTCCGTTGAGGCCTGATTGATGATCTTGTCATAGGCCGGATCGTTGAAGCGCGAAATGTTGCCGCTGTGGGTCGAGGTCAGCAGCGACAGGAAGGTCGACGGCTCGTTGTAGTCCCCCACCCAGGAGGCGCGGATCACGTCGAAATTCCCGGTATTGCGGCTGTCGATATAGGTTTTCCACTCCTGGTTTTGCAGCTTGACGTCCACGCCCAGATTTTTCTTCCACATAGAAGCCACCGCAATGGCGATCTTCTGGTGGTTTTCAGAGGTGTTATACAGCAGGGTCAGCTTCAGCGGACGCTGTGGACCGTAGCCTGCCGCCTGGAGCAGCATCTTCGCCTGAGCGTTCAGCTCCTGCTGGGACATTTGCTCAAACACGGACGCTTCCGGCGTAAAGCCCGCCGTCACGTCAGGCGTAAAGTGCCACGCCGGTTTCTCGCCCGTCCCTAACACTTTATCCGCCATGATGCGGCGATCGATGGTCATGCTCAGCGCCAGACGCACGCGTGAATCGGCGGTTGGCCCCTTCTGCGTATTAAACGCGTAATAATAGGTACCGAGCTGAGGCGGCGTGTAGACCTGCCCTGGAATGTCCTTCTTCAGCTTCTGGTACATGTTTTTCGGGAAAGATTCGGTGATATCAATGTCCCCGGCCAGATAGCGTTTAGTCGCATTGGACTCCTGGTTAATCGGCACGAAGGTGACTTTTTTCAGCACCGTGTTGGCGTTATCCCAGTAATTGACGTTCGGCTCGACCACCAGCTTTTCGTTGACCACGCGGTCTTTCAGCACGTACGCCCCGTTGCCCACCAGCACCCCCTGACGGGTCCACTCCTTACCGCTTTCAACGTTCGCTTTCTGCACCGGATAAAACGCAAAGCTCGCCGTCAGGTTGGCAAACCACGGCAGCGGTTTATCAAGCTGAACGCGCAGGGTTTTCGCATCCACGGCGGTCACGCCGAGCGTGTCCGGCGCGGCTTTACCGTCGATAATCGCCTGCGCGTTGCCGATCCCCGCCAGCGCGGCAAACCAGGCAAACGGCGAGGTGGTTTTTGGATCGATCAGGCGCTGCCAGCTGTAGACGAAATCCTGTGCCGTTACCGGCGTGCCGTCAGACCACTTTGCGTTATCGCGCAGGGTAAACGTCCAGACGCGGTTATCGTTACTTTGCCAGCGGGTAGCGACACCGGGGGTCAGCTCGCCCTTCTCATTCTGATTTACCAGCCCTTCAAACAGATCGCGGATCACCTGAATCTCCGGTAATCCCACGGCTTTGGCCGGATCGAGCGAAGCGGGTTCGTCTTTAATATGGCGAACCAGTTCCTGCTTTTGCGCCAGAACCGTCCCCTTTGGGATATCGGCGGCATAAGAGAGTGAAGAGAGTCCGCACAGCCAAAGCGCAGAACAGAGCAGCGAAACAGGATGCTTCATGAGATCCCCTTAAGAGGTCAGGTAACAGACAGATGCGTAATTATTTGTTTCGACACGAAGAAATGCAAATGTCTTGCATCGGAAAGTTGATATCCGGCAATTTTCCCGGTACATGGAAACTATTTGATTAACCGCGAGTTTTGCACAACACTGCCAGTAAACTCTACTTCATCAGGATTTCCTATGTCACTCACCCGACCAAGAACGGAACGTGGCGCGTTTCCGCCCGGGACCGAACACTATGGCCGCTCGTTTCTGGGCGCGCCGCTGATCTGGTTTCCGGCGCCTGAAGCCGATCGCAACAGCGGTTTGATTATTGCGGGCACCCACGGGGATGAAAACTCGTCAATCGTCACCCTCTCCTGCGCGCTGCGCACGCTTGCGCCGGAGCTGCGGAAGCATCACGTGATCCTGACCGTGAACCCGGACGGGTGTCAGCTGGGGCTGCGGGCAAACGCGCGGGGAATCGATCTGAACCGCAATTTCCCGGCGGCAAACTGGCGCGCCGGGGAAACGGTGTATCGCTGGAACAGCTCGGCGCAGGAGCGTGACGTGGTGCTGCTGACCGGCGATAAGCCAGGCTCAGAGCCTGAAACCCAGGCGCTGTGTCACCTGATCCACCGCCTGCATCCGGCGTGGGTGGTGTCTTTCCACGATCCGCTGGCGTGCATTGAAGATCCGCGCCACACCGCGCTCGGCCAGTGGCTGGCGGATGAATTTGCCCTGCCGCTGGTCACCAGCGTGGGCTACGAAACCCCCGGCTCCTTCGGAAGCTGGTGCGCCGATTTAGGATTACACTGCATCACCGCCGAGTTCCCGCCCGTCTCGTCCGACGAGGCGAGTGAGAAATACCTCAAGGCGATGGTCGGGCTGCTGCGCTGGCAGCCTCAGAGATGAAGCGTGCCGGTCGTGAAATGCAGGGCTGGCGATACATCCACCTCCAGCCACGTCGGCCCGTCCAGATCGGCAAAACTGACCTCGTTGACCAGCGGTAGCGCGGCGTTAATCGCCCGCGACGTACACAGCATACAGCCGAGCATCAGCGCAAACCCCTGCGCTTTTGCCTCGTGCGCCAGCGCCAGCGCCTCCGTGAGGCCGCCCGTTTTATCCAGCTTGATATTCACCATCTCATAGCGCCCCTTTAACCCGGCAAGGCTCTCGCGGGTGTGGCAGCTTTCGTCGGCGCAAATCGGCAGGGGGTGGATAAAGTTGGTCAGCGCGGCATCGTCTTTGGCCGGAAGCGGCTGTTCCAGCATCGCCACGTCCAGATCGGCCAGCAGCTGGCAGCGCGCCGCCAGCCCTTCGCTGTGCCAGGATTCGTTAGCGTCGACAATCAGCGTGGCGTCAGGCACCGCCGAGCGAATAGCAACCATGCGCTCGCTGATCAGGCGATCGTCAAGCTTCACTTTTAACAACGTCGCTCCCGCGTCATAAAGCGCCTTCGCGCTGGCGGCCATCTGTTCCGGCTCGCCAATCACTACCGTTTGCGCGGTCACCACCATTTGCGGCAGCGAGACATTCAGAAGCGCGGGCAGCGCGCGCTGCTGTTTCGCAGACTCCAGGCTCCAGAGCGCGCAGTCAATAGCGTTACGCGCAGCGCCCGGGGCTAAGCGCTGCTGTAGCGCGTCGCGGGTCAGCCCCTGCTGTAACGCGGGTATGAGGGTCATCACCTGCGCCATCACCGAGGCGAGGCTCTCCCCGTAGCGCGGATACGGCGTGCATTCGCCGGTTCCCTTCACCCCGTCCTCTTCGATCTCGACCACCACCACGCAGGCTTCACTGCGGCTGCCGCGAGAGATAACGAACGGGGAATGCAGCGGCCAGGCTTCTTCGTAGACTTTCACGCTTCTCATTGACGTACTCCTTGCGGCCCGGTGAGGGAATAAAATTGGTTTGCCGTGTTATCCGCTGTTGGCATACACTAGCCCCGACGTTAACTATATGTAAACAGGAAGATATCTATGTCACAACTCGTTCATTTCCAGGGCAACCCGGTTGCTGTTGCAGGTTCAATTCCGCAGGCAGGTAGCAAAGCGCAGGCGTTCACTCTGGTGGCTAAAGATCTGTCTGACGTCACGCTGGGCCAGTTTGCTGGCAAACGTAAAGTACTGAACATTTTCCCAAGCATCGATACCGGCGTATGTGCCGCGTCCGTGCGTAAATTCAACCAGCTGGCCACTGAGATGGACAACACCGTTGTGCTGTGCATTTCTGCCGACCTGCCGTTCGCCCAGTCTCGTTTCTGCGGCGCAGAAGGGCTGAGCAACGTTATTACCCTTTCCACGCTGCGTAACCCGGATTTCCTTGAGAAATACGGCGTAGGCATCGCGGAAGGCGCGCTGAAAGGCCTGGCCGCTCGCGCGGTGCTGGTACTTGATGAAAACGACAACGTTGTTTTCAGCGAACTGGTTAACGAAATCACCACCGAGCCAGACTACACGGCTGCACTTGACGTACTGAAAGCGTAACCGGGCTTTTAACGCTTAGCAAGGCAATGAAATAAAAGGATTTGTTTCTGTTTATATGAAAACCCCGCCAGCGAGCGGGGTTTTGTTTTTCTGCCGGGAAGGAATTACTCCTCGCCCTTCTTCTGATTCAGGCCGTATTCGCGCAGCTTGTTGGCAATCGCCGTATGCGACACGCCCAGACGTTTAGCCAGCTTGCGGGTGCTCGGATAGCTGCGATAAAGCTGCGTCAGCACCGACCGTTCGAAGCGGCTGGTAATGTCATCAAGCGATCCTTCCATCGCCTCTTCCCCGACCGACACCGTTCCGGCATCGTAATCCGGCAACAGGATATCCTGCGGGCGAAGCTCATAACCTTCAAGCTGCGTCAGGGCGCGGTAAACGGCATTTTTCAGCTGGCGAATATTCCCCGGCCAGCCGTAGCGGGTCAACATGGTGCCCAGATCGGCGGACAGTTTCGGACGCGGAACGCCCTGCTCGTCGGCAAAGCGCGCCACGAACAGCTCGGTCAGCGGCATGATGTCCTGCGGACAGTCGCGCAGCGGCGGAATATTGAGGGTCAGCACGTTGAGGCGATAATAGAGATCTTCACGGAACACGCCCTTCTGCACCAGCTCCACCAGGTTCTTCTGGGTGGCGCAGATCACGCGCACGTCCACGTGCACTTCATGATCTTCCCCGACCCGGCGGAAGGTCCCGTCGTTCAGGAAACGCAGCAGCTTCGCCTGCATCCGTGGCGACATTTCGCCGATTTCGTCCAGCAGCACCGAGCCGCCGTTCGCCTGCTCGAAAAAGCCCTTTTTCCCTTCCGGCGCGTGGCCAAACAGCTCGCTTTCGACCGCATCTTCCGGAATAGAGGCGCAGTTCAGCGCCAGATAAGGCTTCGCCGCACGCGGGCCGGCAAGGTGGACGGCGTGGGCCAGCAGATCTTTCCCGGTGCCGGTATCGCCCGTAATAAGCAGCGGCGCGGTTAAGTTCGCCAGCTTGCGCGCCTGATCGACCACGTGACGCATTTTCGGGCTGACGGCGATAATCTGGCTAAACGCCCCGACGTCCTGGCTGGAGAGGTTTTGCAGCTGACGGCCCATGCGCACGGTTGAGCGCAGCATGACGACCGCCCCGGTCAGCACCCGGACGTCGTTTTCCCCTTTCAGATGGACCGGGGTAATTTCCATCAGGAAGTTCTGCCCGTTAATAACGACATGCTCGCTGTGGGTGTTTTGCGGGTTGCTGTCGAGCCAGCGCTGGAAGTTGAAGCCGGGGATCAGCTGGGCCGCCTGATGGTTGCGCAGCTTTTCCTGGCTCTGGGCAAACAGCTGGCAGCTCGCCAGGTTGACGCGTTCAATCTTACTTTTCAGATCCAGAGACAGGAACGGCTCCGGCATCGATTCGAGCAGCGCGCTCAGCGCCAGGTGTTCGCGCTCGGAGGGCATCCAGGGGATGGTTCTGACATCCGTAACGCCAGCGATACGGCGGATTTCAGCCATCAGACTACTGAATGTGTTGAATTCAATTTCGGCAAAATTGAGGTAAATTAGCCCGACGGGATCGATCTCAATGCCACGTAAATCAATGCTACGCAAAACAAGCAGATCGAGTAACTCGCGGGTCAGACCGAGTCGGTCTTCACAAAAGACTTCCAGACGCATGGAAAATTCACCGTTCAAGCCATTAACATGAAAATGATATGTCAGAATGCGGGGATCCGGAAGATGGCTGTCAACAAATATTGACAGCCTGTTGGTTTATTGGACGCGGACGGCGGGAATTTAGCCTTTTTTATTCAGCGTGTCCTTAAGCTGGCCTATCAGCTCGCGGCGGAAATCCCCCAGACGCGGCTTGTCGCCGTCGATCCACGGCAGAGGTCGACAAATCTCCATCGCCTTAATACCCAGTCTCGCGGTCAGCAGCCCTGCGCCCAGCCCCTGAGCGGCTCGCGCGGAAAGACGCGCCGCCAGATCCTGCGACATCCAATCCATCCCCACCTCACGCACCAGTTCGCTGGCACCGGCAAACGCGATGTTCAGCAGCACCAGGCGGAACAGGCGCAGGCGGCTGTAATAGCCCAGCTCGATGCCGTACAGGGTAGCGATGCGGTTGATCAGGCGCAGGTTACGCCAGGCGATAAAGGCCATGTCCACCAGCGCCAGCGGGCTGACGGCAATCATCAGCGTCGATTCCGCAGCGGAGCGGCTGATCTCCCGACGCGCCTGAGCGTCCAGCACCGGCTGGACCATATGGGCATACAGCGCCACCACTTCCCGGTCATTCTGGGTTTCGTGGATAGCCGCGTACCAGCGCTGGAGCGCCCGATGAGACTGGTCAAGCCCGGCCTGGCTGGCGAGTTTTTCACAAAACGCGCGCCCTTTTCCGGTGGCGTGGCTTTGCAGCAAATCCCGCGCCTCGTCGCGCTCGTGGGCACGCTGGCGTAAGCGCCAGAGGCGTCGCCATTCGGTCGCCAGCGAGCCAAAGCCTGCGCCGATAATCAGCGCCCCCGCCGCACAGCCGCCCAGCGCTACCCAGTCCTGGGTTTGCCAGGCGTTCATTCCCCACTGCACGCCCTGCCCGACCACGCTGATGCCAAACAGCGCCAGCCCGGCGGTCACCATTCTGCGCCACAGGCTGCGCTTCGGACGCAGCGCCGCTTCAACAACCGCCTCGGCTTGCCCCTCTTCTACCAGCGGTTCATCCGCCAGCGCCGGGGCGAAGTTATCCGCCTGCGGGCCGCTAAAGGTCTGTGCCGCCCTGAACGCATCGCGCGGCTCCTGCTCAAGCTGGCCGGTAAAATCAATGCGCGGTTTTAAGGGTTCCGTCATCGCAACTTATCTCCAATCAAAAACTCCAGCGCCGCATCAAGGCGAATATGCGGCAGCGGCTGGTCAACGTTCATCGCCTGCGGGCGGAAATCCTCAAACTGGAAGCCCTGGTTTTGCCAGAAGGCCTGACCCGGAAGGCGGGCGGGCACTTCGCCCGGATAGACGGTCAGCGGCTCGCCATCGCTCAGGCGGTTGCCCCGCAGCGCCGGGATCTTCTCCCCGTTCACCTCAATCAGGCCGCTCTGGGTCGCCTGCACCGAGGCCAGCCCCAGGCAGTCCATGCTGATGCCCTCGAACGCCGCGTTCTGCCACGCGTCCTGCACCAGCTGCTGCAACAGCGACACCATGTTGGCGTGCTGATCGAGCGTTACGTGGTCGGCTTTGGTGGCGGCAAACAGCAGCTTGTCGATCACCGGGGCGAACAGACGACGAAACAGCGTGCGCTGCCCGTAGTGGAAGCTTTGCATCAGCTGGGTTAGGGCAAGGCGCATATCGTTGAACGCCTGCGGCCCGCTGTTGAGTGGCTGAAGGCAATCCACCAGCACGATCTGGCGGTCAAAACGCAAAAAGTGGTTTTTATAAAAGCCCTTCACCACCTTCTCGCAGTAGTAGCTGTAGCGCTCGCGCAGCATGCCCGCATTGGTGTGCTTATCGGCCTGTGCCAGCTTAGATTCCCCGCCGGCGTCCACGTCAGGCCACGGGAAGAACTGGAGCGCGGGCGCGCCCGCCAGATCGCCCGGCAAGACAAAACGCCCCGGCTGAATAAAGTGCAGCCCTTCCCGCTTACACTGATGCAGGTAATCGGTCCAGGCTTCGGCAATGAGCGCCAGACGGTTTTCATCGGCAGGGGCAAGCGGATCTAACCCCTCGCAGAGCTGTCGCCATTTTGCCGACCACTCCGCCCGCTGCCCCTGTAGCAGCCCGGTCATCTGCCGCGACCAGCTCAGGTAATCCTGCGCCAGCATCGGTAAATCGAGCAGCCACTCGCCGGGGTAATCGACGATTTCAAGATAGAGCGTCGAGGTGTCCTTGAAGTGGCGCATCAGGGAATCGTTAGACCGAAAGCGCAGCGCAAGGCGGATCTCGCTCACGCCGCGCGTCGGCGTCGGCCAGGCGGGAGGCGTGCCGTACAGCTGCGCCAGCCCCTCGTCATAGGTAAAACGCGGAATGCCAAAGTCCCGCTGGGGAACGCGCTTCACGCCCAGCAGACGTTCTTCCCGCACCGCGCTCAGCAGCGGCAGGCGCGCGCCGGAATGCAAATTTAATAGCTGATTGACCATCGCCGTGATAAAGGCCGTCTTGCCGCTGCGGCTAAGGCCGGTCACCGCAAGGCGCAAATGGCGGTCAACGCCGCGGTTGACCAGAGAATTGAGTTCGTTTTTGAGTCGCTTCATCGCCGTCCTTTTTGCCTGAAGGCGTTTTAGTTCTTAGAAATATACATGGGGACAATATGAAAGGAATAAAAGCGGAAAGCAAAACGACACGCGCGCGGGCGTGTCGTCGAAAGGCTATTTCAGTTTGCCCGAAAGGCGTCCCGCCAGTTTTCTGAGCATCGGTTCCAGCGCCACCGCCAGCAGCATTCTCACAGGCTTGCGGGCAACGGATTTCACCGCCCAGCCGGCAACCCCTGCCGGGCCATAGCGTAGAGCGGTAAGCAATACCAGCTTCCCTGCGATTTTCAGGCCAGGCTTAACCTTTTGACCCGCCTGCTGCCAGGAGTGATTCATTCGCGTTCCTCTTATAGCTGACGAAAACGGCTGCGTAACGTAAAGGTGTCGGAGGTGACATAGCGCTCCATCTCACGGAGGCGCTTTTCACCCGCCGCCAGTTGCGCATCGACGGCGTTGAGCAAATCTCCGGAGGTCGGCGCGTTTTCCGCCGCCAGTTCCCCTTCCGGCATCGGGTCGAGCACGAAGGAGAGAACGATATAGGCCACCAGGGTGAAAAAGGCCAGACCGAAGAAAATCGACAGCACCGTCACCACGCGCACCAGCTTAACCGGCACGTCCAGATAGTGGGCCAGGCCAGCGCACACGCCGCGCACCATGCCCTGCTGTGGGATACGCCACAGCTTTTTATTCAGGTTAAGTCCGGCCATTAACGGTCCCTCCAGTTTGGATGTTCTGCATCAAGGATGGCTTCCAGAGCCTGAATACGTTCGCGCATTTTGGTTGCCTCGTCGGAAAGCTGCACCAGACGCTGTTGTTCACTCTGGGAAAGTTCACCGCGTGAAGAACGGTTGCTGTAATGCAGCCATAACCAGATCGGCAACACGAACAGCACGAAAATGGTCAGGGGAATTGCCAGAAAAAGCGCGCTCATGTGTACTCCTTGTCTTTTGATGCGTGGCGGCACCAACGGGTGCCGCCCACTTTATTATTGGTTGTCTTGCTTCATTTTGGCTTTAAGCGCGGCCAGCTGCTCGCTAATTTCATCGTCCGCTTTCAGGTCGGCAAACTGCTGATCCAGCGTTTTTTGCTTGCCGATGCTGTGGCTCTCCGCTTCGGCTTCCATATGGTCGATGCGGCGCTCGAACGATTCGAAGCGGGCCATCGCTTCATCCAGCTTGCCGCTGTCCAGCTGACGACGCACGTCGCGTGATGAACTTGCCGCCTGGTGGCGCAGTGACAACGCCTGCTGACGGGCGCGGGTTTCGCTGAGTTTGTTTTCCAGCTCGCCAATCTCTTTTTTCATGCGCGTCAGGGTGTCATCCACCAGCGTCACTTCATGTTCCAGCGTAGCCACCAGATCGGTCAGCTTCTGCTTTTCAATCAGCGCGGCACGCGCCAGATCTTCTTTATCTTTGCGCAGCGCCAGCTCGGCTTTTTCCTGCCATTCGTTCAGCTGGGCGGTAGCCTGCTCAATGCGGCGCGAAAGTTGTTTCTTTTCTGCCAGCGCGCGGGCAGAGGTGGAACGGACTTCAACCAGCGTGTCTTCCATTTCCTGAATCATCAGACGCACCAGCTTCTGCGGATCTTCCGCTTTCTCCAGCAGCGAGTTGATGTTGGCGTTCACGATGTCGGCAAAACGAGAAAAAATACCCATAATTCGATCCTCACAGTTCTGTTATCGGGCGATGCCCTGCTGAACAGATAATACAAAACCCATGCCAACTTTTTATCTTATTGATTTATCTAATTACGTTTGATTTTCGCGCCGTTACGCACTACGCTGACCTGGTGAATATCGCTAACGAGTGGTGAATTTAACTATGACCGAATTTAAAGATAATCTTCTGGGAGAAGCAAACAGCTTTTTAGAGGTGCTGGAGCAGATTTCTCGCCTCGCGCCGCTCAACAAGCCGGTGCTGATTATCGGCGAGCGCGGCACGGGTAAAGAGCTTATCGCGAACCGATTACACTTTTTGTCCGGCCGCTGGGACGGCCCGTTTATCTCGCTGAACTGCGCGGCGCTCAACGAAAACCTGCTCGACTCCGAGCTGTTTGGTCACGAAGCGGGGGCCTTTACCGGCGCGCAAAAGCGCCATCCGGGACGGTTTGAACGCGCGGACGGCGGCACGCTGTTTCTTGACGAGCTGGCGACGGCCCCGATGCTGGTACAGGAAAAGCTGCTGCGCGTGATTGAGTACGGCGAGCTGGAGCGCGTGGGCGGCAGCCAGCCGCTACAGGTAAACGTGCGCCTGGTCTGCGCCACCAATGCGGATCTGCCCCGGATGGTAGCCGAAGACAAATTCCGCGCCGACCTTTTGGACAGGCTGGCCTTCGACGTGGTGCAGCTCCCCCCGCTGCGCGAGCGGCGCAGCGATATCATGCTGCTCGCAAGGCAATTTGCGATCCAGATGTGCCGCGAGCTGGGGCTGCCGCTTTTTCCGGGGTTTAGCGAGCACGCGCAGGACACGCTGCTGGGCTATCACTGGCCGGGGAACATCCGTGAGCTGAAAAACGTGGTGGAACGGTCAGTCTATCGCCACGGCAGCAGCGAAACCGAACTGGATAACATCATTCTCGATCCCTTTCAGCGTGCTGAACCGTCTACGTTGGAAGCCCCAGCGCAGACGGAGACACCCGCGCTGCCGCTCGATTTACGCCAGTTCCAGCATCATCAGGAACAGCAACTGCTGGAACAGAGCCTGAAGCAGGCGAAATATAACCAGAAACGAGCGGCTGAACTGCTGGGGCTGACCTACCATCAATTAAGGGCATTGCTCAAAAAGCATCAAATGCGCTGACATTATCAGCAGTTACCCGCAGACATTTTTACGAAGCAGGCGTAAGTGCGATACACTTTGCAGATCGAACCTAAAAACCTTAAAAATTATGCGTCTGGTTTTATCGTCCCTGATTGCGCTCGGCCTGTTCAGCCATGCGGCGTTTGCTGCGCCTGAACCTGCCGCGCTGCCTGATATTCGCGATAGCGGCTTTGTCTATTGTGTCAGCGGGCAAGTTGACACCTTCAACCCACAAAAAGCGGGCAGCGGCCTGATTGTCGACACCCTCGCCGCACAGCTGTACGACCGCCTGCTGGATGTCGATCCTTATACCTACCGCCTGGTGCCGGAGCTTGCCGAAAGCTGGGAAGTGCTGGATAACGGCGCAACCTACCGCTTCCGCCTGCGCGATGACGTGTCGTTCCAGGATACGCCGTGGTTTACCCCCACCCGTAAGCTGAATGCGGACGATGTGGTCTTTACCTTCCAGCGCATCTTTAACCGCAACCATCCGTGGCATAACGTCAACGGCGGCAGCTTCCCCTATTTCGACAGCCTGCAATTTGCCGATACGGTTAAAAGCGTGCGCAAGCTCGATAACCGCACCGTCGAATTTAGCCTGACGCGCCCGGATGCGTCGTTCTTATGGCACCTTGCGACCCACTATGCGTCGGTGATGTCCGCGGAATACGCAGCGGAACTGACCAAACGGGATCGCCCGGAGCTGCTTGACCGACAGCCGGTCGGGACGGGGCCGTTCCAGCTGGCCGAGTACCGGTCAGGGCAGTACATTCGCCTGCAACGCCACGAGCATTTCTGGCGCGGCACGCCGCTGATGCCGCAGGTGGTGATTGATTTGGGGTCGGGCGGCACGGGTCGCCTCTCTAAATTGCTTACCGGGGAGTGCGATGTGCTCGCGTGGCCGGCCGCCAGCCAGCTGACCATTTTGCGCGACGATCCACGCCTGCGCCTGACGCTGCGTCCGGGTATGAACATCGCCTATCTGGCTTTCAATACCGATAAGCCGCCGCTCAATAACCCCGCCGTGCGACACGCGCTGGCGCTGGCGATCAATAACCAGCGTCTGATGCAGTCTATTTATTACGGCACGGCGGAAACCGCCGCCTCTATTTTGCCGCGCGCCTCGTGGGCGTATGACGGTGAAGCTAAAGTTACGGAATACAATCCGGCGAAAGCGCGCGAGCAGCTGAAAGCCCTGGGTATTGAAAATCTGACCCTGCAACTGTGGGTGCCCACCAGCTCTCAGGCGTGGAACCCCAGCCCGCTGAAAACGGCGGAGCTGTTACAGGCGGATATGGCGCAGGTGGGCGTAAAAGTGGTGATTGTGCCGGTCGAGGGCCGTTTCCAGGAGGCGCGGCTGATGGACATGAATCACGATCTCACCCTGACGGGCTGGGCGACCGACAGTAACGATCCGGACAGTTTCTTCCGTCCGCTTCTGAGCTGCGCGGCCATTAACTCCCAGACCAACTACGCCCACTGGTGCAACCGCGAGTTTGATACGGTGTTGCAAAAGGCGCTCTCTTCGCAGCAGCTGGCCTCGCGAATCGATGCTTACGATGAAGCGCAAAATATTCTGGCGAGAGAGCTGCCGGTGCTGCCGCTCGCTTCGTCCCTGCGTCTTCAGGCCTATCGCTACGACATTAAAGGGCTGGTGCTGAGCCCGTTTGGTAACGCCTCCTTTGCTGGCGTGTCGCGTGAAGAAAAAGAAGAGGTGAAAAAGCCGTGATTATTTTTACCTTACGCCGCCTGTTACTGCTGCTGGTCACGCTCTTTTTCCTGACCCTGGTCGGTTTCAGCCTGAGCTATTTCACCCCGCACGCGCCGCTACAGGGCTCGTCCCTGTGGGATGCCCTGCTGTTCTGGTTCAACGGCGTGCTGCACTGGGACTTTGGCGTTTCCAGCATCAACGGGCAGCTGATTTCTGAACAGCTGAAAGAGGTCTTCCCGGCCACGATGGAGCTGTGCATTCTGGCCTTTGGTTTTGCCCTCATGGTGGGCATTCCGGTAGGGATGCTTGCCGGGATCTACCGCAACAAGTGGCAGGATAAATTTATCAGCGCCCTCGCCCTGCTCGGCTTTTCGATTCCGGTCTTCTGGCTGGCGCTGCTGCTGACCCTGTTCTTCTCCCTGACCCTCGGCTGGCTGCCGGTGTCGGGTCGTTTCGACCTGCTTTATACGGTCAAAACGGTGACCGGGTTTGCGATTATCGACGCCTGGCTGTCTGATTCCGCCTGGCGGCACGAAATGATCGTCAGCGCCGTGCGCCACATGGTGCTGCCGGTACTGACGCTGGCGGTTGCGCCGACCACCGAAGTGATTCGCCTGATGCGCATCAGCACCATCGAGGTGTTCGACCAGAACTACGTGAAGGCCGCCGCGACGCGTGGCCTGTCTCGCCTGACGATCCTGCGCCGTCACGTCCTGCACAACGCCCTGCCGCCGGTGATCCCGCGTCTGGGGTTACAGTTTTCTACCATGCTGACGCTGGCGATGATCACCGAAATGGTCTTCAGCTGGCCGGGGCTGGGGCGCTGGATGATTAACGCCATTCGCCAGCAGGACTACGCGGCCATCTCCGCCGGGGTGATGGTGATTGGCTCGCTGGTTATTATTGTTAACGTTCTTTCCGATATTTTGGGTGCCATGGCCAACCCGCTGAAGCATAAGGAATGGTATGCCCTACGATAGCGTTTACAGTGAAAAGCGCACGCCCGGTGCGCTACGAACCGTGTGGCGTAAATTCTATGGTGACACCACGGCGATGATCGGCCTGTACGGCTTCGGCGGGCTGGCGCTGCTTTGTGTCTTTGGTTCATGGTTCGCGCCGTACGGCATCGATCAGCAGTTCCTCGGCTATCAGCTGTTGCCGCCTTCGTGGTCGCGCTACGGGGAGGTTTCTTTCTTCCTCGGGACGGACGATCTGGGGCGCGATGTCTTAAGCCGTCTGCTGAGCGGCGCGGCCCCGACGGTGGGCGGCGCGTTCGTGGTGACGCTCGCTGCCGCGATTTGCGGCCTGCTGCTGGGGATTTTCGCCGGATGTACCCACGGCCTGCGCTCTGCGGTGATGAACCACATTCTGGACACCCTGCTCTCTATTCCCTCTCTGCTGCTGGCGATTATTGTCGTCGCCTTCGCTGGCCCGCACCTGTCGCACGCGATGTTTGCCGTCTGGCTGGCGCTGCTGCCGCGCATGGTGCGCTCGGTCTACAGCATGGTTCATGACGAGCTGGAAAAAGAGTATGTGGTCGCAGCCCGTCTGGACGGCGCAACCACGTTCAACATCTTATGGTTTGCCGTGCTGCCGAACATCGCCGCGGGCCTGGTGACGGAAATCACCCGCGCCCTGTCGATGGCTATTCTGGACATTGCGGCGCTGGGCTTCCTCGATCTGGGCGCCCAGCTGCCCTCCCCGGAATGGGGAGCGATGCTCGGCGACGCGCTGGAGCTGATTTACGTAGCGCCCTGGACGGTGATGCTGCCGGGTGCGGCCATCATGGTGAGCGTGCTGATCGTCAACCTGCTCGGTGACGGGATCCGCCGGGCCATTAACGCGGGGGTGGAATAATGCCGTTACTTGATATCCGCAACCTGACGATTGAATTTAAAACCGGCGAAGGCTGGGTAAAAGCCGTCGACCGCATCAGCATTACCCTGGCTGAAGGCGAGATTCGCGGTCTGGTGGGCGAATCCGGCTCGGGGAAAAGCCTGATTGCCAAAGCCATTTGCGGCGTTGCCAAAGACAACTGGCGCGTCACCGCCGACCGTATGCGGTTTGACGATATCGACCTGCTGCGCCTGTCGCCGCGCGAGCGCCGCAAGCTGGTGGGTCATAACGTATCGATGATCTTCCAGGAGCCCCAGTCCTGTCTCGATCCGTCCGAGCGCGTCGGCAAACAGCTGATGCAGAACATCCCCGGCTGGACATATAAAGGCCGCTGGTGGCAGCGCGTCGGCTGGCGCAAGCGCCGCGCCATCGAGCTGCTGCACCGGGTCGGTATTAAAGATCACAAAGATGCGATGCGCAGCTTCCCCTACGAGCTGACCGACGGCGAGTGTCAGAAGGTGATGATTGCGATTGCGCTGGCGAATCAGCCGCGCCTGCTGATCGCCGACGAACCGACCAACGCGATGGAGCCGACCACCCAGGCGCAGATTTTCCGCCTGCTGACGCGGCTTAATCAGAACAACAATACGACTATTTTGCTGATCAGCCACGACCTGCAAATGCTCAGCAAGTGGGCCGACAAAATTGACGTGATGTACTGCGGCCAGACGGTGGAAACGGCGGGGAGCGAAGATCTGGTGACGACGCCGCATCACCCCTACACCCAGGCGCTGATCCGCGCGATCCCGGATTTCGGAAGCGCCATGCCGCACAAAAGCCGCCTGAATACGCTGCCGGGGGCAATTCCGCTGCTGGAATCCTTGCCGATCGGCTGTCGTCTTGGCCCGCGCTGCCCCTACGCACAGCGCAAATGCATTGAAACCCCGCGTCTGATGGGAGCCAAAAACCACCTGTACGCCTGTCATTTCCCGCTGAACATGGAGAGAGAGTGAAATGGTCGAAACCTTGCTGGAAGTTCGCAACCTGAGTAAGACCTTTCGCTACCGCACCGGGCTGTTTCACCGCCAGATGGTCGAGGCCGTCAAGCCGCTCAGTTTTACCCTGCGTGAGAAGCAGACGCTGGCGATTATTGGTGAAAACGGCTCCGGAAAATCGACGCTGGCGAAAATGCTCGCCGGGATGGTTGAGCCGAGCGGCGGTGAGGTGCTGATCGACGATCATCCGCTCGAGTTTGGCGATTATTCGTTTCGCAGCCAGCGCATCCGCATGATTTTTCAGGATCCATCGACCTCTCTCAACCCGCGTCAGCGTATCTCGCAGATTCTGGATTTTCCGCTGCGTTTAAACACTGACCTGGAGCCGGAGCTGCGCCGCAAACGCATCATCGAAACCCTGCGCCTGGTGGGGCTGCTACCGGATCATGAAAGCTATTATCCGCACATGCTGGCGCCGGGGCAGAAACAGCGTCTGGGGCTGGCACGCGCGCTGATCCTGCGCCCGAAGGTGATTATCGCCGACGAAGCGCTGGCCTCGCTGGATATGTCGATGCGTTCGCAGTTAATTAACCTGATGCTGGAAATGCAGGAAAAACAGGGTATCTCTTATATCTACGTGACCCAGCATCTGGGAATGATGAAGCACATCAGCGATCAGGTTCTGGTGATGCACCAGGGCGAAGTGGTCGAGCGCGGAAGCACCGCCGACGTGCTGGCCTCCCCGCTTCACGACCTGACCAAGCGCCTGATTTCGGGGCATTTTGGTGAAGCATTGACCGCAGATGCGTGGCGAAAAGATCGTTAGTTCTGCATCCAGAAAGTGGTCGGATTAACTAAGTACGCGACACGTGATATAACGTCGAATTTTACGATGATAAGAAGAAACTGAGTGGACAAAAAATAGCATCTCTCCCAGTTGACGCTCTCCTCGCCGATATTTCGAACATGCATTGGGCTTATCATAGCCCAATGTCAATTAATGAATTCACTAGACATAACACATAATTAGCGAAGAGAAAGTCCACTTTCATACTAATTAGCCTTAACTTCCTCCCCAAAAAACCACAACCGAACTCATAAGCAGTGTCCGGAAGGGGTAAAAACATAATTCAAGGCAGTGTCTACCTAACGGAATCTTAAAAAATGTGATTATACGTGCTATTTAAGGAATTGCTTATTGAAAGATGAGCACCGTTGGGACTAAAATGCCTGACTTTTACAACGTAGTGCTACAGCACTAACTTCAGAAAAATTAAGAAGATGATGGTTATAACTGATTACTCGCCGCCAACAGCATTTGACTTAGCCAAACTGAAGCATGCTTTAGGGTACACAGGTACTCAAATGGCACAACTGGCCGGTGTCTCAAGTAATAGCCAATGGAGAAAATACACCTGTGGCGATTCCCCTCGCCCAATTTCATCTCATATTCTTTTTTTCACAGCTGCCCAGCTCGCTTTGAATGAATCAGAAATGAATAAAGTTATAAGTAAGATGAAAGAGATTGGTGCAAGTTTCGGGGAAATAAAATGAAAAATTTGAATATTGATCGTGAATTTTTGAATGTTGAACATTATTTTGCTTATAAACATCTAATCGAGTGTTTGAAAGTAGAAGTACAAAAAGGTGATGATCCTTTTTCGTGGCGCAAAACATTGCACAGAGCTTTCAAATGCAAAGATCGGAGATTTTATTTCTGGTTCAGATTATGGCGTTATTTTTATACTACAAATAAATTCCACCTACTTTCCTTTGCTAAACGTAAAGCCATAAAGTTGAATCGTGAGTACAATATAGACATCAATCCCCGTTCAACTATTGGGCCAGGTTTAAAGATTGTTCATTTCACAGGTATTGTGATCCGTGGCAATTGTAACATTGGACAAAATGTTGTTATTCGACAGAACGTAACTATCGGCGATCGACATGATACCGATATTGGCATTAGCTATATCGGTGACAACGTGCAGATCGGAGCCAATTCCTGCATTATCGGGAATGTTCGCATAGGAAAAAATGTTACTATTGGCGCTATGTCTCTTATCAATAAAAGCGTTCCAGAAAACACTGTGGTTTATTCAGAAAATCATATGGTTACACGCGAAAAAAAAGCAACTGGCAATTAATTTAATCGTTGCTTTCATGCGAGGTTTCAATTAAAGCGTGATTGAAACCTTTCTAACTGACTGCTCCCTAAAGCATCCCCCACGCTACTGAGGCTTGCTTAATAATTATTTTTACTAACTCGCCAAATTTATGCTCACCCTTTATTCATATCATAATGAATAAAGGAAATTCAACTCTGGAACTATGAGTTTGATTCATTACTTACTCAAAAATTTCTTACCCCCCTCCAACCAATACGAATGGAAATAGTTATAACCGCATTAATTTAATAACTTTACTTCATAAATAAAACACTCACTAAATTACCATAATCACCTTCAGAATCTATATGAAAACATCTCTCCAATGAAATAATTGTATTTACAAATCAATCAAAGAATATAGTTCTGCCAATCCGAACCATCATAAATTCCCACTCATAATATTATATGTGGCGCGCTTAGCTTCATAGTCGTCTAATTTTGTACCCTATCCACTTTGCTTGTCTGGCGCCCAATCAGTCCTTCTGGTTGGATGAGGTGAAGCTCCTCTCGGTGGTATACTGGAGTGATGCTGCAAGATATCGAAAACTTTCATCAGCGCGTAACGCGCGAATGACGACTCGCTCAGCCCTTTAGAGAGATAAGTCACGGGATTCAGGTAAGAAATAGCGTGACACAAGGGGCAGTGAGTGGGATATAATTTCGAGCTAATTTCGAATGATGTTGAAATACTGCCTGTAACGCTATGATTTACAAGGCAAAACAAGCAATGAATATAAGGATTAAAGCTATGGGTTTTCTTTCCGGTAAGCGCATTCTGGTGACTGGCGTTGCCAGCAAACTGTCCATCGCATACGGCATCGCGCAGGCTATGCATCGCGAAGGCGCTGAGCTGGCGTTCACCTACCAGAACGACAAGCTGAAAGGCCGTGTTGAAGAGTTTGCCGCACAGCTGGGTTCCAGCATTATTCTGGAATGTGACGTTGCACAAGACGAAAGCATCGATGCGATGTTTGCTGAACTGGCAAAAACGTGGCCGAAATTCGACGGTTTCGTTCACTCCATCGGCTTCGCACCAGGCGACCAGCTGGACGGTGACTACGTTGACGCGGTAACCCGTGAAGGCTTCAAAATCGCTCACGACATCAGCTCTTACAGCTTCGTGGCAATGGCTAAAGCCTGCCGCACCCTGCTGAACCCGGGCTCTGCGCTGCTGACGCTGTCCTACCTGGGCGCAGAGCGTGCAATCCCTAACTACAACGTGATGGGTCTGGCGAAAGCGTCTCTGGAAGCCAACGTGCGCTACATGGCGAACGCGATGGGTCCAGAAGGCGTGCGTGTTAACGCCATCTCTGCTGGCCCAATCCGTACTCTGGCTGCTTCCGGCATCAAAGATTTCCGTAAAATGCTGGCACACTGCGAAGCGGTTACCCCGATTCGTCGTACCGTTACCATCGAAGATGTGGGTAACTCTGCTGCATTCCTGTGCTCTGACCTGTCCGCGGGTATCTCCGGCGAAGTGGTTCACGTTGACGGCGGTTTCAACATCGCTGCAATGAACGAGCTGGAAATTAAATAAGCCGTTACTCTCTTCCCTCCCCGGGAAGAGAGTTTTTCTTTCCCCGCCCCTGCCCGTCGTTATTCCGTTCCGCTATTTGTTATCACCTAACAATATTTTTCCCCTCATCCGCCTTACGCCAGGATATTGATCGCCAATTTGAGATCAAGGAACGCCCATGGAACAGCGCCGTTTTTCTGGCAAAGGCCACTGGTATCATGAAACCCAGTCAAATCATTCGCAGACGGACGTGCTGCCACTGGTGCCCGAAGCCGCTAACGTCGACGATCGTTTTTTGCTCGATTTAGCCCTACCTGAAGAGATTGTCATCCACTGCGAAAGCTGGCTTGCGCCCGCGCGCGCGCTTTGTCATCTGCTCTTCCCGCTCGACGTGCCCGTTAACCGGCTGCGTACGCTGAGCGCCTATGACCGGCTCAGCACCGCGCTGACGGTTGCCCAAGCCTGCGGCGTGCAGCGCCTCTGTAACCACTACGCCGCCCTGCTCGCCCCGCTTCCTGGTCCCGACTCCTCCCGAGAAAGTAATCGTCGCCTCGCACAAATTACCCAGTATGCCCGCCAGCTTGCCAGCTCCCCGGACGTGATTGACGACAAAGCGCAGCAGCAGCTGGATGAGGTCGGCCTCACGACCTATGACATTGTATTAATCAATCAGATAATCGGGTTTATCGGTTTTCAGGCGCGCGTCGTCGCCGCGTTTCAGGCGCTGCTCGGCCAGCCCGTACGCTGGCTGCCGGGACACCACATCCAGCCTCACGCGCTTATCGCCTCGTCGTCGCAGGACGACCAGCAATGGGTGGCGATTATTCCTGACGTTGAGCTGCGTTACGCCACGCCGCAGCAGCTGGAATCGCTTGCCCGCTGGCAGGCCGAGCCTGAACTTCAGCTTCTCACCCCCACGCTGTGCCATGAACCGGTGCTGCTCGATCTGATCGGTGAGATAGTGCAAAGCGGCATCCGCGAACCGATTTCGTCGCCGTCCCTGGCCGCTGCAACTGTGCTGTTGAGCCAGTCTCCTGACCGCTTCAGCGCCGCGCAGTTCACGCCGCTCACGGATGAAGGGATCCCCCCGGCGCAGGCGATTAACCTGCTCACCTGGAGCGCATTTTGCGGCTGGCTTGAGCGTCTGAAAATCGCGCTTGGCAAAGCAGCCTAACCCTGCTTATCACCTAAAGAGCGCTTGCCGTAACAGTGAGAATCGCGTAAAACTGTCAGCCGCTCAATGGCTACTAAAATAGAACATTATGTTTCAGGACAACCCGCTGCTAGCGCAGCTTAAACAGCAACTGCATTCCCAGACGCCGCGTGCAGAAGGGGTAGTAAAAGCCACGGAAAAGGGCTTTGGCTTCCTGGAAGTCGATGCGCAGAAAAGCTACTTCATTCCGCCTCCGCAGATGAAGAAAGTGATGCACGGCGACCGCGTAATGGCCGTTATTCATACCGAAAAGGAACGCGAGTCTGCCGAGCCGGAAGAACTCATCGAGCCGTTCCTGACCCGCTTTGTCGGGAAGGTGCACAGAAAAGACGACCGTCTTTCTATTGTTCCTGACCATCCCCTGCTGAAAGATGCCATTCCTTGCCGCGCCGCTCGTGGCGTTGAGCACGATTTTAAAGAGGGTGACTGGGCCGTTGCAGAAATGCGCCGTCATCCGCTGAAAGGCGACCGCGGCTTCTACGCGGAGCTGACCCAGTTCATCACCTTTGGCGACGACCACTTCGTGCCGTGGTGGGTGACGCTGGCACGCCATAATCTCGAAAAAGAAGCGCCGGACGGCGTAGCGACTGAAATGCAGGACGAAGGTCTTGAACGTCGCGACCTGACGGCGCTGGATTTTGTCACCATCGACAGCGCCAGCACCGAAGATATGGACGATGCCCTGTTTGTGGAAGAAGCCGCAGACGGCAAGCTTACCCTCACCGTGGCGATTGCCGATCCCACCGCCTGGATTGTGGAAGGCAGCAAGCTTGATAACGCCGCAAAAATCCGCTCATTTACCAACTACCTGCCTGGCTTCAACATTCCGATGCTGCCGCGCGAACTCTCTGACGATCTCTGCTCGCTGCGTCCGAACGAAGTGCGCCCGGTCCTCGCCTGCCGCATGACCATTGCCGCAGACGGTACGATCGAAGACGATATCGAGTTCTTTGCCGCAACCATCGAATCGAAAGCCAAGCTCGCCTATGACGACGTGTCCGACTGGCTGGAAAACAGCGGTAGCTGGAAACCAGAAAACGACGCCATTGCCGCGCAGATCCGTCTGCTGCATCGCGTCTGCCTGAGCCGCAGCGACTGGCGTAAAACCCACGCCCTGGTCTTCAAAGATCGTCCTGATTACCGCTTCGTGCTGGGTGAAAAAGGCGAAGTGCTGAATATCGTTGCCGAACCGCGCCGCATCGCTAACCGTATCGTTGAAGAGGCGATGATCTCGGCCAACATTTGCGCCGCACGCGTGCTGCGTGACAAGTTAGGCTTTGGCATCTACAACGTCCACACCGGTTTTGACCCGGCGAACACCGAAGCGCTGGCCGCACTGCTGAAAACCCATGACGTCCACGTCGATCCTGAAGAGGTGTTGACCCTGAACGGTTTCTGCAAGCTTCGCCGCGAACTGGATGCACAGCCATCCGGCTTCCTCGACAGCCGCATCCGCCGTTTCCAGTCCTTCGCGGAAATCAGCATCGAGCCAGGCCCGCACTTTGGTCTGGGTCTGGAAGCCTACGCCACCTGGACGTCCCCAATCCGTAAGTATGGCGACATGGTTAACCACCGCCTGCTGAAAGCGATTATCAAGGGTGAATCCATTGCGCGTCCGCAGGACGACACTACCGTGCAGATGGCTGAACGTCGCCGCCTGAACCGTATGGCCGAGCGCGACGTGGGTGACTGGTTGTATGCCCGTTTCCTGAAGGACAAAGCCGGTACCGACACCCGCTTCCCGGCGGAAATCATTGATGTCAGCCGCGGTGGAATGCGCGTGCGTCTGGTGGATAACGGCGCCGTTGCCTTTATCCCTGCCCCGTTCATCCACGCGGTGCGTGACGAAATGGTCTGTAGCCAGGAGAACGGCTCCGTGCAGATCAAAGGCGAAGTGGTTTATAAAGTCACCGACGTGATTGACGTCACCATCGCTGAAGTCCGCATGGAAACCCGCAGTATCATCGCGCGCCCTGCCGCCTGATAACGTATTAAAATGTCGGCCATTTCCCTTTCGGAAAGGCCGACATTTTTACTTTGTTTGTCAGCCCACAAAAATCATCTTTTTTTCCGACTATTTTCCGCATCCGCTCACCCAAACCCGCCAGAATTATCTACAGTAAAAGAGTGCCGGTATAGTCGGTTACGTGAATTTTTATACCGATCCTATCCTTTTCAGCTCGACGCGTTTTACTATAATAAAACTGGGAAAAACAATAAGTTCACTTCGGTTTTGCCGCTGTTTCACGACGGAAAAGTCGACTGCAAATGAATAAACTTTGCGCTATTGAGCAGTGACGGGAGAAAACATGATGGACGATCTGGAGCAGAATTTGCTGTTTCGTTACATGGGGACGCACAGCCCCTGGTGGCGTCTGACGGCCGACAGCAATGCTCTTCATCTGGCAGCAAGCGAAAGTGCCGACGTTGTTCAGGTCGTGGCGCTAACTGACGATCAGGCCGACCTCATCCGCCAGCTGACGGTGATCACCTCCAGCATTACCCTCTCATTGTCGCTCTATGGCACTGATGTTTCCGTTCATCTGGTGGGGCGAAAGATCAATAAAAAGGAGTGGGCCGGTACCGCGTCGGCCTGGAACGATACTCCTTCCGTCGCGCGGGATCTGGTACAGGGACTCTCCTTTGCCGAACAGGTCGTATCCGAAGCCAACTCCGTCATTGTTATTCTCGATCAGAACGGCAATATCCAGCGCTTTAACCGCCTGAGCGAAGAGTACACGGGCCTTAAAGAGCAGGAAGTGATCGGCCAGAACGTCTTTAAGCTGTTCATGAGCCGCAGCGAGGCCGCCGCCTCGAAACGCAACATCACCGGTTTTTTTCGTAACGGCAGTTCCTACGAGGTGGAACGCTGGATCAAGACGCGAAAAGGACAACGTCTGTTTCTGTTCCGCAATAAATTTGTCCACAGCGGCAGCGGCAAAAACGAAATTTTCCTGATCTGCTCCGGGACCGATATCACCGAAGAACGCCGCGCCCAGGAGCGCCTGCGGGTGCTGGCCAATACCGATACCATCACCGGTTTGCCCAACAGAAACGCCATCCATGACCTGATTTCCGACGCCATCGACACGCGTGGAGACACGCAGGTCGGCGTGGTGTATCTCGATCTCGATAACTTTAAAAAAGTGAACGATGCCTACGGGCATATGTTTGGCGATCAGCTTCTTCAGGCGGTCGCGCTGGCTATTCTGAGCTGCCTCGAAGAGGGACAAATTCTCGCGCGTCTGGGTGGCGATGAGTTTATCGTCCTCGCGACCAATACCTCGCAAAGCACGCTGGAGGCGATGGCCTCGCGTATTCTTACCCGCCTGCGCCAGCCCTTCCGCATCGGGTTAATCGAAGTCTATACCGGCTGTTCGCTGGGCATTGCGCTCGTCCCGCAGCACGGCGGCGATCGTGAAAGCGTGATCCGCAATGCCGATACCGCCATGTATACCGCCAAAGAGAGCGGTCGCGGCAAGTTCTGCGTCTTCTCCCCTGAAATGAACCAGCGGGTCTTCGAATATCTGTGGCTGGACACCAACCTGCGTAAAGCGCTGGATAACGATCAGCTGCTTATCCACTACCAGCCGAAGATGACCTGGCGCGGCGAAGTGCGCAGCCTTGAGGCGCTGGTACGCTGGCAGTCGCCTGAACGCGGGCTGATCCCGCCGCTGGAGTTTATCTCCTATGCGGAAGAGTCTGGCCTGATTGTGCCGCTGGGTCGCTGGGTCATGCTGGACGTGGTGCGTCAGGTCGCCAGATGGCGCGATAAAGGCATTAATCTGCGGGTGGCGGTCAACGTGTCGGCGCGTCAGCTGGCGGACCAGACCATTTTCAGCGATCTCAAACAGGCGCTGAAAGATTTGAACTTCGAATACTGCCCTATCGACGTGGAGCTCACCGAAAGCTGCCTGATTGAAAATGAAGAGCTGGCGCTGTCGGTGATCCAGCAGTTCAGCCAGCTGGGGGCGCAAATCCATCTGGACGACTTCGGTACGGGCTACTCTTCTCTTTCACAGCTTGCTCGTTTTCCTATCGACGCGATTAAGCTGGATCAGGCTTTCGTGCGGGATATTCATAAGCAGTCGATTTCACAATCTCTGGTGCGGGCCATCGTGGCCGTCGCGCAGGCGCTGAACTTGCAGGTGATTGCGGAAGGTGTCGAGAGCGCAAAAGAAGACGCCTTTCTGACCAAGAATGGCGTCAACGAACGGCAGGGATTTCTTTTTGCTAAGCCCATGCCCGCTGCCGCATTCGAGCGATGGCTAAAGCGCTATCAGTCGAGAAAAATGCGTTAGCTTGCTTTGCGTAAACCTGCCGCGTGATGGCGGTTTTGCAGCAATACCAGCCGCTCCATATAGGCAATATCTTTGGGGTCAAGGCAAAACGCCGCATCGACCCAGTCCTCGGTAATATCCATCAGTTCACTGCGCGGCAGTTGCAGTACCCGGGTGCGGGCGCGAAGCATGGCGCGCACGCCGTTCATCTTTGGCTGCAAGGTATCGATAAAGGTTCTTACAGATACGTAGCTCTGCCCCGGTTCGAATAACACGTCGACCAGCCCGTGCTGTTCGTACCATTCCGCGGTGTGCGATTCCCCTTTGTAGATAAGCTCCTCCGCCAGCTTCATGCCGGAACGACGCGCCACCAGCGAGTAGCCGCCCATGCCGGGGAACAGGTTGAACGCAATTTCCGGGAAACCCAGCCGGGCATCGCGCTGGGCAAGGACAAAATGATGCGCCAGCGCCGCCTCAAACCCCCCGCCTAAGGCGCTGCCTTCGACCATCGCCAGCGAGATGGCGCCCGTATCAAAACCGCGTGACGCGGCGTGTACGCAGTCGACGCAGGCGCGCGCGTAGGCGCGTAACGCCTCACGACGCCCGTTCTGTATGCATTCAACAAAGAATTGCAGATCCCCGCCGGTGTTGTACATATCGGGCACCAGCGAGCCGGTCACCCAGAAATCGACGACGAAACCGTTTTGCCGCACCAGCCAGGAAAGGTTCATGATCTCCTCTATTAACGCATGGTTGAAGCAGGGGCGCGGCTGCGAGCGCAGCATCATCCATACGGTACGCCGCTCCTCCTCGTAATAGGCCGCCAGTTGGGTGAAACGTTCAGCGTCGGTAAACAATGTGCAGGTAGCTTGGTTGATCACTGTCATGGTCTAATTCCTCATATAAAAAAGCGCCTTGCGCGCAGAATTAGACTAATCCACTCATTCCGCTCCCTGTATGCGAGGGGGTAAAATTATCACTTTCATTTATGTACTTTCCTAAGTGCATTTTTTCCCTTCTCTTTTGAACCCAATTTCTGCATCATTGAAAATATTAACTTTTCGCTCAGGGGTGAGATTATGTCTACTATTGATGCACAGACCGTGGCACAACGTATTGATACCGTGCTGGATATTCTGGTAGCGGGCGATTATCACTCTGCTATCCGTAATCTTGAGATCCTAAAGTCCGAGCTACTGGCACAGCATGGCGCGGATATCGCACCGGAAAGCACACAGCCTAAAGCGCCGTGGGAAGTGTAATCACCACGCCTTCGACCTCGTTTCGTTTTTTTTAATGGATGCTATGAATTCCCGACAACAAATCATTTTGCAGATGGTCATCGATCAGGGACGCGTCAGCGTGGTCGACCTCGCTAAAGCTACTGGCGTATCTGAAGTGACAATTCGCCAGGATCTTAATCTTCTGGAAAAACAGAGCTACCTGCGTCGCGCGCATGGGTATGCCGTACCGCTCGACAGCGATGACGTTGAAACCCGCATGATGAACAACTATGCGCTCAAGCGTGAGCTGGCAGAGTTTGCCGCCTCGCTGGTGAATAACGGGGAAACGGTGTTTATCGAAAACGGCAGCAGCAACGCTCTACTGGCGCGTACCCTGGCGAATCAGAAAGATATCACCATCATTACCGTCAGCAGCTATATCGCACACCTGCTGAAAGAGACTAAATGTGAAGTGATTTTACTGGGCGGGATTTACCAGAAAAAGAGCGAGAGCATGGTGGGCCCGCTTACCCGACAATACGTTCAGCAGGTTCACTTCAGCAAAGCCTTTATCGGTATTGACGGCTGGCAGGCGGAGACCGGCTTTACGGGCCGGGATATGATGCGTTCGGACGTGGTAAACGCCGTTCTGGAAAAAGAGTGTGAGGCGATTGTCCTGACCGACAGCTCTAAGTTCGGTGCCGTTCATCCTTACACGATGGGACCGATTTCCCGCTTCAGCCGCGTCATTACCGACGAGCGTTTAAGCGATGAACACCGTGAGCGGCTCCAGCAGAATGGCCTGTTAGTCGATATTGTGAAAAAAACCTCGTGATCTATTTCTGCGCCTGCAAATGTCGGGCGCAGTCTATTCCCTTTGTCTGAGATGATTCCTGGACACCCTTTAAGACTTTTTACCTGTATTACCTGCATAATCATCGTAAAATTAATGTTAGCGATATAACAGGAAGTGACTATCACCTGCGTGATAACAATCCCGTCGCGACCAGCTTTCACGGAAAAAGGAATTTTTGTATGCCAGTTGGCTATACTTAAAGTGCATTTCTTTCCGTGAATCGATAATTCAGGAGAAAGTATTATGACCTTAACCAGCAAAAAATTAGCCGCCGCTGTTCTGGCAATCACTGTAGCAATGTCTCTGAGCGCATGCTCTAACTGGTCTAAACGCGACCGTAACACCGCAATCGGTGCTGGTGCGGGTGCCCTCGGTGGCGCCGTGCTGACGGATGGTAGTACGCTGGGTACATTAGGTGGTGCTGCTGTCGGTGGTGTGATTGGTCACCAGGTGGGTAAATAATCTACATAACGGCATCCACCGGTATAACGATATATTAAGTACATTTCAGGTCTGACTTACGCACATAAAAAAGCCACGGTGAAAACCGTGGCTTTTTTAATTAAACCGATTTAATTTAACCGCCCGCCAGTTTTACTTTCATGCCTTTGGCTTCGAGCAGCGTTTTAATGAGATCGCGTTTATCGCCCTGAATCTCGATAATACCGTCTTTCACCGCCCCGCCGCATCCGCATTTCTTTTTCAGCTCGGCGGCCAGCTTCGCCAGTTCAGCTTCGTCCAGGTCGATGCCGGTGACGAGGCACACGCCCTTGCCTTTTCTGCCGCTGGTCTGGCGCTGAATACGCACAATGCCATCGCCTTTCGGGCGCTCGGCTACCGCTTTGGGTTCATCGATACGCCCGGTGTCGGTGGAGTAGACCAGACGGCTGTTGGAATCGCTCATTACGCGTCCTTCTTCAGTGAGGCATTAATAGCCTTCAGCGTTTGTGCAGGATCGGCTGACTGCGTAACCGGACGACCAATCACCATGTAATCCACGCCTGCAATTAAGGCCTGTTCTGGGGTCATAATACGGCGCTGATCGCCTGCGTCGCTGCCGGCCGGACGGATGCCTGGCGTAACCAGCTTAAAGTCCCGACCGAACTCTGCTTTAAATCGCACCGCTTCCTGCGCAGAACACACGACGCCGTCCAGCCCGCAGCTTTGCGTCAGGCGAGCAAGTCGCTCGGCATGTTTGGCAGGTGACAACGTCACACCGAGATCGCGCAGGTCGTTGTCGTCCATGCTGGTAAGCACCGTCACGGCAATCAGCAACGGCGCATCTTTGCCAAAGGGCACCAGCGCTTCGCGGGCTGCGGTCATCATACGCGCCCCGCCCGAGGCATGAACGTTGACCATCCATACGCCCAGATCCGCCGCAGCGGCGACCGCATGGGCCGTGGTGTTCGGGATATCGTGGAATTTGAGGTCAAGGAAGATATCAAAACCGCGCTGTTGCAGATCGCGAACCAGCTGTGGCCCGAACAGCGTGAACATCTCTTTACCGACCTTCAGGCGGCAGTCGCGGGGATCAATGCCATCGACGAAGGCCAGTGCGGCATCGCGGTTATTGTAATCAAGCGCAACAACAACAGGAGAATCAGTAACTACGCGGGAAGTAGAGGAACTAACAGACGTCATGACCAGCCCTTTTCGTCTATGGGCGCGCAGCGGCGCGGAACAGATAAACGGCGAGCATTCTACCTGTCAGCGCTGCAAATTGACAGAATCGATTTCCTCTCCTGCCAGGCCGATAAACCGCACGGTGCCAACGTTCACAAAAAAAGCATTTAGTATGTTGTAACTAAAAAGAGGGCTTTTAAAAAGTTACTGCCCGTCCAGACCGCGAATTGGCTTAATGGTGGACCACGCACGGCATGAAGGACAGTGCCAGTACAGCGTGAAGGCGGTAAATCCGCACTTCTGGCAGCGATAGCGCGGTTTACTGCGCACCTGCTCGCCCACCATGTCACGCAGTACCATCAGGCTCTCTTTGGCGCGCCCTTCTTCCGCGTCATTAAGGTGATAGTCCATCAGCTTGTGGAAAACGCGCATCGTCGGATGACGTTGCAGCTGGCGAGTAATGTATACCTGCGCGGTGTCGCTGCCTTCGTGCTCCTCAACCACGTCAGACAACATCAGCTCGGCCGTTGCGCCGGTATTTTCTTCTACGCAGCGGCGCAGGAAAGCGACCCACTCGTCCGGCTTGCCCAGCTGCTGATAGCAGGTTTGCAGCATTTCGAGAGTTTCGCTGACCAGTTCTTTATCCTGGTCGATCACCCGCAACAGGCACTCTACCGCTTTGGCAAAATCCCCTTTCGCCATAAACACGCGCCCCATCATGATGGAGACACGCGCGCTGTTACGATCGGCGGCGGCGCCTTTCTTGAGCAGCGACATGGCTTTTTCCATGTCGTCGTTGCCCATCTGCTGCAACGCGAGTTCGCAGTAGAAATGCGCAATTTCAACACGCTGTTTGTCTTTGCCGAGTTTGACCAGGCGCTCTGCGGTATCAATGGCTTTCTGCCAGTCGCTGGTGGCCTGATAAATCTGCAACAGCTGCTGTAAGGCGCTGATGCGGAATTCGGTTTCATCCACCAGCTGCGCGAACATGTCTTCCGCGCGGTCGTACAACCCGGCGGCCATATAGTCGCGGCCCAGCTGCTGTACGGCAAGCAGGCGCTGATCGTAGGTTAACGATGCGCTTTCCATCAGGGTCTGGTGAATGCGGATGGCACGGTCAACCTCGCCGCGCGAGCGGAACAGGTTACCCAGGGTGAGATGCGCCTCAACGGTGCCGGTGTCCTCTTTAAGCATGTCGAGGAACAGGTCAACCGCTTTGTCCTGTTGATTGCTCAGAAGGAAGTTGACCCCCGCCACGTAGTCGCGGGAGAGTCGGTTGGCTTCATCCTGCTTAGTTTGTTGCGCACTTCTGCGGCCCATATACCAGCCATAAGCTGCGGCGACAGGCAAAAGCAGAAACAACAACTCCAGCATCGTCGATTATTCCTTGACTACCGGCACACCGGCGTTTTCTGGGATGTCAGTCGCGGGGGCAAGTTGAAGTTCAAGGCGTTTGATTTTACGCTCAGCGCGCGCCAGTGAGACACGCACCTTAAGCCAGAACAGACCACACACCAGCCAGCCGATGATAAAACCGGCAGCGAACAAGACGGCAAGGAGGCTAGATACCCGATACTCGCCCTGTGCCAGCAAATAGTTAAAGCTTACCTGCTGATCGTTTTGCGCACCTAATGTGACCGAAATAACAAAAATCGCCAACACCAGTAAGAAAATGAGTAAATATTTCACATGACTTCCCGTTATGTGGATCAAGCGAATAAAGTGTATTCAATTTATCGCAATCAGCCTTATAAACTACCATTTTAGTGACGGGCGCGAAACGGAAACGTGACGCGCCAGTGAAGGATTTATGGGCTTAAGGACGAATATCAACCGTCAGGCGTCATTCTCCTCTCTTTCCGCAATTTCTTTCTTCTCTTCCGGCGGCGGCGTCAGCGGCCCGCACACTTTCTGCGTAAGCCAGGTCGCGAACGTTACCAGCAGCCAGGACATCAGCGTGGCGACGACTAAATCCCGCGGCCAGTGCATTCCTAGAAGCAGACGACTGCCCATCACCGCGCTCGCCCACACCAGCAGGACCGCGATGGTCACCCTCCTGCGACGCGGCCAAAGCAGCCCAACGCCAAGCAGCGCCCAGCTTGCGGCAAACATCGTATGTCCGGAAGGAAACGCGAAGCCTGTCTCTTTTTGCCAGTGCTTACGCAGGAATTTAGGCACGTCCTGCTGCTCCGCAAGCTGTTCTTTCACCAGCGCGCCGCGATCCTTACGCTTTAAATTGTAGAACTCATCCACCGGGATATGGTGCGTTTTTTCCAGCCAGACGACGAAAGGCCGTGGCTCCTGCACCCTGTCCTTTACCCAGGACTTCAGCCCCTGACCGATCAGAATGGCGCCGCCGAGAATAGCAAAGAGCATAATGGCCGCCCGTAACCGAAAACGCAGACACCAGAAAAACCACGCGCACAGCAGCACATGCGTGATGATCCCCCACGGCTGGGTGACGGTTTCCGTAATCCAGTACAAGGTTTTGAGCCAGGCGGTATTATGCCCCGGCTCCCATGCCCAACCGGAGATCCATACGGCCAGAGGCATAATTAATAACAGGGCCGCACCGGCTGCCGTTCGTCGTGCAATGGAAAGCATGTTATCTCCTTGTTTGCTAAGCCTCACAATCATAACTGAATTTTAACCGTTGCGTAGATATGTCGGATTGTGCGTTTAACGGGCGTATAGGATGGCGGCCATTAGGTGATGTTGAGAAGCTTGTGGCAAAATGTTCGAATACAGAAAGCCAAACAGGCGAAAGGCACGAAACGTGTCAGCATACTCTGGAGAATCACATGCAGCTTAAACGTGTGGCAGAAGCCAAACTGCCAACCCCATGGGGCGATTTCCTGATGGTGGGATTTGAAGAACTGGCAACCGGACAGGATCACGTCGCCCTGGTGTTTGGCGACATTTCGGGGCAGACGCCGGTGCTGTCTCGCGTGCATTCGGAGTGTCTGACGGGCGACGCCCTCTTCAGCCTGCGCTGCGACTGTGGTTTTCAGCTGGAAGCGGCGCTGTCCCATATCGCAGAAGAAGGCCGTGGCGTGCTGCTTTATCACCGTCAGGAAGGACGCAACATCGGTCTGCTGAACAAGATCCGCGCGTATGCATTGCAGGATCAGGGCTACGATACGGTCGAAGCTAACCATCAGCTTGGCTTTGCTGCTGACGAGCGTGATTTCACGCTGTGTGCCGATATGTTCAAGCTGCTGGGCGTGGATGAAGTGCGTCTGCTGACCAACAACCCGCGCAAAGTCGAGATCCTGACCGAAGCGGGCATCAACATCGTTGAGCGCGTGCCGCTGATCGTGGGGCGTAATCCAAAAAATGCCCATTATCTCGACACCAAAGCCGCGAAAATGGGCCATCTGTTAAGCGAATAATCGATAAATGCCCGGCTCATCACGCGCCGGGCAATGTTATCAGTCCAGCATCTTACGAATCACATAATGAAGGATGCCGTCGTTCTGGTAATAGGTCAGCTCTGTTGCCGTATCAATACGGCACCGGCATTCCAGCACTTCCGTCTTACCGTCCGCGCGCGTGAGCTTCACCGGCACCGTTTTACCCGGTTGCAGGTTTTGCAGTCCGCTAATATCGATCTGCTCTTCCCCGGTCAGCCCTAAGGTTTTACGCGTCACTCCCTGCGGGAATTCCAGCGGTAAAATACCCATACCAATCAGGTTTGAGCGGTGAATACGCTCGAAGGATTCGGCGATAACCACCCGGACGCCCAGCAGCCGCGGCCCTTTCGCCGCCCAGTCACGGCTGGAGCCTGAGCCGTACTCTTTCCCGGCGATAACCGCAAGCGGAGTGCCCTCTTTCTGATAGCTCATCGCCGCGTCATAAATCGAGACTACCTCGCTGCCCGGCAGACGACGCGTCATGCCCCCTTCCACGCCCGGCACCATTTCGTTGCGGATACGGATATTGGCGAAGGTGCCGCGCATCATCACCTCATGGTTGCCGCGACGCGAGCCGTAGGAGTTGAAGTCACGACGCTCCACGCCGCGCCCTTGCAGATAACGCCCTGCCGGACTGTCGGCCTTGATACTCCCCGCCGGAGAGATGTGGTCGGTGGTGACGGAATCCCCGAGCATCGCCAGCACGCGCGCGCCGTGGATATCCTGGAGCGGGGCTGGCTGGGCCTGCATCTCGTCAAAGAACGGCGACAGGCGGATATAGGTCGAATCGTCCTGCCATCCGTAGGTATCGGAGCCCTCAACCGCAATGGTTTTCCACTCCGGCGTGCCCTCGAAGACCTCGGCGTACTCCTTGCGGAACATATCGCTGGAAACCTTTTCAACCGCGCGTGCGATTTCCTGAGAGGAAGGCCAGATATCTTTCAGATAGACCGGCTCATTTTTGCGGTCGTGACCGATAGGATCCGTCGCCAGGTTGATATTCATATTCCCGGCCAGCGCGTAGGCCACCACCAGCGGCGGCGATGCCAGCCAGTTGGTTTTGACCAGCGGGTGGATACGCCCTTCAAAGTTACGGTTCCCCGACAGCACCGCGCCAACGGTTAGATCGCCCTGCTTGATCGCCACTTCGATAGGCTCAGGCAGCGGCCCGGAGTTGCCGATACAGGTGGTACAGCCGTAGCCGACCAGATTAAAGCCCAGCTCGTCCAGATACGGCGTAAGCCTTGCCTGCGCGAGATAGTCAGACACGACTTTCGACCCCGGCGCCAGCGACGCTTTCACCCACGGCTGCGGCTTAAGGCCCAGCTCAACGGCTTTTTTCGCCAGCAGACCGGCGGCCATCAACACGCTCGGGTTGGAGGTATTGGTGCAGGAGGTAATGGCCGCAATCACGACCGCCCCTTCCGGCAGCTGGTAGGTCTGCCCGTTCATCACGTAGTCGACAGGATGATGATCTTTGTGCGACGTGTTCACTTCCAGCTCGTTGCTGGCAGCGAAGGCGGCAGGCACGTTATTCAGCGCCACGCGATCCTGCGGACGTTTTGGCCCCGCCAGGCTCGCCTCTACCGTGCCCATATCCAGCTCAAGCGTGCTGGTAAAGACAGGCTCATCGCCCGTATTGCGCCACATGCCCTGCGCTTTGGTATAGGCTTCAACCAGCGCGACCTGCTCCTCGGAACGTCCGCTGAGGCGCATATATTCCAGCGTCACGTCATCTATCGGGAAGAAGCCGCAGGTCGCACCGTATTCCGGCGCCATGTTGGCGATAGTGGCGCGATCGGCGAGCGGGAGTGAGTCAAGGCCGTCACCGTAGAATTCAACGAATTTGCCGACCACGCCGTGCTTACGCAGCATCTGGGTTACGGTCAGCACCAGGTCGGTGGCGGTAATACCTTCGGAAAGTTTCCCAATCAGCTTGAAGCCCACCACGTCCGGGATCAGCATCGAGACCGGCTGGCCAAGCATTGCGGCTTCCGCCTCGATCCCGCCGACGCCCCAGCCCAGTACGCCCAGACCGTTGATCATGGTGGTGTGCGAGTCGGTCCCCACCAGCGTATCGGGGTAGGCCACCCACTCTTTGTCCTGAAGTTCGCTCCAGACGGCTTTCCCCAGATATTCGAGGTTTACCTGGTGGCAAATGCCCGTTCCCGGCGGCACCACGCTGAAGCGGCTGAAGGCCTGCTGCCCCCACTTCAGAAAAACATAGCGCTCGTGGTTACGTTCCATTTCCAGACGCACGTTCTCTTCGAAAGCATCGTCGTCGCCATAATGGTCAACCGTTACGGAGTGGTCAATCACCAGATCGACCGGCGAGAGCGGATTCACTTTCGACGTGTCCCCTCCCAGGCGTTTCACCGCTTCGCGCATTGCGGCCAAATCGACGACGGCGGGCACCCCGGTGAAGTCCTGCATCAGGACCCTGGCGGGTCGGTAGGCAATTTCACGGTCGGCGTGGGCAGTCTTCAGCCATCCCGCTAAGGCGTGGATGTCATCGGCGGTGACAGAATCTTCGTCCTGCCAGCGTAAAAGGTTTTCCAGTAACACTTTCAGCGACTTGGGTAACCGCGAGATGTCCCCAAGGCTTTTGGCAGCCAGCGGCAAGCTATAGTAGTGCCAGGTTTTATTTTCTGCCTGCAACGTGTCCTTACTGGCTTCGCGTAGGGTCAACGACATAAGCTCCTCCTTAATCACAGAGATACCCTGATAATTATCAAGGCCGTAATTAAAGATAACACAAAGATGCTGTAACGTTTTGATAACAACCCAAAATGACAAATGTCGGGGGCAAATTCGGATGACAGGAAACAAAAAACCCCGCCGAAGCGAGGTTTTGTCTGTTAGTGGAAGGTCAGCCAGAAAAGCTGACACCAGAAGAGAATCGACAAAGAGAATGCGCCAATCCACGACCAGTATTTGAGCGTTGTCATGTTATTCATCATAGTGACACCAGACTTTATTTATTAATGTTCCTGAGGACGCGCCCCAGCACTATATTGCCGATGTGTATTTATTAAAGAGTACAAAAGTGCAGAACGGTGTTCAGGCTATTAATGTTAAAGGGCACATTACCCGGTTACTGTTTTTTCGGCTCATCTTCCGCGAACACATCAATAAAAGCCTTTTGCTGCGCGGTCAGTTTCCAGGACGCAGGCACGGTCGTTGTCGGCTCTTTGCTGCCTTTAAGGCCATTGTCACGAGGCTGACACATTGGTTTTCCGGTTTCTGTCCGTGCAGTCACTGTCATATTCAACCCCAATATTTCCAGGCCAGAAGCGCAACGCCCACCCAAAACAGGGCGGAGACAACAAACACCGCGAGCCAGGCTTTACGTTTAAGCACAGGATCCCTTTGCGGTTCTTCAGTTCCTGACGGCATTGCTAACCTCATACAATCGACACCGCTTATCATTTTTACACCAAACAATCGGTACAAGTAATCACCAGTTGAGATAAATCCTAAAGAAACTTTAGCTGAAAAGCCAGTGAATTTACTCGTTCATGATGATGAAATATTCATTCTTTTGACCAGAAATAAATAATTGAGAAGAATAATTTGCGCAGTCGGAAATTAGTTTCTACTTTTGTCGCAAAATCACGACAGTATGACCACATCAATCAAATGGGTTATGACATTATATGGCAGTGGGATGTAGATGATGATAATTCTGATTTCGGTTTAAGCGGATATTTCGGTATCTTTCCACAAGGGAAAGATACCGGAAGTGATTATTTGGCGGGAAGCTTAATATCTTTAAACATCTCTTCGATGTCTTCATTAGAACGCAAAGCAACGGCGGTATCCACAACGTCACGCGTTAAATGCGGCGCAAAGCGTTGAATAAAATCATACATATAGCTGCGCAGGAAAGTGCTGCGGCGGAAACCAATTTTGGTGGTGCTGTGGCTGAAGATATCATGCGCATCAAGGCGCACTAAATCCGGGTCAGATACCGGATCGACGGCCATGCTGGCAATCACGCCCACGCCCAGCCCCAGACGCACGTAGGTTTTAATCACGTCAGCATCGGTCGCGGTAAAGACGATGCGCGGCGTTAACCCTGCGCGGTTGAATGCCGTATCCAGCTCTGAGCGACCGGTAAAGCCGAAGGTGTAGGTCACCAGCGGATACTGCGCCAGCTCCTCGATGGTCACCGAGCCCTTCCCTGCCAGCGGATGATCCGGCGTTACCACAATCGAGCGATTCCAGTGATAGCACGGCAGCATCACCAGGTCGTCGTACAGATGCAGCGCCTCGGTGGCAATCGCAAAATCCGCATTGCCTTTTGATACCGCCTCAGCGATTTGCGTTGGCGAGCCCTGATGCATGTGCAGCGATACGCGCGGGTAACGCTCGATAAAGCCCTTGATCACGCCGGGCAGCGCGTAGCGAGCCTGGGTGTGCGTAGTAGCAATATAGAGAGAGCCTTTGTCCGGCCAGGTGTGCTCTCCGGCGACGGATTTAATTGCATCCACTTTTGAGAGCACTTCGCGGGCAATGCGGATGATTTCCTGTCCCGCTGGCGTCACCTGGGTGAGATGCTTACCGCTGCGGGCAAAAATTTGAATACCCAGCTCATCTTCAAGCATACGGACCTGCTTACTGATGCCGGGTTGTGAGGTATAAAGACCTTCAGCGGTAGAAGAGACGTTAAGGTTGTGATTTACCACCTCAACGATATAGCGAAGCTGCTGTAATTTCATGCCAGACCATCCGATTTAGCGCACGCGGTCAATCGCTTAAGACGATTTGATAATAAGAAAAGGGTTAACTATAACCACTATATCATTTATAGCCTGACTGTATAGTACGGAACAAAAAATAATAACGGCGTAATAAAAAAGGGCCGGAAGACCGGCCCTTTAACAGGTAAGTTACGCTAAGTGCAGATTATTTCTTGCCTTCAACCCATTTACCGTCGACAAAGAAGGCTGACCATCCGGTCGCTTTACCCTCTTTCTCCGCAGCCACGTACTGCTGCTTGGTTTTGCGGCTAAAGCGCACAACCGTCTTATTACCTTCCGGATCCTGCTGTGGCGCATCGGCCAGATAACGCAGTTTTTCCGGCAGACGATCGCGGAAGCGGTACAGCTCTTCCACCAGCGGCGCACGGGTTTCACGCGATTTCGGGAAGGTGTTGGCCGCGAGGAATACCCCGGCAGCGCCGTCACGCAGCACGAAGTACGCGTCTGATTTCTCACACGGCAGCTCTGGCAGCGGCACCGGATCTTCCTTCGGCGGAGCCACTTCACCGTTACGCAGGATTTTACGGGTGTTTTTGCACTCGTCGTTGGTACAGGCCATGTACTTGCCGAAACGCCCCATCTTCAGGTGCATTTCAGAGCCACATTTCTCACACTCAACAACCGGGCCGTCGTAGCCCTTAATGCGGAACTCGCCCTCTTCAATCTCGTAGCCGTCGCAGGTCGGGTTATTACCACAGACGTGCAGTTTACGCTTCGGATCGATAAGGTAGCTGTCCATCGCCGTGCCGCATTTCTTACAGCGACGTTTCGCACGCAGCGCGTTCGTTTCGGCGTCATCACCTTCCAGCACGTTGAGAACTTCGTTCTCCGGCACCAGGTTGATGGTGGTTTTGCAGCGCTCTTTAGGCGGCAGCGCGTAACCAGAACAGCCGAGGAACACGCCGGTCGTGGCGGTACGGATCCCCATCTTGCGGCCGCAGGTTGGGCAGTCGATGCTGGTCAGTACCATCTGGTTTGGCAGCATTCCGCCTTCTTCAGGATCTTTCTCGGCTTTATCCAGCTGCGTGGTAAAGTCGCTAAAGAAGCTGTCGAGCACCTTTTTCCATTCCGCCTGATGGCTGGCAACCTGGTCGAGGCTGTTTTCCATCTGCGCGGTGAAGTCGTAGTTCATCAGCTCGCGGAAGTTGGCTTCCAGACGATCCGTAACAATTTCACCCATCTTTTCAGCATAGAAGCGACGGCTTTCTACGCGCACATAACCGCGATCCTGAATGGTCGAGATAATGGAAGCGTAGGTAGACGGGCGGCCAATACCGCGTTTTTCCAGCTCTTTCACCAGCGAGGCTTCGCTAAAGCGCGCAGGCGGTTTGGTGAAGTGCTGCGCCGGAAGCAGTTCAACCAGGGAGAGTTCATCCCCCTTGTTCACCGCAGGCAGCGTTCTGTCTTCATCACCTTTACGCAGCGCAGGCATCACTTTTGTCCAGCCGTCGAAGCGCAGGATACGGCCACGCGCTTTCAGGCGGAAATCACCCGCGCCCACGGTCAGCGTGGTGGAATCGTACTTCGCCGGTGTCATCTGACAGGCCACAAACTGGCGCCAGATCAGCTGATACAGTTTCTGCGCGTCGGCTTCCATATCCTTCAGCGACTCAGCGAGGACAGACACGTCAGAAGGACGAATCGCTTCGTGCGCTTCCTGTGAGTTTTCCTTGCTGGCGTACTGGTTTTCACTTTCCGGCAGGTATTTCTTGCCGAAATTCTCGCTGATATAGCCGCGAACCATGTTAACCGCGTCCTGGCTCAGGTTGGTTGAGTCAGTACGCATATAGGTGATGTAGCCCGCTTCATACAAGCGCTGCGCCATCATCATGGTTTTCTTCACGCCATAACCCAGACGCGTGCTCGCCGCCTGTTGCAGCGTAGAGGTAATAAACGGAGCGCCCGGTTTGCTGCTGGTCGGTTTGTCTTCGCGCTCCAGTACCTGGTAGCGCGCTTTTTCCAGCAGCGCCACGGCAGACATGGTCTGCTCGCGATTTTCAGGACGGAACGGTTTGTCGTGGTGATGGCTGACCTGCAACGGCAGCGCGTCGCCGCCCGGCGTGGTCACGTTCGCGTCCACTTCCCAGTATTCTTCCGGGACGAACGCTTTGATTTCACGCTCACGTTCAACCACCAGGCGCACGGCAACCGACTGCACGCGCCCTGCGGACAGGCCACGGGCAATCTTTTTCCACAGCAGTGGAGAGACCATATAGCCCACGACACGGTCCATAAAGCGACGTGCCTGCTGAGCATTTACGCGGTCAATATTCAGCTCGCCCGGCTTTTCAAACGCCTGACGAATCGCATTCTTCGTAATTTCGTTAAACACTACACGGCTGTAGCGTTTGTCGTCGCCACCGATCACTTCCCGCAGGTGCCATGCAATGGCTTCCCCTTCGCGGTCAAGGTCGGTTGCGAGATAGATGTGGTCGGCTTTTTCGGCGAGCTGCTTCAGCTCGTTGACGACTTTTTCTTTCCCTGGCAGCACTTCATATTGTGCATCCCAGTTGTGCCACGGGTTAACACCCATGCGGTTGACAAGCGCGCTACGTTCATCCTTTTTAGGCTTTTTAGCCCCTTTGGTGGAGGTAGAGTCTGCGCTCTTTTTGCTGGCTGAGCCACTGGTCGGCAAATCGCGGATGTGACCAACGCTGGATTTAACCACGTAGTCGTTACCCAGATACTTATTGATCGTTTTGGCTTTTGCCGGGGACTCAACGATGACGAGAGCTTTACCCATATTCACCTTTACCTAATTTAATTCTTCCAGGAATACGCCGCACGTTGATTTCCCTTCCGCTGACGACGAGCCATTGATATTGAGACTGCGTCAGGGGATATCAACCCCTTTTACTTGCCGGACATCAACAGGTCTATGTCCAGGTGATTGAGTTTTCGGGCATTTTTCTCAAATCAAAGTTACTTCGTGACGAATTCAAGGTCGAATGTCAAGCAATTCTGTTGCCAGAATGACGAAAGCGCACACTGTACCTGATAAAATTCGTTACGCAACTTTATTAGCATGCAAAAGCCGATTGTGCCAATTATCCGGGTGGCGCTTAGCCCCTCACATAACAGGGAAAATTTGCCCCTCAAGCCCGCGCGGCGTAGACTATTGCCACTGTTTAAGGAGTAGATTATGCAAAATACAACCCAACCCATTGACCGGGCATCTCTGCTTATCGAAGCGAACAAACTGATTCGCGATCACGAAGATACTCTGGCGGGTATCGAAGCGACCGGCGTTGAACAGCGTAACGGCGTGTTGATCTTCAGCGGCGAATATTTCCTGGATGAACAAGGTTTACCTACCCCGAAAAGCACCGCGGTATTCAACATGTTCAAATATCTGGCGCATACGCTTTCCGAAAAGTATCACCTGGTCGATTAAAGCAAAACGCGAGGCACATGCCTCGCGTTTTCATTTACAGCAGCGGTTTCTGTCCGCGCTGTAGCCAGCGCAGCAGCAGGCGGTCCGCACTCTCTGCGGCGCTGTTGGTGAAGCGGTCGAGCATACGCTTACGCTGGGTGTAGCGCACGCCCACCAGTTCGCGCCCTTCCATCAGCCCCAGCAACAGGTCGTCGCTGGTGCCGACTTCATCCACCAGCCCTTTTTCCTGTGCCTGAGAGCCGTACCAGTGCTCGCCCGTGGCGACGTGATCGATATCCAGCGTCGGGCGCATACGGTGAACAAAGTCCTTAAAGAGATGGTGCGTTTCATTGAGATCTTCACGAAACTTCTGACGGCCCTCTTCGGTATTCTCACCCAGTAACGTCAGCGTGCGTTTGTATTGCCCTGCGGTGTGCAGCTCAATGTCGATCTCTTTGTTTTTCAGGAAACGGTTAAAGTTGGGGATCTGCGCCACGACGCCGATAGATCCGATGATGGAAAACGGTGCCGCCACAATCTTATCGGCAACGCAGGCCATCATGTAACCACCGCTGGCAGCAACCTTGTCCACGGCAACCGTCAACGGGATCTGCTTGTCGCGCAGACGCTGGAGCTGTGAGGCAGCCAGACCATAGCCATGCACCACGCCGCCGGGGCTTTCGAGGCGTAATACCACCTGGTCCTGCGGTTTAAACACCGACAGAACCGCCGTCACCTCTTCACGCAGGGAAGAGACCTCATGGGCATCCATACTGCCTTTAAAATCGAGTACGTAGACGCGTGGTTTAACGTCATCCTGCGGACGTTGCAGTTTGGCTTTCGCCTTTGCCGCTTTGGCTTCCTGCTTCTGCTTTTTCTTCTGCGCTTTTGCCCACTGTTTCTGCTGATGGCTGTCCAGCAATGCCAGGGACATCTCTTCCTGCATCTCCTTATACTGCTCGCTCAGACGAGTGATCCGTAACTCGCCGCGCTGACGTTTACGCTGCTTCAGGTTAACCACCAGCACAGCGATAACCGCGATGGCAATAACCACCGTCGCGATCTTGGCTAAAAACAACCCATATTCAGAAAGTAATTCCACGCGTTCCACCTTGATTAACCACGATTCTTCCCCGCCAGTGTACAACAGCCGTTGCCAGGCGTCTTGCTCGTGACGATACCCGTGCGAGCCGCCTTCAGAAATCCCCATTTCAGATCGAAATATTTGCAAATTGTTAATTTCACAGCGAAGCCTCCTGTAGACTGATTGAATTCTCATGCTTTTTCGGGCATAAACCCGAAAAGTGATAAAAAGCAGGCGCAATCCATTCCCGCGCCCAGAGGAGTCACCGTGCATTATCAGCCCCAAAAAAATCTACTCCAGAATCGCATCATTCTTGTTACCGGAGCCAGCGACGGCATTGGCCGCGAAGCCGCTTTGACCTATTCCCGCTACGGCGCCCACGTCATACTGGTTGGCCGCAACGAAGACAAGCTGCGCAGCGTGGCGAAAGAGATTGAAGACGCGGGCGGTACGCCTGCCCCGTGGTACACCCTTGATTTATTAACCTGCACGCCGGAAAGCTGCCAGGCGCTGGCGCGGCGGATAGAAACCCAGCATCCGCGTCTTGACGGGGTGCTGCATAACGCCGGTCTGCTCGGGGAAGTTCGCCCGATGGACGAGCAGGATCCTGAGATCTGGCAGCAGGTAATGCAGGTCAATATCAACGGCACCTTCTTCCTGACCCAGGCACTGCTTCCTTTATTACTCAGGTCGGATTCAGGCTCGCTGGTCTTTACCTCGTCAAGCGTCGGCAGCCAGGGTCGCGCAAACTGGGGCGCTTACGCCGTATCGAAATTTGCCACCGAAGGCATGATGCAGGTGCTGGCCGAGGAGTACCAGAGCCGTCACCTGCGCGTAAACTGCATTAACCCGGGCGGAACGCGCACTAAAATGCGGGCCAGCGCCTTCCCGAGCGAAGATCCGCAAAAGCTGAAGACCCCGGCAGAAATCATGCCTCTCTATCTCTGGCTGATGGGCGATGACAGCCGCCGTAAAACCGGGATGACCTTTGACGCCCAGCCGGGCCGTAAACCGGGAATTTCGCAATGAGTGAAGAACGCCACCAGCAGCGTCAGCAGCGCCTTAAAGAGCAGGTCGATGCGCGCGTCGCGGCCGCACAGGATGAACGCGGCATCATTATCGTCTTCACCGGAAACGGCAAAGGGAAAACCACCGCCGCATTCGGTACGGCAACGCGGGCCGTCGGCCACGGTCAGAAAGTGGGCGTGATCCAGTTTATTAAGGGTGAATGGCCTAACGGTGAGCGGAACTTGCTGGAGCCTCACGGCGTTGAATTTCAGGTGATGGCGACCGGGTTTACCTGGGATACCCAAAACCGAGAAACCGATACCGCCGCCTGCCTGGCCGTGTGGGAACATGCCAGACGAATGCTTGCCGATCCGGCGCTCAACATGGTGTTGCTGGATGAGATCACCTATATGGTGGCCTACGATTATCTGCCCCTTGAGGCGGTGCTCGAGGCGTTACGCAATCGTCCGGTGCATCAGACGGTGATTGTGACGGGGCGGGGATGTCATCGGGACATTCTGGAACTGGCGGATACCGTCAGCGAACTACGACCGGTGAAACATGCCTTTGACGCAGGCATCAAAGCGCAAATCGGCATAGATTATTAAGAAAAAAGCCCGGTTGATTCAACCGGGCTTTTATTTTAACCGTTGTTATTGCGGCTGCCAGAGCGGCGATTGTTGCTCACCTGGCTGTGACGCTTCACCGCGCGGCGGATCTGATTCGCCTTCATACGACGACGATCTTTTTCCACCGCCACCTTAGAGGTGGTTTCCGGCGTCAGGCCCACCAGCTCGCGCAGGTAGTTGGTCTGGGTTAAATCCAGCTCGGTATAGCCGCCGCGCGGCAGGCCTTTCGGCAGCAGGATGTCACCATAACGCACGCGGATCAGGCGGCTAACCTGCACGCCAACGGCTTCCCAAAGGCGACGCACCTCGCGGTTACGGCCTTCGGTCAGGGTCACGTTGTACCACTGGTTAATCCCTTCACCGCCGGTGAATTTGATGGTTTTGAATGCCGCCGGGCCGTCTTCGAGCTGAACGCCGCGAGACAGATCGCGCAGTTTGTTTTCATCAACCTGGCCGAAAACGCGCACCGCGTATTCACGTTCCACTTCACGGCTCGGGTGCATCAGGCGGTTTGCCAGCTCGCCGTCGGTGGTAAACAGCAGCAGACCGCAGGTGTTAACGTCCAGACGACCGACCGCAATCCAGCGCGCGCCGCGCAGCTTAGGCAGGCGGTCAAACACGGTTGGACGACCTTCCGGGTCGTTGCGGGTACACAGCTCGCCTTCCGGCTTGTAGTAGGCCAGCACGCGGCAGATCTGCTCGGCGGACTCTTTCACGGAGATAAGATGGCCGTCGATGCGGATTTTCAGACCCGGTACGATTTCTACGCGGTCGCCCAGCGTGGAGACTTTACCGTCCACACTCACGCGGCCGGCTTCAATAATGGCTTCGATTTCACGGCGTGAACCGTGGCCGGCGCGCGCCAGCACTTTCTGTAACTTCTCGCTCATAGAGCTTCCTCAGGTGTCGCCTTCACAGGCGTCGAATCAGGTCAAAAACGGGACAGAGCCCGTTTTGATGGCCGCGTAGTATAGCCGCTTACACCCTTACAAGAAAGGTTTAACATCGCCCGCGCCTTCACGGATCACTTCCGGCGCATCTTCCGTAAGATCGACCACCGTGGTGGGCTGTTGACCCAGGTAGCCGCCGTGAATAACCAGCTCGACGTGCTTTTCGAGGCGATCTTTGATCTCCTCAGGGTCGGACTCGGTAAACTCGCTGCCCGGCAGCATCAGCGAGGTAGAGAGCATCGGCTCGCCCAGCGTTTCCAGCAGCGCCTGCGCAATCGGGTTAGAAGGCACGCGCATCCCGATGGTCTTACGCTTTTCCTGCAACAGACGGCGCGGCACCTCTTTCGTCCCTTTCAGGATGAAGGTGTAGTTGCCCGGCGTGTTGTTCTTGATCAGACGAAACGCCACGTTATCCACATAGGCATAGGTCGACAGCTCGGAGAGATCGCGGCACATCAGGGTAAAGTTGTGGCCGTCCGGCAGCTGGCGGATGCGACAGATGCGCTCCATCGCCCCTTTATCTTCAATTTTGCAGCCCAGCGCATAGCCGGAATCGGTCGGATAGACGATAACGCCACCCTTGCGGACAATCTCCACGGCCTGATTAATCAGGCGAGGCTGCGGGTTATCCGGATGAATATAGAAAAACTGACTCATACTTCCCTCTCTTCAATTTGCTGTGGCTGTTCCCAGAGCTGCCAGACAGGTTCGACGCCAGCGGGAAGCCAGAGCTTGCGCCCCAGCTCTATCCACGCGCAGGGCTGATGAAAATCGGAGCCCTGCGAGCCATACAGTCCAAACTGCCTGGCCCAGGTCGCGTGCTGCGACCGCTCGTTGGGAGCCTGCTGGCATTGCGCGACTTCCATCGCGTCACCGCCGCGTTCGGCGAAGTGTGCCAGCAGTCTTTTCAGCCATTTAGCAGAAAGATTATACCGCCCGGGATGGGCCAGCACCGCTTTACCGCCAGAATGATGAATCACATCAATAGCTTGTTCTATTGTACACCACTGCGGCGGGACGTATCCGGTTTTCCCGCGCGCCAGATACTTTTTAAATACGTCGGCCATGGTGGTGGCTTTGCCCGCCCCAACCAGGAATCGCGCGAAGTGCCCGCGCGTAACCGCCCCGCCGTTCGCCAGCTTTTGCGCGCCTTCCAGGGCGCCGGGAATGTTGGCCTTTTCAAGACGCTCGCCAATCATTTCGGCGCGCTGATTACGGCGCGTTTTTTGTTCTTGCAAAAACGCGCGCATTGCAGGATGTTCTGTATCGATGTTCAGGCCAACGATATGAATTTCATGGTTTTCCCAGACGGTCGAGATCTCGACTCCGGCAATCAGGTTGAGCGCTAATCCGCTGCGGGCAATCTCCGCGCGCGCGGCGGGGATCCCGTCGGTGGTGTCGTGATCGGTGATGGCCAGCGTGCCCACCCGCATCTCAACGGCGCGATGGACTAACGCTTCAGGCGTCAGCAGGCCATCAGAAGCCTGAGTGTGGCTGTGTAAATCATAAATCACGGCGTAAGTTGTATCGCTCAAAGCACTTCCCATCACAGGTTAAAAACATCCAGAAAGCCTATGATAACGACTTGCCGCGAAATTCTGAAATCAAGGGTTGACAATACGCCATCGAACTAGTTAACTAGTACGCAAGTTCACACGAGAAAGGTATCTGAAAATGACTGCACATTTCACTCTGCACGGTTGGTGGCGTACTTCCTGATTAACGGGCAGTGTCACACGTCTGCGAAACGCAAACAGATACCACGCCCGCTCTCAAGCGGGCTTTTTTTTGAACAGAATAAATGAGAACAACAACATGCAAACAGCCAAACCTGACCTCGAACTGCTGACCTGCGAGGCGGCGTATCGCCATAACCCTACCGCGCTGTTTCACCAGGTCTGCGGGGCGCGTCCGGCCACCCTCCTGCTGGAATCTGCGGATATCGACAGCAAAGACGATCTCAAGAGCCTGCTGTTAGTCGACAGCGCGCTGCGCATTACGGCGCTCGGTGACACTGTCACCCTTAAGGCGTTATCCGATAACGGTGCGGCCCTGCTGCCGCTGCTGGATGCCGCGCTGCCTGCGGGCATCGAAAACGAACACCATCCGGAAATGCGCGTTCTGCACTTCCCGCCGGTCAGCCAGCTGCTGGATGAAGACGCGCGCCTGTGTTCGCTGTCGGTGTTCGACGCCTTCCGCCTGCTGCAAAACCTGGTAACGGTGCCGGAAGACGAACGCGAAGCGATGTTCTTCGGCGGGCTGTTTGCCTATGACCTGGTCGCAGGTTTTGAAGATTTACCGGAAACCGAACAGGGCAACCGCTGCCCGGACTACTGTTTCTATCTGGCAGAAACCCTGATGGTGATCGACCATCAGAAAAAATACACCCGCATCCAGGCGAGCCTGTTCACGCCTTCTGCTTCTGAAAAGCGCCGTCTTGAGCACCGCATCGCCCAGCTGCAACAGCAGATGACCGAAGAGCCGCCTGCGCTGCCGGTACAGCGTATCGAACAGATGCAGTGCGAAGTGAGCCAGAGCGATGACCAGTACGGCGCGGTAGTGCGTCAGATGCAGAAAGCCATTCGCGCCGGGGAGATTTTCCAGGTGGTGCCCTCCCGTCGCTTCTCCCTGCCGTGCCCGTCCCCGCTGGCGGCCTACGACGTGCTGAAAAAGAGCAACCCTAGCCCGTACATGTTCTTTATGCAGGACAAGGACTTCACGCTGTTCGGCGCGTCGCCGGAAAGCTCGCTTAAATACGATGCCACCAGCCGCCAGATTGAGATCTACCCGATTGCCGGCACCCGCCCGCGCGGTCGTCGTGCGGATGGCTCACTGGATCGCGATCTCGACAGCCGTATCGAGCTGGAAATGCGCACCGACCACAAAGAGCTCTCTGAGCACCTGATGCTGGTCGACCTGGCGCGTAACGATCTGGCTCGCATCTGCACCCCCGGCAGCCGCTACGTGGCGGACCTGACCAAAGTTGACCGTTATTCGTTTGTGATGCACCTGGTTTCCCGCGTGGTCGGAGAACTGCGCAGCGATCTGGACGTGCTGCACGCCTACCGCGCCTGTATGAACATGGGCACCCTGAGCGGCGCGCCGAAGGTGCGAGCGATGCAGCTTATCGCCGAAGCCGAAGGCCGTCGTCGCGGCAGCTACGGCGGTGCGGTAGGTTACTTTACCGCGCACGGTGACCTCGACACCTGCATCGTGATCCGCTCGGCCTACGTGGAAGACGGTATCGCCACCGTCCAGGCGGGCGCGGGCATTGTTCTTGATTCGGTTCCGCAGTCTGAAGCTGACGAAACGCGCAGTAAAGCACGCGCGGTCCTGCGCGCCATTGCGACCGCACACCATGCACAGGAGATTTTCTGATGGCTGACATTCTGCTGCTCGATAATATCGACTCTTTCACCTACAACCTGGCAGATCAGCTGCGTGCAAACGGCCACAACGTGGTTATCTACCGTAACCACGTTCCGGCCCAGACCCTGATTGACCGCATGGCCACCATGCAAAGCCCGGTGCTGATGCTCTCCCCCGGCCCCGGCGCGCCAAGCGAAGCCGGCTGTATGCCCGAGCTGCTGACCCGTATGCGCGGCAAGCTGCCGATTATCGGTATCTGCCTGGGGCATCAGGCGATTGTTGAAGCCTACGGCGGCTACGTTGGTCAGGCGGGCGAGATCCTGCACGGTAAAGCCTCCAGCATTGAACATGACGGTCAGGCGATGTTCGCCGGGCTGCCAAACCCGCTGCCGGTGGCGCGTTACCACTCGCTGGTCGGCAGCAATATTCCGGCCGGGCTGACCATCAACGCCTCGTTTGAAGGCATGGTGATGGCGGTGCGTCACGATGCGGATCGCGTCTGCGGCCTGCAATTCCACCCGGAGTCGATCCTGACCTCTAACGGCGCGCGCCTGCTGGAGCAGACCCTCGACTGGGCGTTACAGAAGCTGGAGCAGACCAACACCCTGCAACCGATTCTGGAAAAACTGTACCAGGCGCAAACCCTGAGCCAGCAGGAGAGCCACCAGCTCTTCTCGGCGGTGGTGCGCGGTGAACTGAAACCCGAGCAGCTGGCCGCCGCGCTGGTGAGCATGAAGGTGCGCGGTGAAAGCCCGCAGGAGATCGCCGGTGCCGCCACGGCCCTGCTGGAAAACGCTGCCCCGTTCCCGCGCCCTGACTACCCGTTTGCGGATATCGTCGGGACCGGCGGTGACGGCAGCAACAGCATTAATATTTCCACCGCCAGCGCCTTTGTGGCGGCGGCGTGCGGCATGAAGGTGGCGAAACACGGCAACCGCAGCGTATCCAGCCGCTCCGGCTCGTCGGATTTACTGGCAGCCTTTGGTATTAATCTGGACATGAAGGCCGAACGCTCCCGCGAGGCGCTGGACGATTTGGGCGTGTGCTTCCTGTTCGCACCGAAATATCACACCGGGTTCCGCCACGCGATGCCGGTTCGCCAGCAGCTTAAAACCCGCACCCTGTTTAACGTGCTGGGGCCGCTGATTAACCCGGCGCATCCGCCGCTGGCGCTGATTGGCGTTTACAGCCCGGAACTGGTGCTGCCAATTGCTGAAACCCTGCGCGTGCTGGGCTATCAGCGGGCGGCGGTGGTTCACAGCGGCGGGATGGACGAGGTGTCTCTCCATGCACCAACGCTTGTCGCCGAGCTGCGCAACGGCGAGATCCAGAGCTATCAGCTGGACGCCGCCGACTTTGGCCTGACCCCGTATCGCCAGGAGGCGCTGGCAGGCGGCACGCCGGAAGAAAACCGTGACATTCTCACGCGCTTATTACAAGGTAAAGGTGAGTCCGCTCATGAGGCAGCCGTTGCCGCCAACGTCGCCATGCTGATGCGTTTGCACGGCGAGGAAGACCTGAAGGTCAACGTGCAAAAAGTTCTCGACGTACTGCGCTCAGGAGCAGCCTACGATCGCGTTACCGCACTTGCGGCAAGAGGATAAAGAATGCAGACCGTTTTAGCGAAAATCGTTGCCGACAAGGCCATCTGGGTAGAAGCCCGCAAAGCGCAGCAGCCGCTTGCCAGTTTCCAGAACGACGTGGTGCCGAGCACCCGCCGTTTTTACGATGCTCTTCAGGGCGCGCGCACCGCGTTTATCCTGGAGTGTAAGAAAGCCTCGCCATCGAAAGGCGTGATTCGCGATGATTTCGATCCCGCGCGCATCGCCGGGATCTACAAACACCATGCGTCGGCCATTTCGGTGCTGACGGATGAGAAATATTTCCAGGGCAGCTTTGATTTTCTGCCGATTGTCAGCGGCATCGCGCCGCAGCCGATCCTGTGCAAAGACTTTATTATCGACCCGTATCAGATCTGGCTGGCCCGCTTTTACCAGGCCGACGCCTGCCTGCTGATGCTCTCGGTGCTCGACGACGAGCAGTATCGCCAGCTGTCGGCGGTGGCGCACAGCCTGAACATGGGCGTGCTGACCGAAGTGAGCAACGAAGAGGAGCTGGAGCGCGCTATCGCGCTGGAGGCCAAAGTGGTGGGCATCAACAACCGCGACCTGCGCGATCTGTCGATTGACCTCAACCGCACCCGCCAGCTTGCGCCGCGTCTGGGGGCGGGCGTGACCGTCATCAGCGAATCCGGCATTAACAGCTATGCCCAGGTTCGCGAGTTAAGCCACTTTGCCAACGGCTTCCTGATTGGCTCGGCGATGATGGAGCATGACGATCTCAACGCCGCCGTGCGCCGCGTGCTGCTGGGTGAAAACAAAGTGTGCGGCTTAACCCGGGAACAGGATGCGAAAGCAGCCTATGAGGCCGGGGCGATTTACGGCGGGCTGATCTTCGTGGACACCTCTCCCCGCGCCGTGACCGAAAACCAGGCGCGCCAGATTATCGCCGCCGCCCCGCTCGGCTATGTGGGCGTGTTCCGCAATGCCGAGATTGCAGACGTGGCGGCAAAAGCCGGGGCGTTATCCCTGCGCGCGGTTCAGCTGCACGGCAGCGAAGACCAGGCCTACATCGACGCGCTGCGCGCGGTGCTTGCCCCTTCCGTTCAAATCTGGAAGGCGCAGAGCGTAGGCGAGACACTGCCCGCGCGTAACCTGAACCACGTTGATAAATATGTACTGGATAACGGCCAGGGCGGCACCGGCCAGCGTTTCGACTGGTCGCTGCTCCATGGCGAAGTGCTGGACAACGTCCTGCTCGCGGGTGGCTTAAGCCCGGACAACTGTGTAGAAGCGGCTAAAGCCGGCTGCGCAGGCCTCGATTTCAATTCAGGCGTAGAGTCAGAACCGGGAATTAAAGACGCCAGCAAAATGGCCTCGGTGTTTAAAACTCTGCGTGCATATTAAGGAAGAAAAGATGACGACATTACTTAACCCGTATTTTGGTGAGTTCGGTGGGATGTACGTACCACAGATCCTGATGCCCGCACTGCGCCAGCTCGAAGAAGCTTTCGTCAGCGCCCAGAAAGACCCGGCGTTTCAGGCCGAGTTTACCGACCTGCTGAAAAACTACGCGGGCCGCCCGACGGCGCTGACCAAATGCCGCAACCTGACCGAGGGCACCAACACCACCCTGTACCTCAAGCGTGAAGATCTGCTGCACGGCGGCGCGCACAAAACCAACCAGGTGTTAGGCCAGGCGCTGCTTGCCAAGCGGATGGGCAAAACCGAAATCATCGCCGAAACCGGCGCGGGCCAGCACGGCGTGGCGTCGGCGCTGGCGAGCGCGCTGCTCGGCCTGAAATGCCGTATCTACATGGGGGCGAAGGACGTTGAGCGCCAGTCGCCGAACGTGTTCCGCATGCGGCTGATGGGTGCGGAAGTGATCCCGGTGCACAGCGGCTCCGCCACGCTGAAAGATGCCTGTAACGAGGCGCTGCGCGACTGGTCCGGCAGCTACGACACCGCGCACTATATGCTCGGCACCGCCGCAGGCCCGCACCCGTTCCCGACCATCGTGCGCGAGTTCCAGCGCATGATCGGCGAAGAGACAAAAGCGCAGATCCTCGAAAAAGAGGGTCGCCTGCCGGATGCGGTGATCGCCTGCGTGGGCGGCGGCTCTAACGCCATCGGCATGTTTGCTGACTTTATCGACGACACCAGCGTGGGTCTGATTGGCGTGGAGCCAGCGGGCCACGGGATCGAATCCGGCGAGCACGGCGCACCGCTCAAGCACGGTCGCGTTGGGATCTACTTCGGCATGAAATCGCCGATGATGCAGACCGACGAAGGCCAGATTGAGGAGTCTTACTCTATTTCTGCCGGGCTGGACTTCCCGTCCGTCGGGCCGCAGCACGCGTACCTGAACAGCACCGGACGCGCGGAATATGTCTCGATTACCGATGACGAAGCGCTGGAAGCCTTCAAAACGCTGTGTCGTAACGAAGGGATCATCCCGGCGCTGGAGTCCTCCCACGCGCTGGCGCACGCGCTGAAAATGATCAAAGAAAACCCGGAAAAAGAGCAGCTGCTGGTGGTGAACCTTTCCGGTCGCGGTGATAAAGATATCTTCACCGTTCACGATATTCTGAAAGCACGAGGGGAAATCTGATGGAACGCTACGATAACGCATTTGCACAACTGAAATCCCGCCAGGAAGGCGCGTTCGTTCCCTTCGTTACGCTGGGCGATCCGGGCCCTGAGCAGTCGTTAAAAATCATCGACACCCTGATTGAAGCCGGTGCCGATGCGCTGGAGCTGGGGATCCCGTTCTCGGATCCGCTGGCGGATGGCCCGACCATTCAGAACGCCACCCTGCGCGCCTTTGCGTCAGGCGTGACGCCAACCCAGTGCTTCGAAATGCTGGCCGCCATTCGCCAGAAGCACCCGACCATTCCGATTGGCCTGCTGATGTACGCCAATCTGGTGTTCAACCGCGGTATCGACGAATTCTACGCCGAGTGCGCCCGCGTGGGCGTAGACTCCGTGCTGGTTGCCGACGTGCCGGTTGAAGAGTCTGCCCCGTTCCGCCAGACGGCAATGCGCCATAACGTCGCGCCGATTTTCATCTGCCCGCCGAATGCCGATGACGCACTGCTGCGCCAGATTGCCTCTTACGGACGCGGCTACACCTATCTGCTCTCCCGCGCGGGCGTCACCGGCGCGGAAAACAAAGCCGCCCTGCCGCTGCACCATCTGGTGGAAAAGCTGGCCGAGTACAACGCCGCACCTCCGCTACAGGGCTTTGGGATTTCCTCGCCGGAACAGGTGCGTGCCGCTATCGACGCGAAAGCGGCCGGGGCGATTTCAGGCTCGGCGATTGTTAAAATCATTGAGAACAACCTGGATAAGCCAGAACAGATGCTGGCGGAGCTGAAAACCTTCGCGACCGGAATGAAAGCGGCGACCCGCCACGCGTAATGCCCTCACCGTCTGGCGCATTGCCAGACGGTTTTCCCTCCTCTGTAATACTAAGGTGTCAGGCCAAAATTGATCCCGTCGATATTCTCGGCGTGAATACCTTTTCAAACGCGGCCGTCAGCGTATGATTCGGTTTCTTTTGTCGCTTTACCCCTTCTGAGTTCAGAGGCTTACACATGTCATGGCACTACTTCAAACAGACTTACCTGGTTAAGTTCTGGTCACCCGTTCCGGCGGTCATCGCTGCGGGCATTCTCTCTACCTATTACTTCGGCATTACCGGCACCTTCTGGGCGGTCACCGGCGAGTTTACCCGCTGGGGCGGTCAGCTGTTGCAGCTTGCAGGGGTCCACGCCGAAGAGTGGGGATATTTCAAACTGATTCATCTGGACGGCACGCCGCTCACCCGTATCGACGGGATGATGATTATCGGCATGTTCGGCGGCTGTTTTGCCGCCGCGCTGTGGGCAAATAACGTGAAGCTGCGTATGCCGAAAAGCCGGATCCGCATTATGCAGGCGGTCGTGGGCGGGATCATCGCCGGGTTCGGCGCGCGTCTGGCGATGGGCTGTAACCTCGCCGCCTTCTTTACCGGTATTCCTCAGTTCTCCCTTCACGCGTGGTTCTTTGCCGTCGCCACGGCGATTGGCTCTTATTTTGGCGCGCGCTTTACGCTGCTGCCCTTCTTCCGTATTCCGGTCAAAATGACCAAAGTCAGCGCGGCGTCCCCGCTGACGCAGAAGCCCGACCAGGCGCGTCGTCGTTTCCGCCTCGGCATGCTGGTCTTCTTCGCCACGATCGCCTGGGCATTGTGCACCGCCCTTAATCAGCCGAAGCTGGGCCTCGCCATGCTGTTTGGCGTGGGCTTTGGTCTGCTTATCGAGCGCGCGCAAATCTGCTTTACCTCGGCGTTTCGCGATATGTGGATCACCGGGCGCACCATGATGGCGAAAGCCATTATTGCCGGGATGGCGGTGAGCGCCATCGGCATCTTCAGCTACGTCCAGCTTGGCATTGAGCCCAAAATTATGTGGGCGGGCCCGAACGCGGTGATCGGCGGTCTGTTATTTGGCTTCGGGATTGTGCTGGCGGGCGGCTGTGAAACCGGCTGGATGTATCGCGCGGTTGAAGGCCAGGTCCATTACTGGTGGGTGGGGCTTGGCAACGTGATTGGCTCAACCATTCTGGCCTACTACTGGGATGACGTATCCCCCGCGCTGGCAACCAGCTGGGACAAGGTAAACCTGCTGAGCACCTTCGGGCCGCTGGGCGGCCTGCTGGTCACCTACGCCCTGCTGCTGATCGCCTTTTTACTGGTTATCGCGCAGGAAAAACGCTTCTTTCGCCGCTCGGCCGCGAAAACCACAGCCCAGGAGACTACTGCATGAAAGAGATCGTACCTGACTACCGTCTGGATATGGTGGGAGAGCCTTGCCCTTATCCGGCGGTGGCGACACTTGAAGCGCTGCCGCAGCTTAAAAAAGGAGAGATCCTTGAAGTGGTGAGCGATTGCCCGCAGTCGATTAATAACATTCCGCTGGATGCGAAAAACCACGGTTATACCGTGCTGGATATTCAGCAGGACGGGCCAACCATTCGCTATTTAATTCAAAAATAATTCAGATATTAAAAAGGCCTCTGTAGAGGCCTTTATTCAGGAGACTGGCTTAGGCCATCGTCGTCGTTTAAGTTTCGTCAGGCATGAATGGGCGGTGAGTCGCGTTCCGCAAACAGCGCATACTGCACCATGAGGTTGATCGTGTGTAGGGCTAAAACTGGTAAACTGAAACTGTTTCCCTGCACAGACCGGGCATTCAAATTTGATATTGGGGATATCCCCTCCTGCCAGAACTAAAGAGTCACCACCATACCTTAATTATATCGCCAGCAGGGATATATCGTCCGTCAGTGTCGTACTCGACGTCGACGCTAAAAGCCATCATATTGATAGTTAAGCCTTCTTGATCCAGGGCAAGGCCAAAATTTATTACTTAAGTAAAATCTTACTCCTGGTTTGAGTAAGGCTTTATGGTGTTGATGGTTTTTAGAACGCTTTTGTTTTGTTTATTTTTTATTTCATTTCGCGCGTTATGTCTGGATTTTTCTTCCACGGTATTAAGACTGAATTGCCCGGAGAGAGGGCTGGTGGAAGTGATATTGCACGTCTATGGACATACTCAGGAAAAATGGCAGGGAAATTTTGAAACCGGTGCAGGGCATAAACGCGCCGGTGATACGGAAATAATTCCCTTTGCTAACGGCGATATTCTTTTCCATTCGATTAAGAATGATACATTCCGCTACTGGTATGATGGCGAGTCGTCGCTTCGCTATTGCGCAAAGCTGGATGAACGTCCCGTTTATCCGTCATTTTGAAAATACTGGCCGCACTGCGGCCAGCTATATGTCTATCTATCAGAAACGGTAACCCGCCGAGAACATAAAGACCCACGGATCCAGACGCGTGTGGATGCTTTGCTGGTCACCGTTATGCTTGAAGCGCACGTCGGTGTCGATATCCATGTACCAGACCGAGGCGTTAATCAACCAGTCGCGGTTGATGAGGTAATCCATTCCGACCTGCCCCGCCATCCCCCAGGAATCTTTCAGGCTGAGATCGGAAAGACCCGCCTCTTTACCCGTATCGTTGAACTTCTCATCGAAGAAGGTGGTGTAGTTCACCCCGGCGCCAATATAGGGGCGCAGCTTGCTGCTGGCGTCACCGAAATACCACTGCGCCATCAGGGTTGGGGGTAAATGGTGAACCGTGGCGATATCCCCGGTCGGCCCTAAGCCGACGCGATGCCGGAATGGGGTTGCGGCCAGAAGCTCAACGCCAATGTTTTCCGTTGCCATATAGGTGAACGTCAGTCCCAGTTGGGTATTGTTGCTGACGTTAAAACCGCCCATCCCCAGGACGTTGTCGGAACCTTCCGTAGGACGAACCGTTGCCGAACCAGCACGAATAAAGAACTCGCCTGCTTCATGCGCGTACGCGCCGCCAGAGAGACTGCTTAAGATAAGGGCTGCCACCGCTAATTTTTTCATATCCGCTCCATCGTTGTGGTTTTCATAGCGGGGGTGAATATACTCACAAAAGAGTAATAAGTGATCCAACATAGATCACACAAAAATCAGTAATTTAACATTCATTGATCTGTGTTAATTTTTTGCCGCTCTGTGAAAGGCAATAACCTGTTTCCAGGTCAATTTTTAGGGTGAGCAGCAGATTACCCGGCTTTACAAAGATATGCTTTTCCATACAAGGCTTGATGCTGCCACCGCAGACTTATCCGGTGTACAATTGCCGGCTCATTAACACCTGCAATACTCAAGGAGAGTGCATGTCTATCACGGCGAAGTCCGTCTACCGTGACACGGGGAATTTTTTCCGCAATCAGTTCATTACCTTTTTACTGATTGCGTTGTTATGTGCATTTATCACGGTGGTGCTTGGCCATGCGTTTTCACCGAGCGACGAGCAGATTGCTAGCCTGAGCCAGGGCGATAATCTTGCCGGTAGCGTGGGGTTATTTGAGCTGGTGCAGAACATGTCTCCGGAACAACAGCAAATTCTGCTGCGGGCGTCGGCGGCGTCGACCTTTTCCGGCCTGATTGGCAACGCGGTTCTGGCGGGCGGGGTTCTGCTGATGATCCAGCTGGTCTCTGCCGGGCATCGCGTCAGCGCCCTGCGCGCCATTGGCGCCAGCGCACCGGTCTTGCCGAAGCTGTTTATCCTCATCTTCTTAACCACCATGCTGGTGCAGATTGGCATTATGCTGGTCGTGGTGCCCGGTATTCTGCTGGCTATCGTGCTTTCATTCGCGCCAGTGATGGTTGTTCAGGATAAAATGGGAATATTCATCGCTATGCGCAGCAGCATAAAGCTGGCATGGTCTAATATGCGTCTGGTCGCACCCGCCGTTATCGGCTGGCTGCTGGCAAAAACGCTGCTGTTGCTGTTTGCACCTAACTTTGCCGTGCTCACGCCAAACGTGGGCGCGGTCGTGGCGAATACGCTGAGCAACCTGATTTCAGCCGTGCTGCTGGTCTACCTGTTCCGCCTGTATACGTTAATTCGTCAGTAATCCGATCGCCGGGTCCATAGGCCCGGCTCAACGAAGAAGATGGAATCACAGAATGAAGCAGTTTCTTGATTTTTTACCCCTTGTCGTGTTTTTCGCGTTTTATAAGCTCTACGACATTTACGCCGCTACCTCGGCACTGATCGTCGCTACCGCTATCGTGCTCATCTATAGCTGGGTGCGTTATCGCAAAGTCGAAAAAATGGCGCTGATCACCTTCGTTCTGGTGGCGGTCTTTGGCGGGTTAACCCTGTTCTTCCACAACGACGAGTTCATCAAGTGGAAGGTGACGGTGATTTACGGCCTGTTCGCCGGCGCGCTGCTTATCAGCCAGTGGGTCATGAAAAAGCCGCTGATTCAGCGCATGCTCGGCAAAGAGCTGACGCTGCCGCAGGACGTGTGGTCGCGGCTGAATATCGCCTGGGCGGTCTTCTTTATTCTGTGCGGCCTCGCGAATATCTATATCGCCTTCTGGCTGCCGCAGAATATCTGGGTCAACTTCAAGGTCTTTGGCCTGACCGCGCTGACGCTGATATTTACCCTGTTAAGCGGCGTTTATATTTATCGCCACATGCCACAGCAGGACGATAAGCACTAACGATTCATCCCGGAACGCTCGCCATGCGGGCGTTCTGCGCTATTCTCTCCGGTCGAAAATCATAGTAGCATCCCGCCTGAAGTCTTCAGTTACGAGTTAAAACAATGACAACAACTAACGCCCCTCAGGGCGAACTGGTTTTACGCACATTAGCAATGCCTGCCGACACCAACGCCAACGGCGACATTTTTGGTGGCTGGTTAATGGCACAGATGGATATGGGGGGAGCGATTCTCGCAAAAGAGATTGCTCACGGGCGCGTAGTAACCGTCAGAGTGGACGGCATGACCTTCCTGCGCCCGGTGGCGGTGGGCGATGTCGTCTGCTGCTATGCGCGCTGCGTGAAACGCGGCAACACCTCGATTTCAATCAATATCGAGGTGTGGGTCAAGAAAGTCTCTTCCGAGCCTATCGGCCAGCGCTATAAGGCGACGGAAGCGCTGTTTATCTATGTCGCGGTAGACAGCGAAGGGAAACCGAGACAGCTCCCGCAGAGCTGATCGTCAGATATAAAAAAAGCCTCCATTGCGGAGGCTTTTTTTTATTCCATTTGCGCCCCGCCGTTCAGGCGGAACACGATATTCACAATCAAACCGCTTCCCGGCTTGCCCGCCTCGTAGCGCCATTTACGCATGGCGGCTTTGACGTCACGCTCAAACATATTCGACGGCTGCGCGGAGAGGATCTGAACGTTATCAACGCGACCGTCCGGGGTCACGTCAAACTTCACGCGCACGCGTCCTTCAATACGCAGGGCCTGCGCACGCGCCGGATACTGCGGCTGGTTACGGCTTAATACGCGCGGGCCAGCTGGCGCGGCTACCGTCGGTTTCGCTACCGCAGGCGTGTTGTTCATCACCGTACGCGCGGGCGCGGTGTTTTGAACCGGTGCGGTGCGAGTCTCGACCGGGCGTTCCTCACGTTTTGGGCGCTCTTCAACCTTTTTCACCGGCTTGGGTTTTGGCTTAGGCTTCGGCTTAGGTTTTGGCTCAGGCTTGTGGATCACCACGGGCGCCTCTTTTGGCGGCTCAGGGACCACTTCTGGCTCCGGTTCCGGCTCGGGCTCGGCCACCGGCTGCGGCGGTGGTGGCGCAACCTGCGGCGGCTCAAGCTCCGCAGGCGTGACCATCGTTACCGAAATGGGCTGCGAAGGCGCGAGCATTTCAATAACCTGATTCACCGAAGCGTAAAGCAGCGTCGCCACGAGGGCACCGTGAATCGCCACGGAGAGCAGCGTCGGCCAGGGAAAACGGCGAGGAAAATCAAGAGTCATGGTCGTTGAGCTATTCGGCATCGTAGCGTAAGACATACATTTAATAGGCTTTTAGCTAATTGATAATCATTTGCGTCAAAGTGTATCACCATGCGCCACGTAATAACATACCTTCGTTTCAGCCGTCATCCGCTCAAGAGTGAACGAAGAGGTATCCTGACCTGGAATGCGTACGTTACCTCACTCCGCCAGAGCTGCGAGAGGAATTTTTGATGCATTATTATCCGGTAAATCCCTTCCGACCGCGTTGGGCATGCAGTTGCCGTTATCTTTACATTGCAGTCACTTGCGCTTTCACATAACGTAATCGGCACTTTTACTGGTTAAGGAGCTTCGCCGTGCTTTATGTGATCTATTCAGAAGATGTCGCTGATTCCCTCGAAAAACGCCTCTCCGTGCGCCCTGCCCACCTGGCGCGTTTACAGCTGTTGCAGGACGAAGGTCGATTACTGACCGCAGGCCCAATGCCTGCCGTCGACAGCAACGATCCGGGCGCGGCAGGTTTTTCAGGCTCGACGGTTATCGCGGAGTTTGAGTCTCTGGAAGCGGCAACCGCCTGGGCCGATGCGGATCCGTACGTGGCGGCAGGCGTGTACGCCAACGTGACCGTGCGTCCGTACAAGAAAGTGTTTTGATGTGAAAAAGGCTCCCTCGGGAGCCTTTTCTCAGTGCAGCGTTGCCAGCCGTGCGGCAAATCCTACAAACAGCAGCCCTATCAGGCCATTCCCCAGCTTCGCCAGCTTCTTCTTGGTTTTCAGGTAGCGCGTGACAAACGCGCCGGAGAAAATCAGGAAGCTCATATACATAAAGCTTATCAGCTCCAGGGTGGTCGCGAGGATCAGGAAAGAGGTGCCGGTGTTCTTCGCGCTGACGTCAATAAACTGCACAAAGAACGAGACATAAAACAGAATCGCTTTCGGGTTGGTCAGGCTTAATACCAGCGAGCGTTTCATGATCATGCTTGCCGGTTCCGTGCCGCTCTCGTGCCCGCTATTCTTACGGGTGATCACCGACCACAGCATTTTGCCGCCCAGCCACAGCAGATAAAACGCGCCTAAATATCGAACGATATTAAACAGGACCGGCGTGGTCTGAATTAATGCCGCAACACCCGCCCAGGCCAGAAACATTAATACGGCATCGCCGATAAATACGCCCGTCGCCGCCAGATAGCCTTTTTTCACGCCATGACCAATGCCTGTTTTCAGCACAAACAGCGTGTTTGGCCCCGGAACCAGAACGATAAAAAATGCGCCCACGACGTAGGTCCAGAAATTAAGTACACCAAACTCGGCAAACACGACTCCCTCCTTTTGCGATAAAACAACGGGAATAGCGCTGCAAAAACGCTACTCCCGACATAAACGGCCCTATTGTACGCCGTTAGCGCCGCGAGGATAAGGTCTGATCAATTTACTGCCAAAAATTGGCCCTGCCTGGCCCCGCGTCACCGAATAATGCATGCAGGTATCCCCTCGGTTCATTCCTTTAATACAGCATTTGCGTCAGCCAGACGTGGATAAAGTCTGCGAGCGCAGAAAATGACGAGAGTTCTAAATTTTCCCTGAGCGCATCCAGCGCTAAAAGCACAATAAATACCCACAGGTACGGATTCATTTTTTATTTCATATGGTTAACCGGCGTGCAGTATAACGCGGACCCGCGTCGGGCGGGACTGCAAAAATTAATAGCCTCTATAAAAACATCGGGCACCTTAACGGTGCCCTGGGATTGTCAGAATTCCTGGAAGGCAAACACTAATGCGTTACGGTGTCTGCTGAGTCCACATTTTCTGATGGCGTGAATACGCATATTGCGGCGGGATTGTGCTTCCAGCCAACGAGCCTTACGACGACTCACCTGTCGCAACATGCGCCAGCGCCCTACTTCAGTTCTACTGCGCTTCATGTCTACAACTCTTTCTTTTAAAGAAGCGTCATTATAGACCCAACCCGTCGCCAAACCAGCTTTTATCTGCCGTTTTTATTTGCCAGATGAATCCGGATGCGTACACTCATAACAACACGCTTTCAAAAGGATTTTTTATTTATGACAACCTTCTACACCGTGGTGAGTTGGCTGGTCATTTTGGGATACTGGCTGGTGATCGCGGGGGTGACGTTACGTATCCTGATGAAGCGGCGCGCCGTTCCCTCTGCCATGGCCTGGCTTTTAATTATCTACATCCTGCCTCTGGTCGGGATCATCGCCTATCTCTCCTTCGGCGAGCTTCATCTCGGTAAGCGCCGCGCCGAGCGCGCCCGCGCCATGTGGCCCTCCACCGCTAAGTGGCTGAACGATCTCAAGGCCTGCAAACATATCTTTGCCGAAGAGAACAGCAGCGTGGCGGCCTCGTTGTTCAAACTGTGCGAGCGCCGTCAGGGGATTGCCGGCGTCAAGGGCAATCAGCTTCAGCTGCTGACCTCGTCAGACGATGTGATGCAGGCGCTGATCCGCGACATCCAGCTGGCGCGTCACAATATCGAAATGGTCTTCTATATCTGGCAGCCCGGCGGCATGGCGGATCAGGTCGCGGAATCGCTGATGGCCGCCGCCCGTCGCGGCGTTCACTGCCGCCTGATGCTGGACTCTGCGGGCAGCGTGGCGTTCTTTCGCAGCCCGTGGGCAGGGATGATGCGCAACGCGGGCATTGAGGTCGTCGAGGCCCTGAAGGTTAACCTGCTGCGCGTGTTCCTGCGCCGTATGGATCTGCGCCAGCACCGCAAAATGATCATGATTGATAACTATATTGCCTACACCGGCAGTATGAACATGGTCGACCCGCGCTTCTTTAAACAGGACTCCGGCGTGGGGCAATGGATCGATTTAATGGCCCGTATGGAAGGCCCTATCGCCACCTCTATGGGCGTGGTCTACTCCTGCGACTGGGAGATTGAAACCGGTAAGCGCATTCTGCCGCCGCCGCCCGACGCGAACATCATGCCGTTTGAAGAGGCCAGCGGTCATACCATTCACACCATCGCGTCCGGTCCTGGCTTCCCGGAAGATCTGATTCACCAGGCGCTACTGACGGCGACCTACTCCGCCCGCGAATACCTGATCATGACCACCCCCTACTTCGTGCCGAGCGACGATCTGCTCCACGCCATCTGCACGGCGGCGCAGCGCGGCGTGGACGTCAGCATTATCATGCCGCGTAAGAACGATTCGGTTCTGGTGGGATGGGCAAGCCGCGCGTTCTTCAGCGAACTGCTGGCGGCGGGCGTTAAAATCTATCAGTTCGAAGGCGGCCTTCTGCACACCAAGAGCGTGCTGGTCGACGGCGAGCTAAGCCTGGTCGGCACGGTTAACCTCGACATGCGCAGCCTGTGGCTCAATTTTGAGATAACCCTGGTGATTGACGACGCCGGATTTGGCGGCGATCTGGCGGCGGTTCAGGACGACTATATCTCCCGCTCGCGCCTGCTGGACGCCAGATTGTGGATGAAACGTCCGCTGTGGCAGCGAATTGCCGAACGACTGTTTTACTTCTTTAGTCCGTTGCTGTAAAACGTGCCCAACGATGTTAAACAGGTAGTCATCATGGAAATGGATCTGAACAATCGTCTGACTGAAGACGAAACGCTCGAACAGGCCTACGACATTTTTCTCGAACTGGCGGTAGATAACCTCGATCCCGCGGACGTGATCCTCTTCAATTTACAGTTTGAAGAGCGCGGCGGCGCCGAGCTGTTCGATCCGGCCGAAGACTGGGCTGAACATGTCGATTTCGACCTCAACCCGGACTTCTTTGCGGAAGTGGTTATCGGCCTGGCCGACGAAGACGGCGGCGAAATTAACGATATCTTTGCCCGCGTGCTGCTGTGTCGGGAGAAAGACCACAAGCTGTGCCATATCCTCTGGCGCGAATAACAAAAAAGGCTGCGATTGCAGCCTTTTTTATTTAGTCCGAAAGCTCAGTACCGCAGCGGTTGCAGTAGCGGGCGCTGTTCTCGTGCCCCCGCTGGCGACACGCCGGACACTGCCGCTCAAACTGGCGCTTCTGGAACGCCGAACTCATATGGGTGGTGATAAGCCCCGTCGGGATAGCAATCACCGAATAGCCAATCAAAATCAGCACCGACGCGACGATACGTCCGAGCGGCGTATGCGGCGTGATATCGCCATAGCCAACCGTGGTGACGGTCACAATCGCCCAATAGACCGACGCGTTCAGCGTGGTGAAGCCATATTTCGGCCCCTCAATCAGATACATCAGCGCGCCAAACACAATCATTATGATGGCAATAAACGAATAGAACAGCGCCAGCTGGTGGCGCGCGCTGAGGATTGCCGTCCAGAACACGCGCAGCGACGGCATAAAGCGCAGCAGCTTCAGAATGCGCAGCACCCGGATGGCGCGCATCGCTCGCCAGGCAAAGACATAATCCAGGCTGATCTCCGGCCACAGCCACATCACGTACAGCGGCAAAATCGTTGCGAGGTCAATCAGCCCCCAAAAGCTAAACACATATTTCGCCGGGTTGGGCCAGCTGAAAATCCGCAGTAAATATTCAGTGGTGAAGACCAGGGTGACGATAAGCTCCAGCCAGAGAAAGACGTGCCATTCGTCGAAGGTCAGGTGATATTGTGTCCCCGCCCCTGACTCGACAAAAATAATGAGCACGCTGAGCAGCGCGAACAGACCGCAAAGGCCCTCGAAGCGCCGCCCCGAGAGGGTGTTGAGATCGAAAAGCGTGTGATAAAGTCGATGACGGACTGACGTGATAAACCGCGACACTGTAACCTCGCAAAAAATAAGGGCTGACATCATGTCAGCCCTTGCGATTATAACGGGTCTACTTTCAGGCAGGAAACCGCGTGTCGGAAACTGCCTTCCAGCACCGGTCGCGTTTGTGCGCATTCCGGCCCGGCCAGCGGGCATCGGGTGCGGAAAACACAGCCCGACGGCGGGTTAATCGGCGACGGCAGTTCGCCTTCCAGAAGCTGGATAGTTTTATTCTTCTCCAGATCCGGGTCGGGCACCGGCACCGCCGACATCAGCGCTTTGGTGTAAGGGTGCAGCGGGTTGTGGTACACCTCATCGTAGGTGCCCAGCTCCACCGCATGACCGAGGTACATCACCAGCACACGATCGGAAATGTGTTTCACCACCGCCAGGTCGTGCGCGATGAATATCAGCGACAGCCCCATCTCGCGCTGGAGTTTTTGCAGCAGGTTAACCACCTGCGCCTGAATGGAAACGTCCAGCGCCGACACCGGCTCATCGCAGATAATCAGCTTCGGCTCAAGGATCAGCGCGCGGGCAATCCCGATACGCTGACACTGCCCGCCCGAAAACTCGTGCGGATAACGGTTAATCAGGTTCGGTAACAGGCCCACTTTCATCATCATCGCTTTAACGCGATCGCGCACTTCCTGACGCGCCATCTTCGGATGGTAGGTGCGAAGCGGCTCGGCGATGATTTCGCCGATGGTCATGCGCGGGTTCAGCGAGGCCAGCGGATCCTGGAAAATCATCTGGATATCGCTGCGCACGTCGCGCCACTCGTCCGGCTTCATCCCCAGCAGATCTTTACCCAGCCAAGCGACTTTGCCGCCGGTCGCCTTCACGAGGCCGATAATGGCGCGGGCAAAGGTCGATTTACCGCAGCCGGACTCGCCCACCACGCCGAGGGTTTCCCCTTCGTACAGACGCAGGGTCACGCCGTCGACCGCCTTCAGGGTTTTCGACGGCTGCCAAAACCACTGCTTGCCGTCTTTGATGTCGAAATGCACCTTCAGATCGGCAATTTCGAGCAGCACATTTCTTTTTTCGTCTATTGCGTTCATACCAGCTCCTCGTGCGGCTTATAGCAGGCGCGCAGGCGGCCTGGTGCAAACTCTTCCAGCGGCGGAGCGCTGTTGCAGATTTCCATCGCGTGCGGGCAGCGCGGCTGGAACGGACAGCCTTTCGGCAGACGCAGCAGGTTTGGCGGGTTGCCCGGAATGGTCAGCAGCGCTTCCCCTTCCGCATCAAGACGCGGAACCGCATTCAGCAGGCCGATGGAGTACGGGTGCGCGGGATCGTAGAACACGTCGCGCGCCTTGCCGTATTCCATCGTACGCCCGGCGTACATCACCAGCACTTTGTCACAGATCCCCGCCACGACGCCCAGGTCGTGGGTGATCATGATGATGGCGGTGTTGAACTCGCGCTTGAGTTCGTTCAGCAGGGTCATGATCTGCGCCTGAACGGTCACGTCCAGCGCGGTGGTCGGTTCATCTGCGATGAGCAGCTTTGGCCGACACAGCAGCGCCATCGCAATCATCACGCGCTGGCGCATCCCGCCAGAGAACTCGTGCGGATACATGCGCATGCGCTTGCGCGCTTCCGGCATTTTAACCGCATCGAGCATTTTGACCGACTCTTCGAAGGCCTCGGCTTTGCCCAGGCCTTTGTGCAGCATCAGCACTTCCATCAGCTGCTCGCCTACCCGCATGTACGGGTTTAACGAGGTCATCGGATCCTGGAAAATCATCGAAATCTGCTCGGCGCGCAGCTTGTTCAGCTCGTGCTCGGGCAGATTGAGGATCTCGCGCCCGTTAAATTTCGCCGACCCGCCAATCACGCCGTTAGCGGCCAGCAGCCCCATCAATGCGAACGCGGTCTGAGATTTACCGGAGCCGGATTCGCCCACGATCCCCAGCGTTTCGCCGGCCCGCAGGTTGAAGTTGAGATCGTTTACCGCGGTCACATCACCATCGGGCGTTTTGAAGGTGACGCGCAGGTCGTTAACGTCCAGCAGGATCTTGTCCTGCCCTTGCGCCACTGGCGCAGATGCCGTTTCAATCATCGTCATGACGGCGCTCCTTAACGGTCTTTCGGGTCGAGGGCATCACGCAGGCCATCGCCGATAAAGTTGAAACAAAACAGAGTGACGACCAGGAAGCCCGCCGGATAGAGTAGCAGCCACGGAGACACCTCCATCGAGTTTGCCCCATCGCTCAGCAATGCGCCCCAGCTGCTCAGCGGCTCTTGCGTACCCAGACCGAGGAAGCTCAGGAAGGATTCAAACAGGATCATGCTTGGCACCAGCAGCGAGGCGTACACCACCACCACGCCCAGCACGTTCGGCACGATATGGCGTACCACGATATTTTTGGTGGATACCCCGCCGACCTGCGCCGCTTCGATAAACTCTTTGCGCTTAAGGCTTAACGTCTGGCCGCGCACGATACGCGCCATGTCCAGCCAGGAGACCATCCCGATGGCCACGAAGATCAGCAGGATGTTCTGACCAAAAAAGGTCACCAGCAGGATCACGAAGAACATGAACGGGAAGGAGTTTAAGATTTCCAGCAGACGCATCATCACCGAGTCCACTTTTCCGCCCAGATAGCCGGAAAGCGAACCGTAAAGCGTGCCGAGGATCACCGCCACCAGCGCGGCGGCGATACCCACCATCAGCGAGATACGGCCACCGATGGCTACACGCACCAGCAGGTCACGACCTGAGGAATCAGTCCCAAAGTAGTGACCGGACTCCATATCGGGCGCGCTGGACATCATGCCCCAGTCGGTATCGAAATAGGTGAACTGCGACAGCATCGGCGCCAGCGTCACGAACAGGGCAATCAGCACCAGCACAACCAGGCTGGCTACCGCTGCGCGGTTATGCATGAAGCGACGACGGGCGTCCTGCCAGAGGCTGCGTCCTTCTACTTCCAGTTTTTCACTGAAGTTTTCCAGCGCCTCGCTGTTTTTCTTACTCAACATCATGGCGTGCTCCAGTGTTAGTAACGGATTTTCGGGTCAATAACGGCATACAGCACATCGACCACGGCGTTAAAGAGAATGGTTAATGCACCGACGAGGATCGTCAGGCTCAGCACCAGGGAGTAGTCGCGGTTGAGCGCGCCGTTCACGAACAGCTGACCGATGCCCGGCAAACCGTAGATCGTTTCGATAACCATCGAGCCGGTGATGATACCCACGAATGCCGGCCCCATGTAGGACAGCACCGGTAATAGCGCAGGCTTGAGCGCGTGGCGGAAAATAATCCGGCGCATCGGCAGCCCCTTCGCACGCGCGGTACGGATGAAGTTTGAGTGCAGAACTTCAATCATCGAGCCACGGGTGATACGCGCGATACTGGCGATGTACGCCAGCGATAAGGCCACCATCGGCAATAACATGAACTTCAGTGCCCCGCCGTTCCAGCCGCCGCCCGGCAGCCATTTCAGCGTGATGGCAAATATCATCACCAGTAACGGCGCGACAACGAAGCTCGGGATAACCACCCCGGTCATTGCGACCCCCATTACCGCATAATCCCATTTGGTATTTTGTTTAAGTGCCGCAATGACGCCTGCGGTAACGCCGAGAATAACGGCCAGGAAAAAGGCCGCAGCCCCTAATTTCGCCGATACCGGGAAGCTGGACGCCACCAGGTCATTCACGGAATAGTCTTTATATTTAAATGACGGCCCGAAATCCCCGTGCGCCAGCTGCTTCAGATAATTGAAGTACTGCGTGGAGATAGGATCGTTTAAGTGGTATTTCGCTTCGATGTTCGCCATGACTTCTGGCGGCAGCGTACGTTCGCCGGTAAATGGACTTCCCGGTGCAAGACGCATCATAAAGAAGGAGATGGTGATCAGAATAAATAGCGTTGGGATCGCTTCAAGACAGCGACGTAGGATAAATTTTAACATTGCCCGTACCTTCTGGCGTGTGCCTATATTATGTGACGTTGGTTAGACACCGTGGGGCGAGCGAACCCGCCCCACTCATTGCCATTAATGCTTGATAATATACAAGTTTTTCACGTAGATATTATCCAACGGGTCTTTACCGGTATATCCACCCACCCACGGTTTCACCAGACGGGCGTTAACGTAGTAGTAAACCGGGACGATCGCGGAGTCTTTATCCAGCTGCTGTTCCGCTTTGGCGTACAGCTCAGAGCGCTGCGCTTCGTCAGAGGCTTGCAGCGTATCGCCGATCAGCTTGTCAAATGCCGGGCTCTTGTAGTGCGCCGTGTTGTTTGAGCTGTCGCTCAGCATGGTGTTCAGGAAGGAGGTTGGCTCGTTATAGTCCGCACACCAGCCCGCACGCGCCACGTCAAAGGTGCCCTGATGGCGGCTGTCCAGGAAGGTTTTCCACTCCTGGTTCTCCAGCTTCACGTTCGCGCCCAGGTTTTTCTTCCAGATGGATGCGACGGCGATAGCCAGCTTTTTATGCAGATCCGAAGTGTTGTACAGCAGGCTGAAGGTCAGCGGCTTGTCAGCGGTGTAGCCCGCTTCAGCCAGCAGTTTTTTGGCTTCTGCATTACGCTGTTCCTGCGTTTCTTTGAACCAGGCTGGCTCGGTCAGCTTTGCGCCATCGGTGTACGGAGGCGTGTAGCTGTACGCTGGCAGGTCGCCCTGGTTTTTCACTTTGTTCACGATGATATCGCGGTCAAGAGCCAGCTTCAGCGCAGTACGCACGCGCACGTCGGTGAACGGTGCTTTCTGGTTATTGATTTCGTAGTAGTAGGTGCAGAGATACGGGTCGACGTGAACTTCTTTCGGGATCTCTTTTTTCAGCTTCTGGAACAGTTCAATCGGCATGTTGTTATAGGTCATGTCGATTTCACCGCTGCGGTAGCGGTTAACGTCGGTCACTTCGGAAGAGATTGGCAGGTAGGTTACCTGATTGATCACCGTTTTCGCGTTATCCCAGTACTGCGGGTTACGCTCAAGCACCATACGTTCGTTGACGACCCAGTCTTTCAGCTTGTAGGCACCGTTGGTCACGATATTGGCTGGCTGGGTCCATTTCTCACCGAACTTCTCAACGGCAGATTTTGGCACCGGGGAAACGGACGGGTGTACCAGTAATTTGTAGAAGTACGGAACAGGCTCGCTCAACGTCACTTCAAAGGTATTCGCATCGATGGCTTTCACGCCCAGATCGGTTACCGGCTTTTTACCGGCGATGATGTCATCAATGTTAGCAATGTGGCCGTACTGCAAATAGCTCGCATACGGAGAGGCGGTGTTTGGATTCGCCAGGCGCTGCCAGCTATACACGAAATCTTCGGCGGTAACCGGCGTGCCGTCAGACCACTTCGCATCTTTACGCAGATGGAAGGTCCAGACTTTGAAATCTTTGTTGTCCCATTTTTCCGCGACACCCGGAGCCGGGTGGCCGTCAACGTCGGTGACCAGCAGACCTTCAAAGAGGTCACGGTTTACGTTTGACTCAGGAACACCTTCAATTTTGTGCGGATCAAGAGACTGAACTTCCGCACCGTTGTTACGTACCAGCGTCTGTTTTTCAGCCAGCTGTACCCCTGCCGGAACGTCCGCAGCCATTGCAGCGTTGCCCGCGATTAGCGCTGTAAGAATTCCCGCAGCTACCAGACTTTTTTTTGTGATGATGGACATTGTGTTGATACTCCACTCATTATAATGACTGGCCTTCGCCAGCTGTGTATTCCCCTGTTGGGGCCTGTACAGCGCAGGAGTTTTTTTTGCTGCTGTCAGGTTCTTTTTTTACTTCTGCTATCACCGACTTTTTTATTACTGACCGCTCGTATGGCCGTCTTGCGTCGATTCTTTCCACGCCTCCCCTGTAATGAGGCATGTGATGAATTACTGAGATGAATCTATATGAAAATAATTATCATCTACTTGTTTACTGCCGCGAAATATAAGGCCGGAAAGTACCAAATGGTGCAAAGTCACGCCAATACATTTTGCAAATTTGTTAAGCAATTCTCTTTTACGGCGATTGCCGTGACCGTGTGGGCTGCCCTGCCAGACATCAAATATCATTAAAAAATCATAATACTCAATGGGATAGAGAAAAATCTCTCTCTGAGCACGTCGCTGCGCTCGCGATGACTGATTTTGTACGAAAATTTAACAATTGATTATTATTTAGCACATTCATCTAACGGAACGTTGAAATTACTAATATCATTTCGGTTATCTCTCAGCAAGCCCCAGAGTATCGTGTGATAAAAATAACAGATCGATTGCATGGTTTCTGTGCAGGCGCGCGCGAGGAGAAAAGCTAACTCGTTGAAATAAAAGCTATCTCGATTATTAGTAGAATTTATTATGGCTTATCCGCTATTCAACTTTATTTATATGATTTGCTGATAATGACGTAAAAAAAACGGAGCCACTGGCTCCGTTGTTTCATATGAAATCGTTAGTGTAATAATCCGGGGAAGATGCTCTTTATTCCCGTTACGATAAATTCAATCCCCAACGCCATCAACAACAGCCCCATGATACGGGTAATTACGTTGATGCCGGTCTGCCCCAGCAAACGCACCAGCCAGGGCGCCATGCGGAACACGCCCCAACAGCACAGCGCGAAGAGCGCAATTGCCACCGAAAAACCAATCAGGTGCATAATATTGTGATAGCGCGTTCCCCATACAATGGTAGAACTGATGGCGCCGGGGCCCGCCATCAGGGGCAATGCTAAAGGCACCACGCCGATGCTTTCGCGGATCGCCGTTTCTGATTTTTCCTGCTTGTTCTGTTTGTCTTCACCAAGCTTACCGCTGATCATCGACATCGCGATAGTGACCACCAGGATCCCGCCCGCGATGCGGAATGAATCAATGGAGATCCCAAAGATTTGCAAAATCGCGTCACCCAGATAAAGCGACGTCAGCAAAATGATGGCAACCGAGAGGTTAGCCGTCAGGTTGGTTTTGTTTCTGGCAGCCGCCGTCTGGTAGCTGGTCATACTAATGAAGACAGGGATGATCCCTACCGGGTTAACTAAGGCAAACAGACCGATGAAAAACTTGAAATATGTGGGGAAATCAAAGAGCGACTGAATCACGTTTAGTTCCGCTTATAAGCATGGCCAGGGACAGATAATGTGTGGTAATAAAACCGCGCTGAAGATACGCTTTTTATTAGCACACTTCACCAGAAATCTACGTCAAAACGACATCAATTCGCGATGTTAACCATTTGTGTATTCAATGATAGTGCCACTTCCAATAGTTACTTAATTATTTAACACTGGATAATTCTGAACGAAATAACCCCTGCTGAAAGGTATCAGCTTGGGGTAAAATTGACTCAGATCATGATTTTCGTACTCAGAAGTGAGTAATCTTGATTACGCCCCCAGGGGTGAACCTATCAAAAAAGGATGATGCTTAGGTAAGGCTCTTTTAGTAAATTAGTGCGCTGGAGTGTAAAGTAACCCGTTGTTTTACTGTATGTTACGCAAGTGGTATCGGCTCTGACTATACTGTCTGACGTATCGAGCGCTGGTTTACTAATAGAGTTTAAACATTATCAGGAGAGCATTATGGCTGTTACTAATATCGCTGAACTGAACGCACTCGTCGAGCGCGTGAAAAAAGCCCAGCGTGAATATGCCAATTTCACCCAAGAACAGGTTGATAAAATCTTCCGCGCGGCCGCTCTGGCTGCTGCAGATGCTCGAATCCCTCTCGCTAAAATGGCCGTTGCCGAATCCGGTATGGGTATCGTTGAAGATAAAGTGATCAAAAACCACTTTGCTTCTGAGTATATCTACAACGCCTATAAAGATGAGAAAACCTGTGGCGTGCTGTCTGAAGACGACACTTTTGGTACCATCACCATCGCTGAACCTATCGGTATTATCTGCGGTATCGTCCCAACCACTAACCCAACGTCTACTGCGATCTTCAAATCACTGATCAGCCTGAAGACCCGTAACGCAATCATCTTCTCCCCGCACCCACGTGCAAAAGATGCGACCAACAAAGCCGCAGATATCGTGTTGCAGGCAGCTATCGCTGCGGGCGCACCAAAAGATCTGATTGGCTGGATCGACCAACCTTCCGTTGAGCTGTCCAATGCGCTGATGCACCACCCGGACATTAACCTGATTCTGGCAACCGGTGGCCCAGGCATGGTTAAAGCAGCATACAGCTCCGGTAAACCAGCAATCGGCGTAGGCGCAGGTAACACCCCTGTAGTCATCGACGAAACCGCTGATATCAAACGTGCTGTTGCCTCTGTACTGATGTCCAAAACCTTCGATAACGGCGTAATTTGTGCTTCCGAGCAGTCCGTTGTTGTGGTTGATTCCGTCTACGACGCCGTTCGCGAACGTTTCGCAAGCCACGGCGGCTACATGCTGCAAGGCCACGAACTGAAAGCCGTTCAGGACATCATCCTGAAAAACGGCGCGCTGAACGCCGCTATCGTGGGTCAGCCAGCATACAAAATTGCTGAACTGGCAGGCTTTACCGTTCCGGCAACCACCAAGATTCTGATCGGTGAAGTGACCGTTGTTGACGAAAGCGAGCCGTTTGCTCACGAAAAACTGTCCCCTACTCTGGCAATGTACCGTGCGAAAGATTTCGAAGACGCGGTAGAGAAAGCAGAGAAACTGGTTGCCATGGGCGGTATCGGTCACACCTCTTGCCTGTACACTGACCAGGACAACCAGCCAGAGCGTGTTGCTCACTTCGGTCAGATGATGAAAACAGCGCGTATCCTGATCAACACCCCTGCTTCTCAGGGTGGTATCGGTGACCTGTACAACTTTAAACTCGCACCTTCCCTGACTCTGGGTTGTGGTTCATGGGGTGGTAACTCCATCTCTGAGAACGTTGGTCCTAAGCACCTGATCAACAAGAAAACCGTTGCTAAGCGAGCTGAAAACATGTTGTGGCATAAACTTCCGAAATCTATCTACTTCCGCCGTGGCTCTCTGCCAATCGCGCTGGATGAAGTGATTACTGATGGCCACAAACGTGCGCTCATCGTGACTGACCGTTTCCTGTTCAACAACGGCTACGCTGACCAGATCACCTCTGTTCTGAAAGCGGCTGGCGTCGAGACTGAAGTCTTCTTCGAAGTTGAAGCTGACCCAACCCTGACCGTAGTGCGTAAAGGTGCGGAACTGGCGAACTCCTTCAAACCAGATGTGATCATCGCACTGGGTGGCGGTTCCCCAATGGACGCCGCGAAAATCATGTGGGTCATGTACGAGCACCCAGAAACCCACTTCGAAGAGCTGGCGCTGCGCTTTATGGACATCCGTAAACGTATCTACAAGTTCCCGAAAATGGGTGTGAAAGCGAAAATGATCGCCGTGACCACTACCTCCGGTACGGGTTCAGAAGTAACGCCGTTTGCGGTTGTGACCGACGATGCAACAGGTCAGAAATACCCACTGGCTGACTACGCGCTGACTCCAGATATGGCTATCGTTGACGCCAACCTGGTGATGGATATGCCTAAGTCCCTGTGTGCGTTCGGTGGTCTGGATGCCGTGACTCACGCACTGGAAGCCTATGTGTCTGTACTGGCTTCTGAGTTCTCTGACGGTCAGGCTCTGCAAGCGCTGAAACTGCTGAAGGAAAACCTGCCAGCGTCCTACAACGAAGGGTCTAAAAACCCGGTAGCGCGTGAGCGTGTACACAGTGCAGCAACCATCGCCGGTATCGCGTTTGCGAACGCCTTCCTGGGTGTTTGTCACTCAATGGCGCACAAACTGGGCTCTCAGTTCCACATTCCTCACGGTCTGGCGAACGCCCTGTTGATCAGCAACGTTATCCGCTATAACGCTAACGACAACCCAACCAAGCAGACTGCGTTCAGCCAGTACGACCGTCCACAAGCGCGTCGTCGTTATGCTGAAATCGCAGACCACCTGGGTCTGAGCGCACCGGGCGACCGTACTGCTGCGAAGATTGAGAAACTGCTGGCATGGCTGGACAGCATCAAAGCTGAACTGGGTATTCCTAAATCTATCCGTGAAGCAGGCGTTCAGGAAGCTGACTTCCTTGCTCACGTTGATAAGCTGTCTGAAGATGCATTCGATGACCAGTGTACTGGTGCGAACCCGCGCTACCCACTGATTGCCGAGCTGAAACAGATCCTGCTGGATACCTACTACGGACGCGAGTACACCGAAGGTGAAACAGCCGTAGCGAAAGTTGAAGCACCGATTGTTAAAGCTGATAAAAAAGCGAAGAAAAGCGCTTAATTGACGCTCTACTAAAAAACCCGCCTTTTGGCGGGTTTTTTTATGTTCTAAAGGGCAATAGTGAAAAGAATATAACCTTTTTTTATTTCCGGTTATCGTTTTGGATGGCGGTTAGCGAGCCGACAACCAGCGCTTCTTTATAATGTTTACGACATACCGAAACATAACGCTCATTGCCTCCTATAACCACCTGTTCCCCGTCTGCATAAGGTTTACCTGACTGATCGAGGCGAAGCACCATGCTAGCTTTACGGCCGCAGAAGCAGATGGTTTTTAATTCGACCAGCTTATCTGACCATGCGAGCAAATACTGGCTACCGGGGAATAGCTCTCCTCGAAAATCGGTACGCAGCCCGTAGCAGAGAACCGGAATATCCAGCTCATCCACCACGTCTGACAGCGCATGTACCTGCTCGCGCGTCAGGAACTGGCTCTCGTCCACCAGAACGCAATGTACGGGCCGTGAAGCGTGTTCTGCACGGATATCTGCCAGCAGGTCCGTCTGCGGGTTATAGAGCTTTGCAGGGGACGAAAGACCTATACGTGAACTGACCTTCCCTGCACCGAAGCGATCGTCAATCTCAGCGGTGTAAACAAGGGTATGCATTCCCCGCTCCTGATAATTGTAAGAAGACTGGAGCAGCGCGGTAGATTTCCCTGCATTCATTGCCGAATAGTAGAAATAAAGTTGTGCCATTGGCCGTAAAACCCTAATCAATGTGTAATATTCCCAATGAGTCATTGTACCATATTTTGCCTGTTCTTCCGCGATACACCGCGCAGAACAAGGGTTTTAGACACCGGGAGATGAAGCTTAGATATAGTAAAATAATGCGTTAAAACATGAAGTAATGGCATTCAGGCACATAAAACAGTTATCAGTAAAGTCCTGGATAACACTTGTTTTTATACTGGAATGTCGCTCCTGGAAAATTCACTATTTATTAACTATTGCCAATGTAACGCCCCGTTTTCGGAGTAATACAAAAGGCTGATATTTATCCGCCGCAACTATAATTCCTGCGGTAAATGTCACAAAAACAAACATGTGCTCGGCCTGTTTATGCGGGTAGATGTGATAACAGGCGGTGCTGAGAAGAGATGAAATTTAAGTTAGCGTAATTAATTATACCTTTCGATATTTAGTATTTTTTGAATTCCTTACATTCCCACCTATTGCACAACTGAATTTATCGCTCTATTATTAGAACAACAAACCACCCCCCATTATAAGTTTGAGATTACTACAATGAGCGAAGCACTTAAAATTCTGAACAACATCCGTACTCTTCGTGCGCAGGCAAGAGAATGCACCCTCGAAACGCTTGAAGAAATGCTGGAAAAATTAGAAGTTGTAGTTAATGAGCGTCGTGAAGAAGAAAGCGCAGCAGCGGCTGAAATCGAAGAACGTACTCGCAAACTGCAACAATACCGCGAAATGCTGATTGCTGATGGTATCGATCCAAACGAATTACTGAACAGCATGGCTGCCGCTAAAACGGGCACCAAAGCAAAACGCGCTGCCCGTCCTGCTAAATATAGCTACATCGATGAGAACGGCGAAGAGAAAACCTGGACTGGCCAGGGTCGTACTCCTGCTGTTATCAAGAAAGCAATGGATGAGCAAGGTAAACAACTGGATGACTTCCTGATTAAGGATTAATCCGAAGTTATTCTAAGAATCCCGCTAAAGGCGGGATTTTTTTTGCCCAAATTCTGCCTGAACATCCCCTTACACTCTGACATATAGCGACAACGCTCTATTTAAGCAGTCTTACAAAACTCGCACGAGTATCCCTACTATTTTTTATGGGTATAAAAAAACCGGTGGACAACGCCACACCGGTTTAGTTCAAACTACGAGCGGATTATTTTTTAATATCCAGGCTCTCCTGGAGCCAGGATTTAAATTCTTCACCCAGTGAGTTGTGACGAATGCCATATTCAACAAACGCCTGCATATAACCGAGTTTATTACCGCAGTCGTGGCTCTTACCTTTCATGTGGTAGGCTTCAACAGTCTCTTTCTCGATCAGCATATCAATGGCGTCGGTCAGCTGGATCTCGTCACCCGCTCCTGGAGGGGTTTTCGCCAGCAGTGGCCAGATCTCTGCGCTCAGAACATAACGACCCACCACAGCGAGGTTAGACGGCGCTACGTCCGCTTTAGGCTTCTCTACGACGCCAACCATCGGTACGCTTTCACCAGGTTCCAGGTTTACGCCTTTGCAGTCTACAACGCCGTATGCGGTCACATCCGCAACGGGTTCAACCATGATCTGGCTGCTGCCGGTTTCGTCGAAGCGTTTAATCATATCCGCCAGGTTGTCCTGGGACAGGTCAGATTCATATTCGTCCAGAATCACGTCCGGCAGAATAACAGCTACTGGCTCATTGCCCACAACCGGGTGCGCGCACAGAACGGCGTGGCCCAGACCTTTCGCCAGGCCCTGACGAACCTGCATAATAGTGACGTGCGGCGGGCAAATAGACTGAACTTCAGCCAGCAGCTGACGCTTAACGCGTTTTTCCAGCATGGCTTCAAGTTCGAAACTTGTATCGAAGTGGTTTTCAATAGAGTTTTTAGATGAATGCGTTACGAGGACAATTTCAGTAATTCCTGCGGCGATACATTCATTAACAACGTACTGGATTAATGGCTTATCAACCAACGGCAGCATCTCTTTAGGGATTGCCTTAGTCGCGGGTAGCATCCTGGTTCCCAATCCCGCTACCGGGATAACGGCCTTTCTGACTTTCGAATTTAGGGCAGCCATTGAAATTCTCCTGAGCTGTTCAAGTTTTGAACTTATTCATTAAATAACGCGTTGAGTATATCAGCCTCACCGGACAGTCCGGGTCTGAAAAGGACGCGTTGCCGATCAATTAGGACAAATACGCATAAATCTGGCAGTGATAGTAGCACCGCCAGCAAAACTGCGGAAAAGCAATCTGACGAATAAAATTCAACTGCTTATTCCGTGGACAACATTAAACGTAAGCGGCCCCCTGCCCCCCAAATTTGGCACTGCCAGGAGGCGCAACGGTGGCTAATTTGATTTAGATAAGCCGTTCCTAATGTCCCAAGCGGAACACCGCTACTGACCTGTATTTGATGCTCCCCCGTATTAAGCGATGCGTTAAGCCCGGCAGATACGAGGATAAGATTTTGCAGCCCGCTGTGGTAATAACCCACCAGCAGTGGAAACTGGCCGGGTAAATTTGCCTGGCGGAAAAGATGATTAACCTGTTTGAGCAAACTTCCCAATTCGGGAAGCCGTTGCCCCTGATGTGACAACTGCTCCTGTAATAATCCGTTAAATAGCGCCCGAAGTAATAACGCGGCTAAAACACCGTTATCCCCCGCACGCGTCACGTCCAGACAATAAAACGCCAGGTCTGAATCGGATAATGGCGCAATATCGAGCACCAGTCCGGGCTGGTCAGCGGCAACCAGCTGGCGATAATTTACGCGACAATGGGAAATTGACTGCTGAACAGGCGGCTGAAGCTCCTGTAATAATTTCGAGGCGGCAAGCGGATTACTGACTAACGCATCCCAGTCCTGAAAAAGACGCTCTTCTTCCTCGACGCGGGAATTAAACATATTGGGATAGAGACAGGCCAATACGGTTTCACGCAGACGATTCAGATCTTTGAGCGGTTTTAACAGAATATCCTGAACGCCCAGCCGTAATGCTTTTGCAATATCGGCCATATTTTCCGTCGCGGAAATGACCAGAATCGGCATCTGATCGCCCTCATTGCGCAAATGCTCCACCAGCTTAAGACCGTCCATGCGCGGCATGTCGATATCACAAATCATCAGATCCGGGGTGATATTGAGCATTTTTTCCAGCGCATCGACACCGTCTTCGGCAAGCGATGTATTTGCACCTAATGAGGTTAACCACGAATCCAGCAGCGATCGGAAAACCGGCTCGTCTTCAACTATCAAAATATGTTTTCCGGCCAATGGCTGCGTCATGGTTCCTCCCCTGGCTGACAGTTATTCAATAGTGGCATGGGATCGGCACTATCGCCTGTCAGATTTTGCTGAAGTAATCAAAAAAAAGCGTACTCAGGCTGATGTCCGCACAAACGGCATCAGCTCATCCATTTTTTTCTCTACGGCTAACGAACCTGCGGCAATCGCGGCTTCGGCGCGATGAAAATCCAGAGTCGCAATTTGTGGGCAATACGGTTGAATCAGAATGTCAGGCGGGTCGCCGGCCATTCGATTGCGCTTTAGGCGGTTTTCGAGCACCTGAATGGAGGTCGTCATGATCTCCATTGCCGTTGGGGCCGTGACGGAACGCCGGGCCGAAATGCGCCCTATACGTCCGCGCAGTCTTTCGTGCCAGGCGAGTTTTTCACCTTCGGGATCGTCATTTTGCATATTGACGGGAAGAAGCTCCTGCTGCATAAGATGCGCGTCGTGCTGAAGATCGACCGCAATAACGATATCGGCGCCCATGGCTCGGGTGAGTGAAATAGGGATAGGGTTAACCACGCCGCCGTCGACCAGCCAATAGCCGTTGTGCGGCACCGGCGCCATCAATCCCGGCATACTACAGGATGCACGCACGGCAAGGTGGATGTCGCCTTCGGTAAACCACAGCTCGCGCCCGGTACTAAGGTTGGTTGCGACGGCACCGAAAGGCATTTGGCAGTCTTTGAAATCGGCGAAAGGCATAACCTGGCGAAAATGATTGAACACCCGTTCGCCGCGCAGCAGCCCGCCACGCTGCCAGGAGAGATCCATCAGGCGCAGCACGTCCCAGTAGCTAAAGGAGCGCACCCAGGTTTCAAGCTCAGGAAGCTTTCCGCACGCGTATGCAGACCCGACCAGCGAACCGATAGAACAACCAGCGACGATATCGACATCAATCCCCATCTGCTTAAGCGCATTGATTACGCCGATATGTGACCAGCCCCTGGCTGCACCTGAGCCAAGCGCCAGTCCAATTTTTACCTTTCTCATTAGCCCTGTTTTACTTCCCCTGGATTCCCGACATAGCGTCAACGCAACTGCTCAGTTAACATGGTGCTACCTTGAGCGTTTTTACGCTGTTAATTTTTTGTCCAGGAAGAGAATCGTGTCTCAACTCTGCCCCTGTGGTAGCGCTCTGGAGTATAGCCTATGTTGCCAGCGATATCTTACTGGCGAGCAGGTTGCACCAGACCCGTCACACCTTATGCGTTCGCGATATACTGCTTTTGTGATCAAGGACGCAGACTATCTGATTAAGACCTGGCATCCGTCTTGCCATGCCGCCGATTTTCGTCAGGACATCGAGTCCGGCTTTGCCACTACCTACTGGCTTGGCCTGACCGTGTATGACGCCGCACCAGGCAGCGATGCAAACGAAGGCTACGTCAGCTTTGTCGCCCGCTTTAAAGAGGGCGCTAAATCGGCGGCCATTATTGAACGTTCCCGTTTTTTACGGGAAAACGGGCAATGGTATTATATTGACGGCACACGTCCGCAATTTGGCCGTAACGATCCCTGCCCGTGTGGTTCAGGTAAAAAATTTAAAAAGTGCTGCGGGCAGTAATGCCTGACAGCCCAGCTTTCGCAAATACAAAAACAGGATTTCCCGGCGATGCAATCATTACAACGTAAAGTTCTGCGCACTATTTGTCCCGACCAGAAGGGGCTTATCGCACGAATTACCAACATTTGTTACAAGCATGAACTGAATATCGTGCAGAACAATGAGTTTGTTGACCACCGTACCGGTCGCTTCTTTATGCGCACCGAGCTGGAAGGGATTTTCAACGACACCACCCTGCTTGCCGATCTGGACAGCGCCCTGCCGGAAGGTTCCGTTCGCGAGCTGACTCCCGCCGGTCGCCGCCGCGTGGTGATTCTGGTTACCAAAGAGGCCCACTGTCTGGGCGATCTGCTGATGAAAGCCAACTACGGTGGTCTGGATGTGGACATCGCAGCGGTCATTGGTAACCACGACACGCTGCGCTCGCTGGTCGAGCGCTTTGATATTCCGTTTGAGCTGGTGAGCCACGAAGGCCATACCCGCGAAGAGCATGACGATCTGATGGCGCAGGCCATTGAAGCGCACAACCCGGATTACGTGGTGCTGGCGAAGTATATGCGCGTGCTGACGCCGTCATTTGTGTCGCGCTTCCCGAACAAGATCATCAACATCCACCACTCGTTCCTGCCGGCCTTTATCGGCGCGCGCCCTTATCATCAGGCGTACGAGCGCGGCGTGAAGATTATCGGTGCTACCGCGCACTACGTTAACGACAACCTGGACGAAGGCCCAATCATTATGCAGGACGTGATACACGTGGATCATACCTACACCGCAGAAGATATGATGCGCGCCGGACGTGACGTCGAGAAGAACGTATTAAGCCGCGCGCTGTATCAGGTGCTGGCGCAGCGCGTGTTTGTTTACGGTAACAGAACGATTATTCTTTAATCCTTCGTAAAATGAATTGATTAGCATTGCACCTTTACGGATAAAAAGCAGGCAAACAGCCGCGTTTACCGAAAGGAATGCTTTACAGGGGCGCATCATTTGATATGATGCGCCCCGCTTCCAACAGGAAGCAGGCCAGTAAAAGCATTACCCCGTGGTGGGGTTCCCGAGCGG
>NZ_JAKCMV010000078.1 GCF_021440515.1 Enterobacter asburiae | reverse complement strand
TAAGTTGGAGTCATTACCTGGTAAGGGACTACGGGTTAAACGGGAAGCGACTTCAGCAGCGCGAAAGCCTCCTTCATCCGGTCTTCGCTAACGACAAAGGCGCGGAGCTGGCCGTCAGCATCGGAACCGCGCGCTACCATTCCCTGCGGCTCAATCGCCAGCTGCCAGTTCAGATTCTGACGCTGGGTTTCGCCTGCCAGGTGCAGCGGAAGCTCCGGCGTTTTCACCTTCACCAGCATGGCGGGCAGTTTAAGCGGCGCGCTGCTGCCGAGCAGATTTTTCGCCAGATACATGGCGCTAAGCTGAATAGGTTGCAGGAACGGCAGCACCTGGCCGTTAATCTCTGCGCAGTCGCCCAGGGCGTAAACGTCCGGCTGGGTAGTTTGCAGATAGCTGTCGACCTTCACGCCACGGTTAACCTCGGCACCCGCACGCTGGGCGAGGGCAGTTTCCGGGCGCAGGCCTGTGGCGGCAATCACCACGTCGGCCTCAACGCTGCGGTTGCCGTCAAGCGAGGCGCGAATACCACCGTCGGTTTTGCTCAGGCTTTGCAGCTGTGATTTCAGCAGCAGATGCACGCCCATATCGGTCAGGCGATGCTGTAAGCGACTGCTTACTTCTGCGGGCATCAGCGCGGAAAGGATGCTCGCTGCGTGATCCACAAGCGTGACCGCTTTTCCGGCGCGGCAAAAGTCCATCGCCAGCTCGGTGCCAATCAGCCCGCCGCCCACAATCATGACTCTGGCGGCATCGCGCAGCAGGGTTTCGCTGGCCTGGTACTCCTGCTGGCTGTTGAGCGTCACCATTAGCTCGCGTCCCTCAACCGGCGGCACAAACGCGGCGGCACCCGTTGCCAGCACCAGCCTGTCGTACTGCCAGCTTTTCTCTTTTGCCTTCACCACACGGGCGGCGGCGTCGATATCCGTCACCCAGGTGTAGGGAAACAGGCGCAAATTAAACTGTTCGGCAAACTCCCCCGCCGTCTGGCGGGTGAGATCGTCGGCGCGCTGATTCTGGCTGATAACGTGGCTCAAATCCGGCTTGTTGTACTCGTCCATGCTGTCGGCGGCGATCAGCGTCAGCGGCACGTTCACGTCCTGCTTGCGGATATTTTTCACCAGCTGGCGGGCCGCAAAGCCCGAGCCGATGATAACGATACCGTTATTCATTTTGCCTCCGTGCCCAGTTCGTCGAAGACGTCTTTGCCAAGCGAACATTCCGGGCAGAGGAAGTTATCCGGCACCTCACTCCACGGCGTGCCTGGCGCCACGTCCTGCAACGGCTCGCCCAGTTCCGGATCGTAAATCCACTGGCAGACGCTGCACTGCATACGCGGGCCGAGATCGGCGGCGGCAGAACCACAGGCGGTAGCTTCAGGCGCTGGGGCTGCGGCAGGGGCCGCCTCTGGAAGCGGAGCAAGCGCCCACTGACGTGCAATATCACGCCCGTGCTGGCGGCAGATTTCCAGCGCGTCGATGTCCGGGCGCCATTTGGCCTTCAGGCTCATGGACATCTCAAAGCCGGCGTCCTGCAAACGGGTAGACAGGCGATCCACCGCGCCGCCGCTCCAGCCGTGAGAGCCAAAGGCGCTGGCGCGTTTGTTACGGAAGCGCAGGCCGGTCATCTCTTCCACCAGACCGGCAATTTTCGGCATCATCACGTTGTTCATGGTGGACGTGCCCACCAGCACCCCTTTGGAGCGGAAGACGTTGGTGAGGATTTCGTTTTTATCGCTGCGCGCCACGTTGAAGATTTTCACCGCCACGTTCGGGTCGACTTCGTTAATGCCCTGGGCAATCGCGTCCGCCATCATGCGGGTGTTGTTGGACATGGTGTCGTAGAAAATCGTAATGCGATCTTCCTGATAATCCGCCGCCCACTTCAGGTACAGCTCAACGATCTGCGTTGGATTTTCCCGCCACACCACGCCGTGAGAGGTGGCAATCATATCTACCGGCAGGTTAAAGCCGAGGATCTCGGTAATTTTTGGCGTCACCAGACGGCTGAACGGGGTCAGGATGTTGGCGTAGTAGCGCTGGCACTGCTCGAACAGTTCAGTCTGATCCACTTCGTCGTTGAACAGACGCTCGTCGCAGTAGTGCTGGCCGAAGGCGTCGTTGCTGAACAGCACCGCGTCGCCGGTCATGTAGGTCATCATGCTGTCCGGCCAGTGGAGCATCGGGGTTTCAACGAAGATTAGCCGTTTGCCGTTGCCGATATCCAGCGAGTCGCCGGTCTTAACGGTGTGGAAATTCCACTCCGGATGGTGATGGTGGCCGTTAATGGAGTCGATGGCGTTAGTTGTGCAGTAAATCGGCGTGTTCGGGATGTAAGACATCAGCTCGGTCAGCGCCCCGGCGTGATCCTCTTCCGCATGGTTGATGATGATGTAGTCGATGGCGTCCAGATCGATTTCGCTACGCAGGTTCTGTACAAACTCGCGGCTAAACTTGTGATCGACGGTATCGATCAGCACGTTTTTCCCTTCACGGATGAGATAGCTGTTGTAGCTGCTGCCGCGCAGCGTTTTGTATTCCGTCCCGTGGAAATCACGCACTTCCCAGTCACGTTGGCCAACCCAATGAATGTTATTTTTAACCAGAATAGACATAGCAACCTCAATTTTTTACGGCGTTTCAAAACAAGATGGGTTAGCTATATCAAGTTGCGTGCCAGTTTTTTAACTTATTGATTTTTAGTTGTATTTAAAATTATGCTCCGAAATGGGTAGTCATTATGACTATGCCTTTTGTTGTCAATATGACACTATGCATTGTCAAAATGACAGTGAGGCGAAGATGAGCTTTTCCGTAGACGTGCTGGCGAAAATCGCCATTGAACTGCAAACCGGTATCGGGCATCAGGACCGCTTCCAGCGGCTGATCTCCACGCTGCGCCACGTGCTGGCGTGCGATGCCTCGGCGCTGCTGCGCTACGAAGGACGGCAGTTTATTCCGCTGGCTATCGACGGGCTGGCGCAGGACGTTCTCGGGCGGCGCTTTACCCTTGAGGGCCATCCGCGCCTCGAAACGATCGCCCGCGCGGGGGACGTGGTGCGCTTCCCGGCGGACAGCGATCTGCCCGACCCGTACGACGGCCTGATCCCCGGTCAGGAGAGCCTGAAGGTCCATGCCTGCATCGGCCTGCCGCTATTTGCCGGGCAAAACCTGATTGGGGCGTTAACGCTGGACGGCATGTCGCCGGAACAGTTCGATACCTTCAGCGACGAAGAGCTGCGGCTGATTGCGGCGCTGGCCGCCGGGGCGCTGAACAATGCGCTGCTGATTGAGCAGCTTGAGAGCCAGAATATCCTTCCCGGCAACCCGGCGGCGTTTGAGCAGGTGGCGCACACCGAAATAATCGGCCTGTCGCCGGGGATGGAGCAGCTCAAAAAAGAGATCGACATCGTGGCGGCATCGGATCTCAACGTGCTGATCTTCGGGGAAACCGGGACCGGTAAAGAGCTGGTGGCGAAATCCATTCACGAAGCCTCGCCGCGCGCGGTGAACCCGCTGGTGTACCTCAACTGCGCCGCGCTGCCGGAGAGCGTGGCGGAGAGCGAGCTGTTCGGGCACGTTAAAGGCGCCTTCACCGGGGCCATCAGCAACCGCAGCGGCAAGTTTGAAATGGCGGACAACGGCACGCTGTTCCTCGATGAAATCGGCGAGCTGTCTCTTTCGTTGCAGGCCAAACTGCTGCGCGTGTTGCAGTACGGCGATATTCAGCGCGTAGGAGACGATCGCAGCCTGCGGGTCGACGTGCGCGTGCTGGCGGCGACCAACCGCGACCTGCGCGAAGAGGTGCTGGCCGGGAACTTCCGCGCCGACCTGTTCCATCGCCTGAGCGTGTTTCCGCTCACCGTGCCGCCCCTGCGCGAGCGCGGTGAGGATGTGATTCTGCTGGCGGGCTATTTCTGCGAGCAGTGTCGGCTCAAAATGGGGCTGTCCCGCGTGGTGCTCAGCCCCGGCGCAAGAACGCATCTGCTGAGCTACGGCTGGCCGGGGAACGTGCGCGAGCTGGAACACGCCATTCACCGGGCGGTAGTGCTGGCGCGGGCGACGCGTTCCGGCGATGAGGTGGTGATCCACGCCCGCCATTTCGCCCTGCACGATGACGCCGCGCCTACGATGGTTCAGGAAGCGCCTGCTGTTGTGAACGAAAACCTGCGCGAGGCGACGGAAGAATTTCAGCGCCAGCGTATCGTCCGCGCGCTGGAGCAGAATAACCGCAGCTGGGCGGCGTGCGCCCGGGCGCTGGAGATGGACGTCGCCAACCTGCACCGGCTGGCGAAACGTCTGGGTCTGAAAGGCTAGCCATTGTCGCACCGGTTAATAAAAGGGCGGGTTTGCGAGAGGACGCGTAAAGATTTTGCGGTGGTGGCGACTACCGCTTCCTTGTGGTGTGAAGGATGCTTTACCATAATGGGTTCTTCCCGAACTCGTTAAATGGATGTCTCATGTTCAAGCGTCGTTATGCAGCGTTACTCCCTGCACTTATTCTGCTTTCAGCCTGTAGTAGTAAACCGAAATCTGAAACCGCACAGCCCACTGCGGGCGCGCCGTCAGGGGGATTCCTGCTGGAGCCTCAGCACAACATGATGCAGATGGGCGGCGACTTTGCGAATAACCCGGCTGCCGAGCAGTTCATCGATAAAATGGTCAGCAAACACGGTTTTGACAGACAGCAGCTTCACGAGATCCTCTCGCAGGCAAAACGTCTGGACTACGTGCTGCGCCTGATGGACCGACAGGCACCCACGGCGCAGGTGCCGAGCGGGCCAAACGGCGCATGGCTTCGCTATCGCAAACAGTTTATTACCCCGGACAACGTGCAAAACGGCGTGGCGTTCTGGAATCAATATGAAGACGCCCTGAACCGCGCGTGGCAGGTATACGGCGTGCCGCCGGAAATTATCGTCGGGATTATTGGCGTTGAAACCCGCTGGGGCCGCGTGATGGGTAAAACCCGCATCCTCGACGCGCTGGCGACGCTCTCCTTTAACTATCCGCGTCGCGCGGAATACTTCTCCTCTGAGCTCGAAACCTTCCTGCTGATGGCGCGTAACGAACAGGACGATCCGCTGGATCTGAAAGGCTCGTTTGCAGGGGCAATGGGTTACGGCCAGTTTATGCCGTCCTCCTACAAACAGTACGCCGTCGACTTTAACGGCGACGGGCACATCAACCTGTGGGATCCGGTTGATGCCATCGGCAGCGTGGCGAACTACTTCAAAGCCCACGGCTGGACGCCGGGTGGACAGGTTGCGGTGCAGGCCAACGGCGACGCGTTCGGTCTGGAAAATGGCTTCAAAACCAAATACAGCGTTGCGCAGCTGACGGCGGCAGGATTAACGCCGACGCAGCCGCTGGGCAATGTGGATCAGGTGAGCCTTCTGCGTCTGGACGTCGGTACGGGCTATCAGTACTGGTACGGCATGCCGAACTTCTACACCATCACCCGCTATAACCACAGCACCCACTATGCGATGGCCGTGTGGCAGCTTGGCCTGGCGGTGTCTCAGGCGCGCGTTCCGGCGGCGTCACCGTTTAGCCAGTAAGCCGTTTTATTCAGCCCTCTCCCAGTGGGGGAGGGCATGTGCGCCCGTCCCGGTTTCTCAGAAACATTTCGCCACACTCCCATTTCCTCGCGTCCATTTACATCCGCATCGCCTTTTATTATTGTTATGTTATAACATTTAATGCGGTGTTCAGATGTCAACTTCCCTTTTCTCGCTTTCCGCGCTGAAGCGCTTTTTACTGGCGCTGGCGCTTACTCTTCTAATCGGGCTGGCCGTGCGCTGGGCGGTGATGCTGCCATGATCGTCATGAATCAGCTGATCGCCGGTTACGATCGCCAGCCCGTCACCCGCGCCATTTCTGGAGTCATCGAACGCGGCAGCATGACCGCCATCATCGGCGCGAACGGATGCGGTAAATCCACGCTGCTGAAAACCCTTGCCGGGTTTATTCCCCCGGTGAGCGGCAATTTCCGCTGGCAGGGCAAGCGTCCGACCATCGGCTGGCTGGCGCAGCGTCACGCTCTTGAAGCGCAGTTCCCGCTCACCGTGCAGGACGTGGTGAGCATGGGATGCTGGCCACGCGTGTCGCTGCTGGCAGGATTGCGCCGGGACGCTCGTCTGCGCGTTGCCAGCGCCCTTGAGCGCGTAGGGCTGGCGTCAATGGCGCGCTCAACCATCGATGAACTCTCCGGCGGCCAGTTTCAGCGCATGTTGTTTGCCCGCGTGTTAGTGCAGCAGGCTCCGCTGGTGATGCTCGACGAGCCTTTCACCGGCGTTGATGAATCAACCAGTCACGTCCTGATGGAGCTGATGCTGGAGATGTATCTGCAAGGGCAAACGGTGCTGGCGGTGCTGCACGACAGCGAACGCGTGGCGCGCCACTTCCCGCAGACCCTGCGGCTGGACGCGGACGTGGTGCACTGGAAAACCGACCGGGTGAGGGTGGCATGATCTGGCATCTCTTTTTCCAGCCGTTTATCGAATACGGCTTTATGCGCCGCGCGCTGGTGGTCTGCCTGGCGCTTTCCGTCAGCACCACGGCGCTTGGCGTCTTCCTTCTGCTGCGCCGAATGAGCCTGATGGGGGATGCGCTCTCGCACGCCATTTTGCCCGGCGTCGCCGTGGGCTATCTCCTGAGCGGAATGTCCCTGCTGGCGATGAGCATCGGCGGATTTATCGCCGGGATCGCCGTGGCGCTGGTGGCCGGGCTGGTCAGTCGTCGCACGCCGCTTAAAGAGGATGCCAGCTTTGCCGGGTTCTACCTCGGTTCGCTGGCGCTGGGCGTGACGCTGGTGTCGCTGCGCGGCTCGAACGTCGACCTCCTGCATCTGCTTTTTGGCTCCATTCTCGCGGTGGACAACGACGCGGCGCTGTTCGTGGCCGGCGTGTGTGTCTTCACGCTCCTCACGCTGGCGATTTTCTATCGCGGGCTGGTCACCGAGGCCTTCGATACCGCGTGGTTGCAGGTAAACGCCCGCTGGCTGCCGGGGCTGCTGCACGGTCTGTTTCTCGCCCTGCTGGTGCTTAATCTGGTGGCTGGTTTTCAGGTGCTGGGCACGCTGATGGCGGTCGGGCTGATGATGCTCCCGGCCGTGGCGGCCCGGTGCTGGGTGCGTACCTTACCCGGCCTGCTCCTGATGGCAGGCATCAGCGGTATTTTCTGCGCGTGGCTGGGGCTAAGCCTCTCCTGGGCGGTAAGCCTGCCTGCGGGTCCCTCTATCGTGCTGACCGCCAGCGCGCTGTTCTTTATTTCTGTTTTATTTGGCACGCGCAGCAGGCTGGCTGGCAGCCTGCGTGCGCTTTTTTAACGCAAGGGGAAAATAATGAAACGTACAGGGTTAGCGATCGCACTCGCGCTCGGATTCATGTCGCAGGGCGTCCTGGCAAAAACGCTCAACGTGGTGACCAGCTTTTCAATACTGGGCGACATCACCCAGGAGGTCGGCGGCGAGCATGTGAAGGTGACTACGCTGGTGGGGCCAGACGGCGACCCGCATACCTTTGAGCCTTCGCCGAAAGACAGCGCGGCGCTGAGCAAGGCCGATGTGGTGGTGGTGAACGGCCTGGGCCTGGAGGGCTGGCTTGACCGGCTGGTGAAAGCGTCCGGATTTAAAGGCCAGCTGGTCGTGGCATCAGAAGGGGTGAAAACCCACACGCTGGAAGAGGATGGCAAAACCGTGACCGATCCTCACGCCTGGAACAGCGCGGCCAACGGTGCGCTGTATGCGCAAAATATTCTCGCGGGGCTGGTAAAGGCCGATCCGCAGGACAAAGCCGCGCTGGAGGCTTCCGGTAAACCTTATATCGCGCAGCTTACCGGGCTGGACAGCTGGGCGAAAACCCGCTTTAGCCAGATCCCGCAGGATAAGCGCAAGGTGCTGACCAGCCATGACGCCTTCGGTTATTTCAGCCGCGCCTACGGCGTGACCTTTATGGCTCCGCAGGGGCTCTCTTCGGAGAGCGAAGCGAGCGCGGCGCAGGTGGCTGAGATCATCAATCAAATTAAAGCCGACGGCGTGAAAACCTGGTTTGTGGAAAACCAGCTCGACCCGCGGCTGGTTAAGCAGATCGCCAGCGCCACGGGCGCGCAGCCGGGAGGCGAGCTTTATCCTGAGGCCTTATCGGCCAAAGGCGGCGTGGCCGATACCTATGTAAAAGCCTTCCGTCATAACGTCCAGACTCTCGCGCAGAGCATGAAATAACCCCCTGAAATAACAGCCGACGCACCCGCGTCGGCTTTTTTCTGAAGCAGCCTCGTAAAAGATGCACCTCATCCCCATATCTGACGAGAAAGTGCTATCTTGTGCAGCACGTTTTTCCGAAGCCGGGGGCAAGAATGACTGACCATGAATTGATGCAACTTAGCGAAGTGGTAGGGCTGGCGTTAAAGCAGCGCGGTGCGACCCTCACCACCGCCGAGTCCTGTACGGGCGGTTGGGTTGCCAAAGTGATAACGGACATCGCGGGCAGTTCCGCCTGGTTTGAGCGCAGCTTTGTCACCTACAGTAATGAAGCAAAAGCGCAGATGATTGGCGTGCATGAATCCACCCTTGAGCAGCACGGCGCGGTCAGTGAACCCGTGGTGATTGAAATGGCTATCGGCGCGCTCAAAGCGGCGCGCGCGGATTATGCCATCTCCATTAGCGGCATCGCAGGGCCTGACGGCGGCAGCGACGTGAAGCCCGTTGGCACCGTCTGGTTTGGCTTTGCAACCTCAAAAGGCGAAGGCATCACCCGCCGGGAGTGCTTTAGCGGTGACCGCGAAAGCGTGCGCCGTCAGGCAACGGAATATGCGTTAAAAACGCTCTGGCAACATTTTCTACAAAACACTTGATACTGTATGACTATACAGTATAATTGCATCAACAGAACAGAATTCACCCCAGTAAATACGTAACGTATTTACCGTATGACAGGAGTAATAATGGCTATCGACGAAAACAAACAGAAAGCGTTGGCGGCAGCACTGGGCCAAATCGAAAAACAATTCGGTAAAGGCTCCATCATGCGCCTGGGTGAAGACCGTTCCATGGACGTGGAAACTATCTCCACCGGTTCGCTTTCTCTGGATATCGCACTGGGTGCGGGCGGCCTGCCAATGGGCCGTGTCGTAGAGATCTACGGTCCAGAATCTTCCGGTAAAACAACCCTGACGTTGCAGGTTATCGCCGCCGCTCAGCGCGAAGGCAAAACCTGTGCGTTTATCGATGCCGAGCACGCGCTTGACCCGGTTTATGCTCGCAAACTGGGCGTTGATATCGACAACCTGCTGTGTTCTCAGCCGGACACCGGTGAGCAGGCGCTGGAAATCTGTGACGCGCTGGCACGCTCGGGTGCGGTTGACGTTATCGTTGTCGACTCCGTGGCTGCGCTGACACCAAAAGCGGAAATCGAAGGCGAAATCGGTGACTCTCACATGGGCCTCGCGGCACGTATGATGAGCCAGGCGATGCGTAAGCTGGCCGGTAACCTGAAACAGTCCAACACCCTGCTGATCTTCATCAACCAGATCCGTATGAAAATTGGCGTGATGTTCGGTAACCCGGAAACCACCACTGGTGGTAACGCGCTGAAATTCTACGCCTCTGTACGTCTTGATATCCGCCGTATCGGTGCGGTGAAAGAGGGCGATACCGTCATCGGTAGCGAAACCCGCGTTAAAGTGGTGAAAAACAAAATCGCTGCACCGTTCAAACAGGCTGAGTTCCAGATCCTCTACGGCGAAGGGATTAACTTCTTCGGCGAGCTGGTTGACCTGGGCGTGAAAGAGAAGCTGATTGAAAAAGCGGGCGCATGGTACAGCTACAACGGCGACAAGATTGGTCAGGGTAAAGCGAATGCGATCTCCTGGCTGAAAGATAACCCGGCTGCGGCGAAAGAAATTGAGAAGAAAGTGCGTGAACTTCTGCTGAACAACCAGGACTCCAAACCGGATTTCGTGGTTGACGGCGCTGATGCTGAAGAAACCAACGAAGACTTTTAATTCTCTCGTGTAAAAATGAAGGGCTGCGAATGCGGCCCTTTTTGCATTTCTGAATCAGCAGGTTTTATATGTCCGAATCCACCTCTCGTCGCCCGGCATACGCGCGTTTACTGGATCGCGCGGTGCGCATTCTGGCCGTTCGCGACCACAGCGAACAGGAGCTAAGACGCAAGCTCGCCGCGCCCGTCATGAGCAAAAATGGGCCGGAAGAGATCGACGCCACCGCGGAAGATTATGACCGCGTTGTGGCCTGGTGCTATGAACATCAGTATCTGGATGATGAACGCTTTGTCTCGCGGTTTATCGCCAGCCGCAGCCGTAAAGGTTATGGCCCCGCGCGTATTCGCCAGGAGCTAAACCAAAAGGGCATTGCGCGCGAAGCGACAGAAAAAGCGATGCGCGAATGCGACATCGACTGGAGTGACATCGCGAAAGATCAGGCGGTGCGCAAATACGGTGAACCCTTACCGCGTGAATTTTCAGAAAAAGTTAAAATCCAGCGCTTTTTGCTCTACCGCGGCTTTCTGATGGAGGATATTCAGGATATCTGGCGCAATTTTACGGATTGAACGCATCCTGGATTTTACTTCCCTCCCAAGAAAACTTATCTTATTCCCACTTTTTCCAGTAGCTGGTCTGTCCAACTGTTTAGAGGTACAGGCTGGCTGCGACATTTCGTTAGCTTGATTTCAGGATAATTATGAGCAAGAGCACCGCTGAGATCCGTCAGGCGTTTCTCGATTTTTTCCATAGTAAGGGACACCAGGTTGTTGCCAGCAGCTCCCTGGTACCGAATAACGACCCGACTTTACTGTTTACCAACGCCGGGATGAACCAGTTCAAGGATGTTTTCCTTGGTCTCGACAAGCGTAATTATTCCCGCGCAACCACGTCACAGCGTTGCGTACGTGCGGGCGGTAAACATAACGACCTGGAAAACGTCGGTTATACCGCGCGCCACCACACCTTCTTTGAAATGCTGGGTAACTTCAGCTTCGGCGACTACTTCAAACACGACGCTATCCAGTTCGCGTGGGAGCTGCTGACCGGTGAAAACTGGTTCAACCTGCCGAAAGAGCGTCTGTGGGTCACCGTATATGAAACCGATGACGAAGCGTTCGACATCTGGGAAAAAGAGGTTGGTATTCCTCGCGAGCGCATTATCCGCATCGGCGACAATAAAGGCGCACCGTACGCGTCTGACAACTTCTGGCAGATGGGCGACACCGGTCCTTGCGGCCCATGTACTGAAATCTTCTACGATCACGGTGACCACATCTGGGGCGGCCCTCCGGGCAGCGCGGAAGAAGATGGCGATCGCTACATTGAGATCTGGAACATCGTCTTCATGCAGTTCAACCGTCAGGCCGACGGCACCATGGAACCGCTGCCGAAGCCGTCTGTGGATACCGGTATGGGTCTGGAGCGTATTGCCGCTGTGCTGCAACACGTTAACTCCAACTACGACATCGACCTGTTCCGCACGCTGATCCAGTCCGTCGCGGAAGTGACCGGTGCGACCGATCTTAGCAACAAATCTCTGCGCGTTATCGCAGACCACATTCGTTCCTGTGCTTTCCTGATTGCTGACGGCGTGATCCCGTCGAATGAAAACCGTGGCTACGTGCTGCGTCGTATCATTCGTCGTGCCGTCCGTCACGGCAACATGCTGGGGGCGAAGGACACCTTCTTCTATAAGCTTGTTGGGCCACTGATTGGCGTAATGGGCTCTGCGGGCGACGAACTGAAACGCCAGCAGGCGCAGGTAGAGCAGGTTCTGAAAACCGAAGAAGAGCAGTTTGCACGTACTCTGGAGCGCGGTCTGGCGCTGCTGGACGAAGAGCTGGGTAAACTGAAAGGCGATACGCTGGATGGTGAAACCGCGTTCCGTCTGTACGACACCTACGGCTTCCCGGTTGACCTGACGGCAGACGTTTGCCGCGAGCGCAACATCAAAGTTGACGAAGCAGGCTTCGAAGCCGCAATGGAAGAACAGCGCCGTCGCGCGCGTGAATCCAGCGGTTTTGGCGCTGACTACAACGCGATGATCCGTGTTGATAGCGCATCAGAATTCAAAGGTTACGAAGAACTGGAACTGACCGGTAACGTGACGGCTCTGTTTGTTGACGGTAAATCCGTAGACAGCATCAGCGCGGGTCAGGAAGCGGTTGTGATTCTGGACAAAACGCCGTTCTACGCAGAATCCGGCGGCCAGGTTGGCGATAAAGGCGAACTGAAAGGCAACGGTTTCAGCTTCAGCGTCAGCGACACTCAGAAATACGGCCAGGCAATTGGTCACCAGGGCAAACTGGTTTCCGGTTCTCTGAAAGTGGGCGAGGGTGTTCAGGCTAACGTTGATGAAGCACGCCGCGCGCGCATCCGTCTGAACCACTCCGCAACGCACCTGATGCACGCTGCACTGCGTGAAGTTCTGGGTACGCACGTTGCGCAGAAAGGCTCTCTGGTTAACGATAAAGTGCTGCGTTTCGACTTCTCGCATTTTGAAGCGATGAAACCGTCTGAAATCCGCGCGGTGGAAGATCTGGTGAACGCGCAGATCCGTCGTAACCTGCCAATCGAAACCCATATCATGGATCTTGAGGCAGCGAAGCAGAAGGGCGCTATGGCGCTGTTTGGCGAGAAATATGACGAACGTGTTCGCGTGCTGAGCATGGGCGATTTCTCTACCGAACTGTGCGGCGGCACTCACGCCTCGCGCACCGGTGACATCGGTCTGTTCCGCATCGTTTCTGAATCGGGTACAGCGGCAGGCGTTCGTCGTATCGAAGCCGTTACCGGCGAAGGCGCAATCGCCAGCCTGCACGCACAAAGCGATCAGCTGCACGATATCGCCCAGCTGCTGAAAGGCGATAGCCAGAACCTGGGTGAGAAAGTGCGCGTCGCGCTGGATCGTACCCGTGCTCTGGAAAAAGAGCTGAAACAGCTGAAAGAACAGGCCGCCGCGCAGGAAAGTGCAAACCTTTCCAGCAAAGCGGTAGAGATTAAGGGCGTCAAACTGCTTGTCAGCGACCTGGCTGGCGTTGAGCCTAAGATGCTGCGTACTATGGTCGACGATCTGAAGAACCAGCTCGGTTCAACGGTTATCGTTCTGGCGACGGTAGCAGAGGGTAAGGTTTCTCTGATTGCGGGGGTCTCTAAGGATGTGACCGATCGCGTAAAAGCAGGGGAACTGATTGGCATGATTGCCCAGCAGGTGGGGGGCAAAGGTGGTGGTCGTCCTGACATGGCGCAAGCCGGCGGTACGGATGCGGCGGCGCTTCCAGCAGCATTAGCCAGTGTTGAAAGCTGGGTAAGCGCGAAACTGTAATAACAACAAAGCACAAGCAGACGCCATAGCGGCAACGTTATGGCGTCTTGTTCACTGCGCTATCGATAACGATAAAGTCAGGTTGAGTTTGTGTATATCGGCTAAACTTACGTTTAACAGAATGTGATGCCGTGACTGCTTACACTTTACGTGTTTGTCATCGCTTACTTTTTGGCGTTATATGATGGATAATGCCGGGATACAAGAGACCCGACTCTTTTAATCTTTCAAGGAGCAAAGAATGCTGATTCTGACTCGTCGAGTTGGTGAGACCCTCATGATTGGGGATGAGGTCACCGTGACAGTTTTAGGGGTGAAGGGCAACCAGGTACGCATCGGCGTAAACGCCCCTAAAGAAGTCTCTGTCCATCGTGAAGAGATCTACCAGCGTATCCAGGCTGAAAAATCCCAGCAGTCCAGTTACTGATATTATCGCGTCTCGCGCTCTGCGAGACGCAACCCTCCCGACATTCTTCCTGCATAAAGTTACCATTCGATTTCAATCGCGCGCTTTTTCGTCACTCTCTTTGTCTTTTCTCATCGCAATACCACCTTTCGTTCTCAACATTACTGCGCAGAACCCTGCAAAATCCGCTTATAAAACACCCTCTTTGCAGCTTTTACATGCGAATTGCCTGTGATTTGTGCAAACGATAAAAGCTCGTGGAAAATTGTTTGACTTATAAGTCTCAGAAAGTAATATATGCGCCACGCAGCGACGAGAAGCTTTCAACAAGTTACTCGAAGCACTCGAAAGAGGCGTTGTGTGGTGAGGTGGCCGAGAGGCTGAAGGCGCTCCCCTGCTAAGGGAGTATGCGGTCAAAAGCTGCATCCGGGGTTCGAATCCCCGCCTCACCGCCATTTTTGCATCCGTAGCTCAGCTGGATAGAGTACTCGGCTACGAACCGAGCGGTCGGAGGTTCGAATCCTCCCGGATGCACCATCTATTACTTCATATTGCTTTCGAAGTGATATGAATATCGAGCAGTACAGTAGTAAATCCCGATGCATCCGTAGCTCAGCTGGATAGAGTACTCGGCTACGAACCGAGCGGTCGGAGGTTCGAATCCTCCCGGATGCACCATTTACTATTTCTGAAAGCAGTACCCTGATGCATCCGTAGCTCAGCTGGATAGAGTACTCGGCTACGAACCGAGCGGTCGGAGGTTCGAATCCTCCCGGATGCACCATCTATTACTTAATATTGCTTTTAAAGTGATATGAATATCTAGTAGTACAGTAGTAAATCCCGATGCATCCGTAGCTCAGCTGGATAGAGTACTCGGCTACGAACCGAGCGGTCGGAGGTTCGAATCCTCCCGGATGCACCATATTCTCCGAGATAACAGCGACGCTGTTATTTCAAGGTCTGCGAGTTAATCGCAAGCACCAGGGAGGATAACGTTGCTTCAGCAACGGCCCGCAGGGCGAGGCGTAAGCCGAGTAATCCTCCCGGATGCACCATCTCTTCTTCTCATTCCTTTCAATGTTTAGTTCTTAATCACTCTCGTAGTTATCACTTTGCAATCAGCGACAAAAACCACCATTTACGATAAAGTAATGCTTTGTTAATCGGTTAGCGAGAGCACGATGTACGCACAGTATGACGGTTTGATCTTCGATATGGATGGCACCATCCTTGACACCGAGCCAACGCACCGTAAAGCCTGGGATGACGTTCTTGGTCGTTACGGAATGCGCTTTGACCTTCAGGCGATGATTGCCCTCAACGGATCCCCAACCTGGCGTATTGCTCAAGCGGTGATTGAACTCAATCAGGCCGATCTCGATCCGCACCTGCTCGCACGCGAAAAAACCGACGCGGTCAAAGCGATGCTTTTAGACACCGTGCGTCCATTGCCATTAATTGATGTCGTTAAAGAGTGGCATGGCCGCCGTCCTATGGCGGTCGGCACGGGCAGTGAAAGCGCCGTTGCGGAAGCATTGCTCAACCACCTGGGGCTGCGACACTATTTTTCCGCCGTCGTGGCCGCCGATCATGTTAAAAATCACAAACCCGCACCGGACACCTTCCTGCTTTGTGCAGAATTAATGGGGGTGCCCGCTGCGAAATGCGTTGTGTTTGAAGATGCCGATTTTGGCATTCAGGCCGCGCGCGACGCCGGAATGGATGCAGTGGACGTTCGCTTACTGTGAGTGACGCGCTGTCACTGTCCTCTTTATTCGCCAGCAGTTTTTTAAGCGCTACACTCTTACCGGGGAATTCGGAAGTCGTGCTGGTGGCGATGCTCTTGTCCGGTGTGAGTCAGCCGTGGTTGCTGGTGTTAATAGCAACAATGGGTAATAGCCTTGGAGGGCTGACTAACGTTATTCTTGGGCGTTTCTTTCCGCTTCGTGAGAAATCGCGCTGGCAGGAAAAGGCAGTGGGCTGGCTAAAACGCTATGGCGCTGCCACGCTGTTATTAAGCTGGATGCCTGTAATAGGTGATTTGCTGTGCCTGCTGGCGGGATGGATGCGCATCTCCTGGGGGCCGGTGCTCTTTTTTTTGTGCCTTGGAAAGGCGTTGCGCTATGTTCTTGTGGCATGGCTAACACTACAGGGTATGACGTGGTGGCACTAATTGGTGGAATATAAGCGCGACCTTCAATCGTCAACCATTACAATTATGCTGAGTAACATTACTTTGACAGGCGGGAGGTCAATTTGATCCCGGACGTATCACAGGCGCTGGCCTGGCTGGAAAACCACCCTGAGGCTCTGAAGGGTATTCAGCGTGGTCTTGAGCGCGAAACGCTGCGCGTTAACGCGGATGGCAGCTTAGCGACAACGGGCCACCCTCAGGCGTTAGGCTCGGCGCTGACACATAAATGGATCACAACTGATTTCGCTGAAGCGCTGCTGGAGTTTATTACTCCGGTAGACGGTGATGTTGATCATATGCTGGCACTTCTGCGCGATGTTCATCGCTACACCGCCCGTAATCTGGGCGATGAGCGTATGTGGCCGCTCAGTATGCCTTGCTACATTGAGCAGGGTCAGGAGATTGAGCTTGCGCAGTACGGCACCTCAAATATTGGTCGTCTGAAAACGCTTTATCGTGAAGGTCTGAAAAACCGCTATGGCGCGCTGATGCAGACGATTTCCGGCGTTCACTATAACTTCTCTCTGCCGATGGCTTTCTGGCAGGCGAAGTGCGGTGAAAGCGACAAAGAGGCGATTTCAGCGGGCTATTTAAAGCTGATCCGCAACTACTATCGTTTTGGCTGGGTCATTCCTTACCTGTTTGGCGCATCGCCCGCCATCTGCTCCTCGTTCCTGCAAGGGAAGCCGACCACGCTGCCGTTCGAGGAGACCGAGTGCGGGATGTACTATTTACCGTACGCGACCTCGCTGCGCCTGAGCGATCTTGGTTATACCAATAAGTCGCAAAGCAATCTCGGAATTACGTTTAACGATTTGCACGAGTATGTGGCAGGATTGAAGCGGGCGATCAAAACGCCGTCGGAAGAGTACGAGGCAATCGGCCTCGAAAAAGACGGCAAGCGCCTGCAAATCAACACCAACGTGTTGCAGATTGAGAACGAACTCTACGCGCCAATTCGTCCTAAGCGCGTGACGCGCAGCGGCGAAACCCCGTCTGATGCGTTGCAGCGCGGGGGCATCGAGTACATCGAAGTGCGCTCGCTGGATATCAACCCGTTCTCACCGATTGGCGTCGACGAGCAGCAGGTTCGCTTCCTGGATCTGTTTATGGTCTGGTGCGTGCTGGCGGATGCGCCGGAAATGAGTTCAGACGAGCTGCTCTGCACCCGCACCAACTGGAATCGCGTGATTCTGGAAGGGCGCAAGCCTGGCCTGACGCTGGGCATCGGTTGCGAAACGGCACAGTTCCCGCTGCCAAAAGTGGGTAAAGATCTGTTCCGTGACCTGAAGCGCGTGGCGCAAACGCTGGACAGCCTGTACGGCGGTGACGCGTATCAAAACGTCTGTGACCAGCTAGTTGAATGTTTTGATAACCCGGAACTGACGTTCTCTGCCCGTATTCTGCGTTCTATGATCGATCAGGGTATTGGCGGTACGGGTCGTTCGCTCTCGGCGCAGTATCGCGAGATGCTGATGCAGGAGCCGTTAGAGATTCTGAGCGAAGCGGATTTTATTGCTGAACGCGATGCATCGCTGGTGCGTCAGAAAGAGATTGAAGCGGCAGATACGGAGTCGTTTGACGCGTTTCTGGCGAAGAACGCCTGACAGAAAAGAAAAAGGCCACATCGCTGTGGCCAAAATATACATCTCTGAATTCAGGGATGATGATAACAAATGCGCGTCTTTCATATACTCAGACGCGCATTCTGTAGAAGAGTTCAGTTTATTTTAAAAAAAATCACTATCGGAGGTGACGTATGCCGTTATTAGATAGCTTTACTGTCGACCATACCCGTATGGAAGCACCTGCTGTACGCGTGGCGAAGACCATGCACACCCCGCACGGCGACACGATCACCGTATTCGACCTGCGTTTCTGCGTGCCCAATAAAGAAGTGATGCCGGAAAAAGGCATTCACACGCTGGAGCACCTGTTCGCTGGTTTTATGCGCGATCACCTGAACGGCAACGGCGTTGAGATTATCGATATCTCCCCGATGGGCTGCCGTACCGGTTTTTACATGAGCCTGATTGGCGTGCCTGACGAGCAGCGCGTTGCCAATGCCTGGAAAGCGGCCATGGAAGACGTGCTGAAGGTGAAAGAGCAGAACCAGATCCCTGAGCTGAACGTCTACCAGTGCGGTACGTACCAGATGCACTCTCTGGAAGAAGCACAGGAAATCGCGCGCCACATCATCGAACGTGACGTTCGCGTGAACAGTAACGAAGAGCTGGCCCTGCCAAAAGAAAAATTGCAGGAACTGCACATCTAGTGCGCCTTTCCCTCTCCTTCAGGGAGAGGGTTATTCAACCCCATGACCACAACCTCAGCTTTCTCCTTCACCCATCGCCCCCTTGTGCCGTTTGCCCATGACTATGTGCATGGCGACAGCGAGCCGTTGCATCAGCACGACTGCGCGCAGCTGCTGCACAGCCTGAGCGGGGTAGTGCGGGTAGATACGGCCTCTGGCTGCTGGGTTGTCCCGCCGGGCCGTGGGGTCTGGCTGCCCGCAGGCACGCCGCACTCGCTGCGCATCACGGGCAACGTGGCGGCGCGCACGCTGTTTATCGATCCCCTGGCGCGTGCCGATCTGCCTGCATCCTGTCAGATCGTTCAGATCTCGCCGCTGCTGCGCGAACTGATCCTCACGTCGCTGACGCTCCCAGAATCCTACCTGCCCGGCAGCCGCGATGAGCGGGTGTATGAGCTGATCCTCGACGAAATTCGCGTGATGCCGGTGCTGCCGTTTCATCTGCCGGAGCCGGAAAGCGAGCCGTTGCGCCTTCTTTGCCTGCAAATCCGTAAGGCCGCCGGAGAGAGCTGGAGCAGCACGCAGGCCGCGAGAATGAGCGGCATGAGCGAGCGCACGCTGAACCGCCATTTTCAGCAGCAGACCGGCTTAAGCTATAGCGACTGGGTGAGAAGGGCGCGATTGCTGGAAGCGCTGCAAAGGCTGGCGCAGGGCCAGCCCGTACTGCGCGTGGCGCTGGATCTGGGCTACGGGAGCCACAGCGCGTTCACGGCGATGTTCCGCCGGGTGATGGGGATATCACCCAGCGAGTATTTCAAAAACGACTAACCGACCGCATTAAACAGCGCCTGAAGAGAGGCGCGCGCCACGTCGCTGTCGATGCCGACACCCCAGCCGCTGCTGCCGTCCTGGAACAGGCAGCGGATATAGGCCACCGAGCGGCTGTCGCTGCGCTCGCCCAGCGTATGCTCGTGATAATCTTTAATCACAAACGGCGTGGCGATCCAGCGGCCCAGGCCGTTGGCGGCGGCAGAGAGCAGGCCGTTGCCCTGCCCCTCAAGCTGGCGGGTTCCGCCGTCGGTCGCCACCGTCGCGATAAGGCGTAACTGCCCGTCCTGCTGGCTGTCGCTGCTGTAGGATTGCAGGGCATAGCGCGGCGCAGGTATCAGGCCGTAGCGGCTGCGAAACAGCTGCCACAGCGCGTTTTGCGTCATCTCTTTGCCGTGGCTGTCCGTTTCCTGCTGGACGTGCTGGCTGAAATCCTGCTGCAACGCGCGCGGCAGCTTCAGGCCGTGATTCTGCTCGATAAGCCATGCGCTGCCGCTCTTACCCGACTGGCTGTTGACGCGGATCACCGCCTCATAGGTACAGCCGATATCCTGCGGATCGACGGGCAGATAGGGCATTTCCCAGCGCTCGTCCGGCCTGCGGGCGTCGAAGCCTTTTTTGATCGCATCCTGATGCGAGCCGGAAAACGCGGTGTAGGCGAGCCTGCCCGCCCACGGGTGACGCGGGTGTACCGGAAGCTGGTTGCAGCTTTCCACGGTCTCCACCACGCGGTTCATGTCGCTGAAATCCAGATTGGGGCTGACGCCCTGGCTGTAGAGGTTCATCGCCAGCGTCACCAGGCAGACGTTACCCGTGCGCTCCCCGTTGCCAAACAGGCACCCTTCCACCCGGTCGGCGCCCGCCATCACCGCCAGCTCCGCGCTGGCCACGCCCGTCCCGCGATCGTTGTGCGGATGGACGCTGATACAGACATCCTGGCGGCGGCTGAAGTGGCGGCAGAAATACTCAATCTGATCGGCATACACGTTCGGGGTGCTGACTTCGACGGTGGCCGGCAGGTTAATCACCATCGGGCGTTCTGCACAGGGCTGCCAGATCTCCGCCACCGCTTCGCAAATTTCCAGCGCAAAGTCCGGCTCGGTGAAGCAGAAGGTTTCCGGGGAGTATTCGTACTGCCAGCGGGTGTCGGGGTTTTCTTCGCAGAGCGTGCGGATAAGGCGCGTGGAGCGGGTGGCCAGCTCCACGATTTCCGCTTTCTCCATGCCAAACACCAGGCGGCGGAACAGCGGGGCGGTGGCGTTATAGAGGTGAACGGTGGCCTGTTTTGCCCCTTTCAGCGACGCAAAGGTGCGCAGGATCAGATCTTCCCGCGCCTGGGTTAACACCTGAATGGTGACGTCGTCCGGGATGCGCTCTTCTTCAATCAGC
>NZ_JAKCMV010000077.1 GCF_021440515.1 Enterobacter asburiae | reverse complement strand
AGCAGCGGAATATCTTCCGGGCGCTCGCGCAGCGGCGGCAGGCAGATCGGGAAGACGTTCAGGCGATAGTACAGGTCGCTGCGGAACTCGCGGTCGGCGACCATTTTTTTGAGGTCGCGGTTGGTGGCGGCAATCAGGCGCACGTCGGTCTGAATAAGCTTGTTGCTGCCGAGGCGTTCGAACTCCTGCTCCTGCAACACGCGCAGCAGTTTAGGCTGGAGCTCCAGCGGCATATCCCCTACTTCATCCAGGAACAGCGAGCTTTTATCCGCCAGCTCAAAGCGCCCCAGACGCTGGCTGCTGGCCCCGGTAAACGCCCCGCGCTCGTGGCCGAAGAGGTCGCTTTCCAGCAGTCCGGCGGGCATGGCGGCGCAGTTCATCTTCACCATCCGGCGGCTGTTGCGGTTGCTGAGGTTGTGGATTGCCCGGGCAATCAGCTCTTTGCCGGTGCCGGTTTCGCCCAGAATCAGCACCGTGCTGTCGCTTTGCGCCACCATCTCAACCTGCTTGAGCACGCTGTACATCGCGTCGCTGCGACCGATGATTTCGCCGAACTCGCTGTCGACGTTGTTAAGCTGCTCGGTCAGCGCCAGGTTTTCATCCACCAGCCGCTCTTTGAGGCGATGGATCTCCTGATAGGCCAGGGCGTTATCCAGCGCGATAGAGATACGTTCGGCGATCTGGCGCAGCAGCTTCAGGTTGGCGGTGGTGAAGACGCCTTCTTCACACTGGGCCAGCTTCAGCACGCCGAGCATGGTGTTGCCGGACATCAGCGGCAGCAGGCATAGGGTCTGAATTTTGGTGCCCCAGGCGTTGAACAGCATTCGTTCATAGGGCGCCAGCGCATCGCGTTCGTTGAGGTTGAGCAGCAGGATCTCTTTGCTTTTGAATACCCGCTCGGAGAGGGTGCCCGCTTCGTCCACCTCGCTCTGCTCATGGGCCGGATTGGCCTCGTCAATATAGTGCGTGGAGTAGAGGTTGAGCTTGCCCTTGCGGTTGCTGCGCAGCGCAATGCTTATCGCATCGATTTTGAAGTAGTGGTGGATCTCTTTCGACACTTCGCTGACCAGCTCATCCATGTCGAGGCGCGACAGGACGGCGTTGGTGATCGCCACCAGAATGCGGAAGTTGTCGCGCTCGCGGCTTAGCAGATCGTAGTCGACGTTGTTGGTCACCCGGCTCTGGATCTGCTCTGCCACCACGCCGACAATCTGGGTGAAGGTGTGCAGGCGCTCATACTCCGCCTCGCTCCAGGGCTGATTGGCCTGACGGATAAACTCGCAGCCGCCAAAAATACGCCCTTCCGCCGCCAGCGGCAGCAGGCAGTAGTGGCCGAAAGGCTGATAAAGCGTGCTCTGCGCCAGCATCGGCCAGGCCCGTTGAAATTCATCATAGCTGCAATGCAGGGCTTCCGGGCGCGAGAGGATGCGGCGTACCGGGCCGTTCGCCAGAATGGTTTCATCCTCGTATTCAAAGGGTTTGCCGTTATCCCGGGCGGAAAAATAGCTCGCGCGATGATTCCCGCCATGCCAGAGCACAATCGCGGCGCTGTCGGCCAGCGCGGACTGCCTGACCAGCCGGGTCAGGGCATCGCTGAGCGCGCCGAGATCGGGCTGCTGTAAAAGAGTGCGCGTGATGTCAAACAGGCCCTGCTGTCCAAGATCGCTCATCGGTGTATACGGCATCATTGCTTTCCAATTGAAACTGGCAAAAAGAGAAATTCGCTGCTGACCGCTTTTGGCGCGGCTCTAGCAGATCCGGGGTAAGGGTTCGGCGTGCGGCAGATCCAGCGTGCGCTTCACGCCGTACAGCCCGGTCAGGCGCACCCCTTTGCGCTCGACAACTTCACCGATGATGGCGGCGTCTTTTCCTGACGGATGCGCCCGTAACTGCGCCAGCACCGCGTCGGCGGCGTCACGCGCCACGCCAATCACCAGCTTGCCCTCGTTAGCAAAGTTTAGCGGATCGAGGCCAAGCAGCTCGCACAGCCCGCGCACGGCGGGTTTCACCGGCAGCCCGCGCTCGGTCAGTTCGATTCCGCAGCCGCAGCTTGCCGCGAACTCATGCACCACGGCATTCACGCCGCCGCGCGTGGCGTCGCGCAGGGCCTTCACGCCCGGCACGTCGCGCAGGGTCTGGATAAGCGGCGTCAGCACCGCGCAGTCGCTTTGCAGCTCTCCGTCCAGCCCCAGGCCCTCGCGCAAATTCAGGATCGTCGCCCCGTGGCAGCCGAGAGTGCCGCTGACGATCAGCACGTCCCCCACGCCGAGCCGCTGCGCGCCCCAGTGAACATCCGCCGGGATAGCGCCCATTCCGGCGGTGTTGATGAAAATCTTATCCGCCGCGCCGCGCTGCACCACTTTGGTATCGCCGGTGACGATGGCAATCCCCGCCTCGCGCGCGGTGTGCGCCATGCTGTTCACCACGGTTTGCAGCGTTTCCATCGGCAGCCCCTCTTCAAGGATAAACCCGCAGGAGAGGAAGCGCGGGATCGCCCCGCTGACCGCCACGTCGTTTGCCGTTCCGCACACCGCCAGCTTGCCGATATCGCCGCCGGGGAAGAACAGCGGATCGATCACGTAGCTGTCGGTGGAGAACGCCAGCCTGTCGCCCTGGGCGGTGAGGGTGGCGAGATCGATACGCGCCTGATCCTCCTGCTCGGCCAGCCAGGGGTTGTGGAACGCCTCCATAAACAGCCGATTAATCAGCTGCTGCATGGCCTGACCGCCGCTGCCGTGCGCCATTTCAACCCTGTTCATACTTCACACTCCTGGTTGCGATACTGATACCACGCGGCGCACGCCCCTTCCGACGACACCATCAGTGCGCCAAAAGCCGTTTGCGGGTTACAGGTGTTGCCAAATAACGGGCATTGATGTGGTTTACATTTACCGGTGAGCACCTCGCCGCAGCGGGCGCGCGGGTCGTCGCAAACCTGTTGCGGCTGCGGGTGAAAATGCGCTTCGGCGTCGAACGCGTGATACGCCGGGGTCAGGCGCACGCCGGATTCGGCAATCAGCCCCAGACCGCGCCATTCGCTGTCACCTTCGACGCAAAAGACCTCGGCAATGGCCCGCTGTGCAAGCGCATTGCCCGCGTCCGGCACCACGCGGCGATACTGATTTTCGACCGTGCTCAGGGACGCTATTTTCTGCTCAACCAGCATGGTCACGCCTTGCAGTAGATCAAGTGGTTCGAAACCAGCCACCACTAATGGGCGATTGTACCGATCGGCGATAAAACCGTACGCCGCCGTACCAATGACCATGCTGACGTGCCCCGGCGCCAGAAAGGCGTCAATGCCGTTGTCCGGCTCGTCGAGCAGGCTGCGCAGGGTCGGAATAAGCGTAATGTGCTGACAAAAGAAGAAAAAATTGTCGATGTTTCGCGCTTTTGCCTGCTGAAGGGTGATGGCGGTGGCGGGCATGGTGGTTTCAAATCCCAGGCCGAAAAACACCACTTTGCGACCCGGGTTATCCGCCGCCAGCGTTAAGGCATCCATCGGCGAGTAGACGATGCGCACGTCCGCCCCGCGCGCTCTGGCCTGCAACAGCGAGCCATTTTTTCCCGGCACGCGCATCGCGTCGCCGAAGGTACAAAAGATGACGTCAGGCTGACTGGCAATTTCAATACAGCTGTCGATGCGCCCCATCGGCAGCACGCACACCGGGCAGCCGGGGCCGTGGATAAACTCGATGTTCGCGGGCAGCAGCTGGTCGAGGCCAAATTTGAAAATGGCGTGGGTATGGCCGCCGCACACCTCCATGATGCGCAGCGGTTTTTCGGCGGTGTAGTCCAGAAGCCGTGCGCGGGATTTCAGGTGATCGATTAGCTGCATCACCTGTTCCGGGGCGCGGTATTCGTCAACGTAACGCATGGGCTATCGCTCCTCGCCGTACAGCAGGGCCCCGACGTCGGGCTCCACCTCAAACATGTTTTGCAGCGCCTCAAGGGTGTCGCGAGCTTCGGCTTCGTTAATCACGCTCATCGCAAAGCCGACGTGGACCAGCACCCACTGGCCGATGCGCGGCGCGCCGCTTTCGTCCACGCTGCCCACCAGCGTCAGGTCGACGTCGCGTAGCACGCCGCACACCTCAACCCTGGCCTGATTGCCCTCAATGGACTGGATTTGACCCGGTACGCCTATGCACATCGTTCGTTCTCCAGCCAGTTCAGCCAGGCCTCCATGCCGTCGCCGCGGGTGGCGGAAACCAGCAGGATCTGAATGTCCGGGTTGACCTCCCGGGCGCAGGCCAGACATTTCTCTACGTCGAAATTCAGGTACGGCAGCAGGTCGACCTTGTTCAGCAGCATGATGGAGGCGGCGGCAAACATATGCGGATATTTGAGCGGTTTGTCCTCGCCTTCGGTGACGGAAAGCACCGCCACCTTATGCCGTTCCCCCAGGTCAAAGCTCGCCGGGCAGACCAGGTTGCCGACGTTTTCAATAAACAGAATGCCGTTATCCTCCACGGGCAGACGCGGGGCGGCCTCGGCAATCATCTGCGCGTCCAGGTGGCAGCCCTTGCCGGTATTAACCTGGATCGCGGGGGTGCCGGTTTCGCGAATGCGCGCGGCGTCGTTGACCGTCTGCTGGTCTCCTTCAATCACCGCGCAGGAGACCCGTGCGTTGAGCCGCTTAAGCGTTTCGGTCAGCAGGGTGGTTTTGCCGGAACCGGGGCTGGAAACCAGGTTCAGCACCAGCTGGTTACGCGCGGCGAAACGGGCGCGGTTGCGGGCGGCAATTTGGTTGTTTTTATCCAGCACGTTGATTTCCACCTCCAGCATCTGGCGCTGGCTGATGCCCGGCGCGTGGGTGCCCGCTTCGCCGTGGCCGTAATGCAGATCGCCTGCATCCGAGCGTTGCGGCGCAAAGCTGATGCCGGTTAAGGCCGCCGCCGGACGCGGGGCAGGGGAGAACGGGGCGGAGCGAAACGCCGAGTGAGGACGATGCTCGTCCCCTTCTATATAGAGGTTGCCTTCAGCGCAACCGCAGGTACTGCACATAGTTAATTCCTCTCGATTTCGAGACGTTGAATTTGCATTCCGTCATCCGCCACGATGCGAAGCCCGGTGCTCTGGCACTGCGGACAGCGCTGAACCTTAGACGACAGCAGCGTGACGTACTCCTGACACTGCTCGCACCAGCACTCCGCCTGCTGCTCTTCAATATGCAGCTCGCAGCCTTCCGCCAGCGTGCCGCGGCATACCAGCTCAAAGCAAAAGGTGAGGGCGCTGGTTTCGACGCAGGAAAATGCCCCGACTTTTAGCCAAACCCCGGTCACGCGCGTTGCGCTGTTCTGTACTGCCTGCTGCTCGATAAGTTCCAGGGCCCGCTGGCAGAGGGTGATTTCGTGCATGACGCCTCCTCAATGAATTGGCCCATTAATGCAATAACGATGCCAGCTTGGTTTTTGTCAGGGCGTGACGATGTCAACGCTGTCGAAATGACACGTCGACAGTGCCGCCACGACAGCAGCGTGAAGACTAAAATCTTTTGAAATCAATTAATTAAAAATTGGCATGGAATCTGCTTAACAGGGCTATCTCCATCAACCGGAACCCTGACATGACTATTTGGGAAATCAGCGAAAAAGCAGACTACATCGCGCAACGGCATCAGCAGCTCCAGGAGCAGTGGCACCTGTACTGTAACTCTCTGGTACAGGGGATCACCCTGTCGAAGGCCCGTCTGCACCACGCCATGAGCTGTGCGGCGCAGGGGGACATGCGCTTCGTGCTCTTCGGCCACTTCACGATTTACGTCACCCTGGCAGACAGCTTTAACAGCCACACCATTGAGTACTACGTCGAGACAAAAGACGGCGAAAAACAACGCATTGCGCAGGCAGAACTGATGGCCGACGGCATGGTGGACGGCCACGTCAGCAACCGCGATCGCCAGCAGGTGCTGGAACATTATCTGGAAAAAATCGCGCCGGTTTACAACGGCCTGTATACCGCCGTGGAACACGACCTGCCGGTCAATCTGCGCCAGCTGGTAAGCGAAAAAGCGTCGGCCAACGTTGCCTGATGTGTGCGTGTCGAGAAGTGTCGATAAGACAGTTTTTCGTCAAAAATGACCATCACCAGAGGATTGCCCGGTGAACCGTTTTGTAATTGCTGACTCGACGGTCTGTATTGGCTGTCGCACCTGTGAGGCGGCGTGTTCGGAAACCCATCGCCTGCACGGGTTGCAGTCAATGCCGCGTCTGCGCGTTATGCGTAACGAAAAAGAGTCTGCCCCGCAGCTCTGCCACCACTGTGAAGATGCTCCGTGCGCGGGCGTCTGTCCGGTGAACGCCATCACCCGCGTCGATGGCGCGGTACAGCTTAATGAAAGCCTGTGCGTGAGCTGCAAGCTGTGCGCCATCGCCTGCCCGTTCGGGGCCATTGAGTTTTCCGGCAGCCGTCCGCTGCATATTCCGGCTAACGCCAACACCCCGAAAGCACCGCCCGCGCCACCGGCTCCGGCACGCGTCAGCTCCCTGCTGGACTGGGTGCCGGGCGTGCGCGCCGTCGCCGTGAAGTGCGACCTGTGCAGCTTCGATGAAGAAGGGCCTGCGTGCGTGCGCACCTGCCCGACCAAAGCGCTGATTCTGGTCAATATTCGCGATATCGCCCGCACCAGCAGACGCAAGCGCGAGCTGACCATCAACACCGATTTTGGCGATCTGTCGCTGCTTCAGGCACATCAGGAGGGGGCGAAATGAACGCTGTGACGATGATTAACAGCGCCGTGGCGTACTTTGTTGCTGCCGCCGTTCTGGCGCTGATCTTCTCTTTTCATAAAACCCTGAGCGGCTGGATTGCCGGGATTGGCGGGGCGGTTGGCAGCCTGATGACCCTCGCCGCAGGCGGGGTCGTGCTGCTCGGCGGGCAGTCCGACGACGCGGTCATGCCGCTGGTGCGCCACGCGGTATTACTGACGCCGCTGAACGCCATCTGGCTGGTGACCTTCGGCCTGTGCGGGCTGTTTATCAGCCTGTTTAACATCGACTGGCACCGCCATGAGAAGACTAAAGCCAACGGCCTGCTGGTCAACCTGCTGATGGCCGCCGCCGTGTGTACGACGATCGCCAGCAACCTGGGTGCGCTGGTGGTGATGGCAGAAATTATGGCCCTGTGCGGCGTGTTCCTGACCGGCTGTAGCGCCTCCGGCAAGCTGTGGTTTGCGCTGGGCCGCCTCGGCACGCTGCTGCTGGCGCTGGCCTGCTGGCTGGTGTGGCAGCGGTTTGGCACCCTGGACTTTGCGGCGTTGAATGGTCGAGCGCTCGGCAACGACGTCTGGCTGCTGGGCGTGGCGGGCTTCGGCCTGCTGGCGGGCATCATTCCGCTGCACGGCTGGGTGCCGCAGGCGCACGCTAACGCCTCTGCCCCTGCGGCGGCGCTGTTTTCGACCGTGGTGATGAAGGTGGGGCTGTACGGCATTCTTGCGCTCACCCTGACCGGCGGCCAGCCACCGCTGTGGTGGGGCGTGGTGCTGCTGGTGGCGGGAATGGTTACCGCCTTCGTCGGCGGTCTGTACGCGCTGATGGAGCACAACATCCAGCGCCTGCTGGCCTATCACACCCTGGAGAACATCGGCATCATCCTGCTGGGCCTCGGCGCGGGCGTGACCGGGCTGGCGCTCAACCAGCCTGCGCTGATCGCCGCCGGGTTTATCGGTGGCCTGTATCACCTCGTTAACCACAGCCTGTTCAAAAGCACCCTGTTCCTGGGGGCAGGCAGCGTCTGGTTCCGCACCGGGCATCGGGATATCGAAAAGCTCGGCGGCATTGGCAAAAAAATGCCGGTTATCTCGCTCGCCATGCTGGTGGGGCTGATGGCGATGGCCGCGCTGCCGCCGCTCAACGGTTTTGCCGGGGAGTGGGTGATTTACCAGTCCTTCTTCGCGCTCGGTCAGAGCAACGTCTTTATTGCCCGCCTGTTAGGGCCGCTGCTGGCGGTGGGGCTGGCGATTACCGGTGCGCTGGCGGTGATGTGTATGGCGAAAGTGTACGGCGTTACCTTCCTCGGCGCGCCGCGCACGCGGGAGGCGGAAAACGCCTGCTGCGCCCCGGTGCTGATGGCGACGAGCGTGGTGGCGATGGCGCTGTGCTGCATCGCGGGCGGCGTGGCGGCCCCGTGGCTGCTGCCGCTGCTCGGCCATGCGATCCCGCTGCCGCTTGTTACCGCGCATACCGTGGTGTCGCAGCCGATGATGACCCTGCTGCTGATTGGCGCGCCGCTGCTGCCGTTCATCCTGATGCTGTTCTTCAAACGCGACCGCCTCGCCTCCCGCTCGCGCGGCGCGGCGTGGGCCTGCGGCTACGAGCATGAACAGTCGATGGTGATTACCGCCCACGGCTTCGCCATGCCGGTGAAAGAGAACTTCGCCGCCGTGCTGAAGCTGCGCCACTGGCTGAACCCGGTGGGCTGGGTGCCGGGCTGGCAGAGCGCTGCCGCCCCCGTGCTGTTCCGCCGCCTGGCGCTGATTGAGCTGGCGGTGCTGGTAGTGATTGTGATTTCACGAGGAGCCTGACATGAGTCTGTTACTGGCAATACTTCAGGCGCTGGTGTTATTCGCCGCCGCGCCGCTGCTTTCGGGCATCACGCGCGTGGCGCGCGCCCGGATGCATAACCGTCGCGGGCCTGGCGTGCTTCAGGAGTACCGCGATCTGTTCAAGCTGCTCTCGCGCCAGAGCGTTGCCCCGGATGCGACAGGCTGGGTCTTCCGCCTCACGCCGTTCGTGATGGTGGGCGTGATGCTGACCATCGCCACCGCGCTGCCGGTGGTGACCGTCGGCTCGCCGCTGCCGGTGCTCGGCGATCTGATTACGCTGATTTACCTCTTCGCCATCGCCCGTTTCTTCTTCGCGATTGCGGGGCTGGATACCGGGAGCCCGTTCACCGGGATCGGCGCCAGCCGCGAGGCGATGCTGGGCGTGCTGGTGGAGCCCATCCTGCTGCTGGGACTGTGGGTTGCCGCGCAGGTCGCGGGCTCAACCCACATCAGCTATATCACCGACACCCTCTATCACTGGCCGGTTGCCCGCTCCATTCCGCTGGTGCTGGCCCTGTGCGCCTGCGCGTTCGCCACCTTTATCGAGATGGGCAAACTGCCGTTTGACCTCGCGGAAGCGGAGCAGGAATTACAGGAAGGGCCGCTGACCGAGTACAGCGGCTACGGCTTTGCGGTGCTGAAGTGGGGCATCAGCCTCAAGCAGCTGGTGGTGTTGCAGATGTTCGTCGGCGTCTTCTTCCCGTGGGGGCAGATGCTGCACTTCTCCGTGGGCGGCCTGCTGCTGGCGGTGGTCGTTGCCGTCCTGAAACTGCTTATTGGCGTGCTGGTCATCGCCCTGTTTGAAAACAGCATGGCGCGCCTGCGCTTTGCTGCCACCTCGCGCATCACCTGGGCCGGTTTCGGGTTTGCATTTTTAGCGTTTGTCTCCTTGCTGGTTGCGTGATTGAAGAGAGTTTTTATGTCTGAAGAAAAGAAAGGTCAGCAGTATCTTGCCGCGTTACATCAGGCGTTTCCCGGCGTGGTGCTGGACGAGTCCTGGCAAACCAAAGACCAGATAACGATCACCGTGAAGGTGAACTACCTGCCGGAAGTGGTGGAGTTTCTTTACTACCAGCAGGGCGGCTGGCTGTCGGTGCTGTTCGGTAACGACGAGCGCCAGCTGTGCGGCAATTACGCGGTCTACTACGTGATGTCGATGGAGCAGGGCGAGAAGTGCTGGCTCACGGTGCGCGTAGAGGTGGATCCGAACAAGCCGGAATACCCGTCCGTGACGCCGCGCGTGCCTGCCGCCGTGTGGGGCGAGCGTGAAGTGCGCGACATGTACGGCCTGGTGCCGGTCGGCCTGCCGGACGAGCGCCGTCTGGTGCTGCCGGACGACTGGCCGGACGAACTCTATCCGCTGCGTAAAGACAGCATGGACTACCGTCAGCGCCCGGCGCCGACCACCGACAGCGAAACCTACGAGTTCATCAACGAGCTGGGCAGCAAGAAGAACAACGTGGTGCCGATTGGCCCGCTGCACGTCACCTCCGATGAGCCGGGCCACTTCCGCCTGTTCGTTGACGGCGAAAACATTATCGACGCCGACTACCGCCTGTTCTACGTCCATCGCGGCATGGAAAAGCTGGCGGAAACCCGCATGGGCTACAACGAAGTCACCTTCTTGTCCGACCGCGTGTGCGGCATCTGCGGCTTTGCCCACAGCACCGCCTACACCACCTCGGTGGAAAACGGCATGGGGATCGTGGTGCCGGAGCGCGCGCAGATGATCCGCGCCATTCTCCTTGAAGTGGAACGCCTGCACTCGCACCTGCTGAACCTCGGCCTGGCCTGCCACTTCGTCGGCTTTGACTCCGGGTTTATGCAGTTCTTCCGCGTGCGTGAAGCCTCCATGAAGATGGCGGAGATCCTCACCGGGGCGCGTAAAACTTACGGCCTGAACCTGATCGGCGGGATCCGCCGCGACCTGCTCAAAGACGACATGATCCAGACCCGCCTGCTGGCACAGCAGATGCGCCGCGACGTGCAGGAGCTGGTGGACATGCTGCTGAGCACGCCAAACATCGAGCAGCGCACCGTGGGGATCGGCCGTCTTGATCCGCAGATCGCCCGCGACTTCAGCAACGTCGGCCCGATGGTGCGCGCCAGCGGCCACGCCCGCGACACCCGCGCCGATCACCCGTTCGTCGGCTACGGTCTGCTGCCGATGACCGTCCACAGCGAGCAGGGCTGCGACGTCATTTCCCGCCTCAAGGTGCGTATCAACGAGGTCTTTACCGCGCTCAACATGATTGACTTCGGTCTGGATAACCTGCCGGGCGGCCCGCTGATGGTGGAAGGCTTTACCTACATTCCGAACCGCTTCGCCCTCGGCTTTGCCGAAGCGCCGCGCGGGGACGATATCCACTGGAGCATGACCGGCGACAACCAGAAGCTCTACCGCTGGCGCTGCCGTGCGGCGACCTACGCCAACTGGCCGACGCTGCGCTACATGCTGCGCGGCAACACCGTGTCGGACGCGCCGCTGATCATCGGCAGCCTCGATCCGTGCTACTCCTGCACCGACCGCATGACCGTGGTGGACGTGCGCAAGAAGAAAAGCCAGGTGGTGCCGTACAAAGAGCTTGAACGCTACAGCATCGAGCGCAAGAACTCGCCGCTGAAATAAGGATTCGCCATGTTTACCTTTATCAAAAAAGTGATCAAAACCGGCACGCCCACCAGCAGCTATCCGCTGGAGCCAATGCCGGTGGACAAAAACTTTCGCGGCAAGCCGGAGCATAATCCGCAGCAGTGCATCGGCTGCGCGGCTTGCGTGAATGCCTGCCCGTCCAACGCCCTGACGGTAGAAACCGATCTGGCGACCGGGACGCTCGGCTGGCAGTTCAACCTCGGGCGCTGCATCTTCTGCGGCCGCTGCGAAGAGGTCTGCCCGACGGCGGCGATCCGTCTGTCCCAGGAGTTTGAGCTGGCGGTGTGGAAGAAAGAAGACTTCCTGCAACAGTCGCGCTTTGACATCTGCCACTGCCGCGTCTGCCAGCGGCCTTTCGCCGTGCAAAAAGAGATCGACTACGCCATCGCGCTGCTGAAACACAACGGCGACGTGAGGGCGGAGCACCATCGGGAAAGCTTCGAAACCTGCCCGGAGTGCAAGCGTCAGAAATGCCTGCTGCCGTCTGACCGCATCGACTTAACCCGCCATATGAGAGAGGCCAGCTGATGGAAAACTTACTCGGGCCGCGCGACGAGCGGGGCATTCCGGTGCCGATGACGGTGGACGAATCCATCGCCAGCATGAAGGCGTCGCTGCTGAAAAAAATCAAACGTTCGGCCTACGTCTACCGCGTGGACTGCGGCGGCTGTAACGGCTGCGAAATCGAGATTTTCGCTACCCTGTCGCCGCTGTTCGACGCCGAACGCTTCGGCATTAAGGTGGTGCCGTCCCCGCGTCACGCGGACATTCTGCTGTTTACCGGCGCGGTCACTCGCGCGATGCGCTCCCCCGCGCTGCGCGCCTGGCAGTCTGCGCCGGATCCGAAAATATGCATCTCCTACGGAGCGTGCGGCAACAGCGGCGGCATCTTCCACGACCTGTACTGCGTCTGGGGCGGCACCGATAAAATCGTCCCGGTGGACGTTTATATTCCGGGCTGCCCGCCAACGCCTGCGGCTACGCTGTACGGCTTTGCGATGGCGCTTGGCCTGCTGGAGCAGAAAATCCATGCTCGCGAGCCGTCGGAAATCGACAGCCAGCCCGCCACCATTTTGCATCCGGGCATGGTGCAGCCGCTGCGCGTGAAGGTCGACCGGATGGCGCGCAGGCTGGCGGGCTATCGCTATGGCCGCCAGATTGCCGACGATTATCTGCGCCTGCTGAGCCAGGGCGATCATCAGGTCGCCCGCTGGCTGGAAGCGGAAAACGATCCG
>NZ_JAKCMV010000076.1 GCF_021440515.1 Enterobacter asburiae | reverse complement strand
GGTGATGACGCCGGGGACTGCCCGGCCGCTCAGCATGCGCAGGGTGGCGTATTTCAGCAGGACGTCCTCTGCCGCCACGTCACTTTGCGTGGTGGTGAACTCGATGCGCCACGTGGAGGGCTGACTCAGCGCCTCGCGCCCGCGAAAACTGAGCACGGAGGGCCGCACGCGGCTGTCGTTTATCTCAAGCGAGTAACGGGTCTGCCCGTCAAAGAGCGCCTGCCAGTTATCCATCGCCACGATCGTCACTCCTTAACAGGGATTAACGTCAGGAAGCCATTGCCCAGTTCAATAGTGCGTGGCTTATCCGGATCAAGGTCATCGCGACTCAATACCAACCGCCAGGTATTATTTTTCATATCCGGACGGTTGAACAACCCGATAACCGCCACGTATTGCGCCTCTTCATCCATCGGCATATTGAGCATCACGCTCCCGTTGGGCATCACCAGCAGAGACTTGCTCGCCACAATATCTTCCTTGAGGACCGTGTCCGATTCTCGCAGCAGCTTCTGGTAATCCGCAGCATCCACTTTTTGACGGTCTTTAAGCTGATAAACGCGAACCATGGTCGCCAGCGGCGTTTGCGCTTCATCAGCGTTAGCCGCAGAACGTGGTTCAAAATCGAGATGAAGCACTTTAATCTTTTTATAGAAGATGGATTTGGTCACGCTGACCGCACCATCGGAAACAGTCTGGGTCAAGCCACAACCAGCGAGCAAACCGCAGAGCGTAAGCAGAACAATCTGTCTCAGTGAAACGGATGTCATTCAGAGGTTCCTTTCAGAATTAACAACAGAATTAATCAAAGCGATAACCGCCATCCTGTGCCGGATGCAGAGGATGGCAATCCAGCCCTTCATAGCAGCCGAGGCTGACGGTCAAATAGGAGTGCTTACCCGGTTTGTCGCGTTTAAGTCCGAGAATACCGGTACGTCCAAGCTGGATGCGGCGCTGTTGTCCAAGACGCGGCTCAGGCAGCGCGCTGACCGGTACGGTCAGACGCAAGCGAACATCTGAACGATATCCGAGATACACGCGCAGCAGCACCATCAGGTCGGTGTGAAGCTGCCCGCCAGGAAGCCAGCCTTCGGCCTCCTCCTGGTTGTGAGTTGCCAGCTTCAGCAAAACACGGCTACACGCCTCTTTGCCGGTTTTACCGAGGGTCGCGCGCTGGGACAAAGACACTCGATTATCTTTCCCCAGCCCGCTGCGCTGAGCCACCTGCACGTTGACCGGATCAGGGCTGATAATGGTTGCGGAAGTCTGCGGGGCAAGCAGAGCAACCATCTGACGAATACCCTCTGCATTTCGGGTAGGCAGGCGCATGGTCCCCAACAGCGCCAGAAAGCGGGAAACAGGTGTTGCTACGTTTTCCGCCGTTCCGGGGATCCCCAGTCCCACCAGCCCAAGTAGACACTGTGATGTCTCATCTGTACCGCCCGCTTCAAAAGTTGCTGGATAAGCGTACTTACGCCAGATACGGTAATACTGAGTGGTGATGCGGTGGCTGAAGATATCCAGAAAAGCCGTTGTGGCTTCATATCCTTCCCGTCGCTGGGCGATATCGTCGAGATAAGCGGTCGGTAGCGGTGAGTCCACACCGTACATTCCCAGAAACGTGGTACGAACCGTGGCAGGCAGCTGCGGATGATCTTCATCCGTTTCCACGGCACATAATTCACTGGCAGGAAACCCCATACCGGGCCAGGGGCGAAAGCGTATCGGGTCAGCCGTGAGTTTGTCTGATGTGCCCAGTAATGGCGCCCCCGGTGTTTCTTGTTCGAGCAACTGGCAGAAGCGGTAAAAGTTAACCCGCCAGATATCTTTGCCAAGCTGTTGCGTCAGCCCGGCACATGCTGGCTGTGATTTTCTTTCCATCGCAGTCGTTTCCCTGTCGGTTGCAGTACCAGCGTAAGTTGGTTGAAGAGGTGAACATCGGCATATAAAGCAAAGAAGCGATGCAGCATTTCGCCAAAGAGATTTACATCCCCTTCCCCGGCAAAGTTGTCAGCATTGAGCGTGACCTCAATTTCGACGCCACGCAGCATGTAGCCACGTTCGAAGCGGCGAACCAGCGAATGCTTTACCGCAACAATGGCTTCAAGACGCCGACGATTCATCTCATCGTCAGTCCAGTCATATAGCGCCAGCGTGCCGCGCAGCACTTCCGGGTTGTCCATCATGCTTAAAAAACTGGACCCCAAATGACTCATCACTCGCCAGTGGAAGCGATCGTTCGCTGGCGGATAGAGTGGTAAAGTTGGCGGGCTGAGATTCAGAACCTTCACCGCAACCTTGCCGGCCTTCACCACTCGGTCGAGCAATGTGCTTTCAAGAGCCTTACGGGGTATTTGCCCGTTCGTTCCCGTAATACGAATAGAGAGTGATTCAGGCTTCTCGGAGAGCTGTTCCATCTCGAACGAACGGCCTCCAAGAATAAGCCATGTGTCATACAACCCGGACGGACCGCGCTTTACGCGAGTATGGAAATAACGCTCCGGAGCATCGTGACGCATCATGCCGCCGCGGTGGCGGAAGCTGGTGAAGGGTACGTAAGCGTGCTTACCGTTTTTCACCGCGCCGTGGATATTATCGACGCTATATATTTCCGTATGCCCATCCTGCACGCGCATCGGCCGCAGCAGATATTCATTTTCCAGAGGATCGATGGTCAGCGGATCGGCTTCGAGAGTGAAGAGGTTAATCACCGGCGAACAGTGCAGACGGAAGTTTTCAGTTTCAAATGGCAAATCGGATGGCCATCCACCGTCAAGCACAATGTCTGTTTCAAACCATGTCGTATTCTGGTTAAGACCAATGAGATCCAGGCCTTGTAGCTCGACAAACATAAACTTCTGCCGAAAACTGAAATACTCCAGCAGCAGCTGATAGCCACTGAAGGCAGAATCGCCTTTCGGCCACAAACGTTCGTTATCTTCGAAGCCCATCGGCTTACACCAGCCATCAAAGCGTAAACGTTCGGTTTGCGTGCCGGCATGACGGTAATACATGGCATGTACGCGGCGGGTCAGCGCCAGATGAAGCGCCGACGCCACCGGGCTTTCGGCATCAAGATAAATAGCAACTTTCTCAATACCGCTTTTATTCCATTCCACCTTACTGCTGCTCTCAAAGCGCAAACGTATAGCGGCTCGTCCGTCAGGTTCTGTCTGCAAATGTGCATGAGCCAGATGAATCGGGTGCAGGGTGATATCTCGGGTAGTACGGTACTGACAGACCGTGTTATCAGGGCCAACCGGGCGGGAAAGCACCGAGAAACCTTCTGGCAGCACCTCGGCCTGTTTAAGCTGTTGCCATTCCGGAGAAAACGCCACCACAGAGAGCGACGGTATGGTGCGCATGTAGTGTGGCCAGAGCAGGCTTACCAGCCCTTCTGTCAGTTCTGGCAGGTCATCATCGAGCTTTTCTCGCAATCGTCCCATCAGGAAGGCAAATCCTTCAAACAGGCGCTCAACGTAAGGATCCCGGGCGCCGGCTTTATCCAGATTGAGCATGGCTGCACGGTCAGGGTGGGCGCGGGCAAATTCTTTACCGGCTTCGCGCAGATAGCGCATTTCTGCTTCGTAATAGCGCAGGGTTAAATCATCCATGCACGGTTTTCCTGAGTATCGTAATTATCAAAAAGAGAAAAAGAGCAGCGCGCTTAAGCGCAAAGCACCATTGCGCGAGCGGGATCGATGGCGATCAGACCAGCGAGCAGTTCGTCCATTTCAGGCGCGAGGCGGATTTTATCGCTTTCATTGCGGCCAGCCTTAAGACGCAGCAGCTTCAGGCGGCGCGCCTGAACTTCAAACAGCAGCTCAGGCTCCCAGTCGTTGAGCGTAAGCTGGTCTGCGTGACTCGTGAGCTCTCCCAGCAGGTGAAGCGCCATTTCATTGCGTCCAAACTGCTCGGCAACACGGGCCATGAGCAAACGCAGCAGCCAGCGGCTACGCGGGGACTCAGTGCCCGGGCGGTATTGAAGCCAGCTTAACGCTGCCTCCAGGCCTTCACTGTCGCCCTTCGCCATCGCCTCAGCTTCCAGAGAAAAGATGTCTTCCTTGTTTCCATCGACGGCAAAGGTGGTGGGTTCATTGCCAAACCCTGACATCGTGTCGTTCACCTTTTCAGCAATCCAGGTCAGCGTCACATCATCGGCAAAAGGTGTACCGTCACTCCAGGAAAGCTGCTCAAGGCCATGCAGACGCGCCAGCAATAGCTTCAGGTCACTCAGTATGTAGTCTGCCCAGCTATCCCAGGGTTGGCCTGCGCGGGAAAGCCCTTGCCAGAGATACCACTGAAGGTCGAGCCAAAACCGGTTGCCACCTTCGCAGAACATGGTGCTCGCCTGCTCTACCAGCTCAGTCCAGCTCTGCTGTAAAAACAGACGTTTGAGCTGAGCGCGGTAATCAGGTTTTGGAGGGGTAAGACGGGTACGCCCACTGGCATCCAGCGCCGGGATTTGCCCCACGGTATCCCAGCGAACGGCTTTCATCAGTCGGTGTGATGCCAGCCAGCCGTGCGGCTGCTCTGCCAGCCAACGCGAGAGCACTTTCGACTGGCTTAAAAATTCGCCTTCAGACTTAACAACGATGTCTGGCACTGACTGCCTTACCGTTGAGAAAGGGGAATTTTCGGCGGAACCGGCGCTTTGCGTTGTTAAGCCATCCAGACCGCCGGATCCTGCCAGACGGTTTTCCAGCGCGCGGGATAAACCATCAAGAGAGGGGCGATCCTCTTCCGGCCAGGTATCCAGTTGTGCATCCAGCAACACCAATACTGCCGCAGTTTGCGACGTCTGCTCACGATTGGCATCAGGCCACAGTGAAAGCGTGTCCTGCATCCTGGTGCTGTTCAACCACTCAAGCGCAGCCTTGCGTGCATTCCGACGCTGTGGATGACACTGCTCACCGTAACGGGCCAGCAAGGCAGCCAGCAGTTGCAGCCCCTCACAAAGTCCGGCTTCTCCTTCCCGTTGCAGGCGGGCAAAAATATACCAGGTGACGACCCGTAAATCCCTGGCGGTATGACAGAGGATTTTTTCAGCCAGCTGGCAAAGCTTCTCAGAATCAGTGCCGGAGAGTTTGTTAATTTCCTCGCGCATAAACTGAAAATCATCGTCATAAGATGGGTCTTCTCCTGCCCCATCACCCGCCGTCATCGGTTTGAGCCAGTTATCCCATTGCGCCAGTTTGGCACGCTGATGTGAAAGCAGGGCTGACTGTTGCCCGTCATCCGGCACACACATCGCTAATAATGCTGTCGACATCGCCATCTTATTCTCCCTCCGTGGATGCAAAGGTGTTATTCACGGCATCTGCGCTGACCGAGAAAATGGATTCTGGTAAGCGGAAGCCCTGGAGTTTTAACAGTGCCAGCGGACCGTCACCCAGTTCGCTGCGCATAATAAATTTAAGCGGATTGCCGTCTGGGGTGATCCAAACCAGTTGAGTACGGCTGCTATCCAGTGGCGTAATCAGTGCCTTATCAAGAAGACGGATGAAACCCCAGTTCCCTTGAATGTGTTCATAGAGGCGCATTTCTGCCGTGTTGCTGCGCCAGCTTAGCTCCACGCCTGGGTAGTAGGTATTGCCAGGCCAGGTAAAGCTTTGCCAGCTTTCCATCTGGTTGAAGTAATCCAGATTTTGTCCGTCCATCGTCATCTGCATCCGCGCGACATCACGTGAAGGGCGGGCCATCAGTTCAAAACTTACCCCCGCATCACCCTGTGCGAAAATGATGTCTGAGATATCAGCAAGCTGATTTATGGCAGCCAGGAAAGCCGGATTTACCGTCATCCCCTGGCTTGCAGACGGATCGACCACCCAATGGCTCCCTTCCTGATGCAGGATCCCGCCCAAATTGGTTTTGAGGAATGCCGCGATACGTCCAGAGTCAGCACGCAGGAACTGCGCCAGCAACGGGAGAGAAGCATCACTCCCTGTGGCTTTAAAGGGATAACGGCCGGCAAATGCTGTGTTCCACTGAGACACAATGGTGCTCTGCCAGCGGGCATTCAGGCTACCTGCTGCCGGTGTCAACACCTGACGCCAGGCCAGATCTAACGGCTGAACAAACAGTGCCTGACCAAAGCCGTTCCACTCTTGTCCGAGACTCGCCGCCACCAGGCTGCCATAGTCACGGGTATCGGTCAGATCGATAGCTTTCCCCTGGAACACCGTTTGCGCCAGCATCTGTGCCATTGCCTGCGGATCCGGCGCACTGGTGACCTGCTGAAGTTTGAGGCGAACCTGCGTTACCCGGGCCAGCCACGACTGGAAGCTAAGGTTACCGTTAGATCCCGCTCCATCCTTTCCGGCCATCAGACCGGTAAGTGGCCCAAACACGCCATCGAGCGGACCTTTAGGCCCCTGCGTCTGATCGATGAACTGCTGTACGTTCTTCTTGCGGCCCACCAGTTTTTTCGCTGAATCAACCAGAGTATCAGCCAGTGCCTCACCTTTGGATCCGGTCTGCCCCTGCCATGCCATTGTGTTCATCAGCGATACCAGCGGCGACTGGCGTACATCTGCCAGCAGATTGAGCTGAGCGATTGCTTCAGATAGCGATTCAGCATCGTGCCACTGAATACTGTTCGCCATATTCAGCCAGGCGTTGCCAAAGTCGGTGAAGTAGCGCTCGGTCAGACGCTGCTTTAACGCTTCAGGGGAAATATCACTGCCTGCCTGATGCGACTTATCGGTCAATACCCAGTCGATTTCATCCCGACGAGTTTTCACGACTTCATCAATGGCGTTTTCAACCTGCTCTTCCCATGCCTGACGCGTGAACATGCCCGGCACCACCTCTTCAGTACTGAAAATGGTCGATGCGTCGGTATCTCCGGTCATATCAGCAAGGGTTAAATCCGGCCAGTTGCGGGCGATGCGCTGTAGCATCTCCTGATACAGGCCCGACTCAGCATTTCGCTGCCCAATTTGCTTGAGCAAAATCTGGCGTACAGTTCCCACCAGATCGGCATCGGGTTTAATTTTCCACTCCGGGTGTGCAGGCAGGTTCTGGGCATAAAACCCGAGGAGTTTCGGGGCCTGTGTTCTCCAGACGCTATCGGCCACCCCAGTTCGTTTCGGCCATGCTTTGAGCATATTCGTCGCAAGCCAGGACGCATCCGCTTTATCCGGGCGCGCCAGCATCAGATAGCCCTTCAACAGGTTGTACGTTTGCTGGGTAGCGCTTACACGCGCATCACTGGCCGGCGGAAGCTGCACAAACGCATCCAACTGACGGTGTAGCTCCCTGGCCAGCACATCTTGCATCAACATCTGATTGTTGCGGGCATACAGTGGCCAGAGTGCATTCAGGGTTTCGCTGTCCTTATTGAGGCCAAAACGGGTGTACCAGGGCGCGCCGTGGGTTTCCCTTTCCTGCAAACGAGCAATGGCTTGCTGCAAAACAAGCTGATTACGCAGGCGATCCGACAAGGGTTGACTGGTGTCGGCAGCAATACGCGCAGTTTCCTGAGCCTGATAAATCTGGGTACGGTTTACCACAAGAGAAAGCAGCGTTCCTGCGCCCCACAGCAGAACTAACGCCAACAGCATCAATCGCAGAATGCGCTGCCAGTAAAAACCGAGTTTGCGCGCATGAACCCGCAGACAGTCCTCCTCCAGCGCCAGCCAGGCCGGGTGGCTCAGGCGGGCATGAGGCAGGGTTGACGTTGCAGGTAGCGCAGGACTGAACATTACACCGCGCAGGCGATACGGTGCTGGCCCGGTCATGAGGCTGGTCAACAGAGGCGTTAAACGCTGCTTAAGGCGTCCGCGCAGCTGATTGGACAATCGTAACAACCAGTCATGGCGGGTATCGCTTAACAGAACTGACATACCTGCACGACGCAACCGAGAAGACAGCGCAGTCAGGGACTCAACCGCAGCTTCCGGTACAGCACCAGGCCCGAACAATGTCCCCGTAGAAGGAACACCTTCCCCCTGCTGATTCCAGGTTTCCTCGTTGATAAACCATAACCAGACCGGGGCCTGCCAGCCAAACAGCGCATCCCCCTTCTGACGACTGCGAACCAGCGTATCCAGCGCGGCAGCATCCGGGAGTTGAGCGCAGTCCATAACCTGCACAATACCGTCCAGCGGGCGCTGAGAGCGAACCTCATTCAGCACATCGACGAATTCCGGATCTGGCGTGGCTTTCGCCAGCCCGGCATGGATCAAAACAATGCCATCGTTTTCCTGCCAGTGGTCACGTTTAAGTCCTGGCACCACTTTTTCAATATGAGCATCAGTACCCTGAATCAGCAACAGGCGTACTTTGGATTTCCAGCGGCGGCCGTAGCGCAAATGGAGATGATCGATAAGGGGGCCAGAGGTAAAACGCGTCGTATCCTCATCGGTATGTGGGGGAGGTTCTGGCTGTGAAAGGGTCCCGACACGATGACCCTCTTCGTCGTTCTGATTGCCGCCCTTTTCCCCGGCCGCTGCCGTCAACATTTGGGCAAACCATCCTGCGATCAGAATAATAATGACCAACAGCAGGCAGATAACGACCACGCCTGAATGGCTGAAGGGGCCCACGCGCACCATAGCCGCTGTTTCTTCTGGATAAATCCAGAGAAAACAGCCAACTATGCCTGTGACGCAAAGCGCAAAGAAAATTATGGATGCAAGTGCGGACGGTCTTTTCATAACGAGCGGTAACTATCCCTGATTATTATTCTGGAGAGACAACGCAGAGTTGTCGGTATTCTGGTGATGATTCGGTTACAACCAGCTGCGCTTCACGGTCGGTAATGCACTGGCGAGTTGCGAGAATTAAAGCCTGCCATGGCGCCGTGACACCGGCATAACCTGCCACGCTGTCGATATTGACGTAGCGCTGTGCGGTCAATTCTGGCGCATACACATTGCAGGCCATGCTCAACGTATCGCTTGAAGCCAGCGTTCCACCTGTTATCCATCCTCGCAGGCTAACGTCTTTATCAAGACCGCCCCACAGCATCGCGTGGCGCAGCGCATGAGCCATATCCCCCGTGTGATTAATCTGAGGACGATGGATACGCGCTGATTGAGATGGTGTTTCTTTGAGTCTGCAATTGGTCATCAGCATGACTGACATCGCTTCTCCGGAATCCTCTTCAGGGATGTCGTTCAACTGTGCACTGATGACTAAAAGCGCAGAGGGTTTCTCATAGTGGTAGTCGAGCCAGTAATCAATAAGCTGTAGCCCTGAGAGATCCCGTATGCGAATGACAGGCCTGTTGATACCCGTTAACAAGCTGAACGAGATATCAGGTAAATCTTCAGCAAGATCCAGCGCCAGGTAACAGGTCATGGCTTCAGGCAATGCATCCAGCAAAAAGTTAACGTGCTCTACGACGTCATATTGGTAGGCGCCAAGCACATCCGACGCATGCCCACCTTCAGCTAAACGAGAATGTCTGACAGGTTTTTCCACCGCGCGAGGAATGACGGGTTGCAGGATTGGGGTTTTAGCAAGTGCGGCGTGGTGTGTTGCAATATGCTGACGCTCAAGGGCATTAATCAGAAATTCACCATAAAACCAGGCAAAACGCTGTCCACGGTCTTTGTCATTTTCACGGCGAGCCTGAATAGTTCTGTTAGCTGCGTCCTGTCCGACGCTCTTATATTTGTAGCCCGCTCGCCGCGCCGAGAACATAGCGCCCCATAGCAGAATCGGCAGTACAACGGCAAAGAGCCAGAATCCTGGCCCGGTTCGCTCCCCCTGCCAAAGCAGAACGGTCAGCCCTATCCCCACGGCCAGAAGAACGACACCAAAGATTAACCAGCGTCGAGTGTCCGGACGTGGTGGTTTGGCTTTCTTTTCCGGGATCCTTTCCAGAATGACAGGCATCGCTAACCTACCATTGCATTAGGCAGAGAACTTATGAGCGTGCAGCCGCAGGCACATTTGTGGCCGTGAAACGCAACCGGAATCCCATTATCAAGATAGTCAGGATTACCTTCGGTGATCACTGTCGGCCCATGTCCAGGCAGAGGACAGGAAACTTTGTCACCTTTACGGGCTATACCAATACCACCAAAAATCATGGTGGATGAGCCTGACAGGACTGCACCACCATGGGTGGTTTTATCACCAATTCGAATTATTCCTTGCATGTTTTATCCTTTAGTTTTTTAAGGAAGAGAAAATTCTTTGCGTGTACTATTCGCGTCCTTTTGATAAAAAGGATTTTACTATTTTGGGTTCAATATTATTTACGTTACCAAATTAAATAGAGACTATTCAGATGCTAATGTACACGTATTAATT
>NZ_JAKCMV010000075.1 GCF_021440515.1 Enterobacter asburiae | reverse complement strand
CCCATTCGTTTATTTTAAGTTTTTTATTTAACGAGAATTGGTTTATCAAATCAATATATTCTTTAAAGTCTGAATTCAATTCAATAAGACGATTAATAGTTTGCCAATCTAAACTTGTTTTTTCTTTTGCTTGAAGAAGAATCTGACTTTCAGACGGATTATGTACATCGAGGAGGATAACGCCAATACCATGTGCCGCATTCAGAACAGTTAACTCATCAATACAGTTATTCTCAATGCTTGCAGCTACAAGATAACCATAGTGAGACCATGATGAGTTAGAAACGGTCTGAAAGTATGCCTCTCTAACGTTCGAAATAACTAAAGATTTTTTTACTTCAAAAGACCAAAGAAAAGCACGTTTACCACCAAGAATTGAAACCGCATCCTTAGTCAAGGACGACCAATTATGACCAATATCCTGGACCCCTATAACATCTGGATGTACCCACTTATTACTCTTGAAGGCTCCCTTTTTGGATTTCTTTTCATCTACACGACGAACAAGCACGTTTAATGAACTCGAAGTATACTCGCTTAGAAGAGGATATAATTCATGCTCAGAATAAAATTCGCCATGGGGATCAGAAACGTCAGCATCATCCGTGACAAAGATATCTTTATTTAATTGTATGCCCTTTGCCTCATCATCTGACCAAAGATACTTTCTAGGTTTTCCTGCCGTCACATTAATATGAGCATTTCTCTTAACCAGCGAAGGTCTTTGGGCGCCTATCTCTGCCGCTACCTGGGAGATTAGGTCTTCAACACTCGAAAGATGTTCTGATGAAGCAAGTTTCTTTTCTGCGTATTCAGGAAAGCTTTCGCAAACTTTGATTGCCAACTGCCTGGCGGTAAACGGAACATTAGGGCTTGCCTTAAGTACGAACAAAGTCATACCAACCAATGTTTTAATTTTATGACTAACAAGAAAATCTGAGTCAGCTTTTATTTTGTTCACACCCTATCCTTTTGTGCTTCAACGAGACCAAGAGCCTGGAACAACAGAACTCTTCTTTATTCTCTCCAACTATATCAAAATTGCTCCACGTAGTAGTAACCTTAGTTACTGTAATTGCTTTAAGTGAGGTTTACCGTGACTATCTCGAACTTTCAATATGTTCACGATCTAGCCCCTGTCATGAAACATCAAGAGCTTTCGAAGAAAACAAACTTATCTTAGTAAACCTTAACCTGAGGACGTCAGATGTTGCAGCTCATAACAACCAGAATCAGCCCAGATATCTCTGAAGAGCTAATTGCTTTAGCTTGCTCATTATGAAGTACTCTCACCTAATGCAATATAGTTGAGAACTGGGATACGAAGATGGGCCATCTTAAACCAAGGCAATTTGATGGTAGGATTATGGTAGTTTCGAAACACCGTATTTAAGCATTGCTTACATCATATTGCAGCAAACTTAAACATTTTCTCAAGGCAAACCAGTAAAAAACTGTTAGTGCTGATAGAGCATTTGGTCTTTTTTGAAGGGATTGAAAATCCCCGTGTCCTTGGTTCGATTCCGAGTCCGGGCACCACTATTTAAAGAACCCGCCCTCGTGGCGGGTTTTTGCTTTTGGGGCAAAAGAACCCCGCTTACATCAATACAATTTATCCTGCCGAATCAACATATAACGATTCAACAGCTGGTTCAGATAGATATCCGTCTGCATCAATAACGCCGGTGACAGCGGTGCTCCGTTTTCAGCCTGGCTCAGCTGATAAAGCTGCTCCTCAACGGGAACCGCGCGACCAAAATCCTGCATGATGGTGAATACCATCGACTTCAGCTCAGAGCCGGTCAGGTATTTACCTTTGCGCTCGTCCAGCGCATTCAGGCGACGAGTCAGCTCCTGTAGCCCTTCCATTCCCTGATGCCAGCTGCCAAGCACCTCTTGAGGCAACGCATTGCCGTTGATGTACTGCTGCCACTGCGCTTTCAGCTTATCTGACTCTGTTGGCTCCCCTCTAGCGGCCAGGACAAAGCCATATTCCTGACGCCATAAGGGTGGAAGCTGGCTCAGCGCGGTTAAGGACACCTCATTTGAGATAGCCGGAACAGGAAGCTCGGGCGTCGGTTCGAAACGCTGCCAGCCCCATAGCCCGGCGGCGCTTACTGCCAGCATGGTCAGCATTCCGCCCAAAAATGCCTTCCAGGGCCTGGCATGGGCATGCGGAGATTGCGGCACCACGCGCGGTGCGGGCGGTTCCTCACGCGCAACATAAACCAGAGGTTCAGCGCGCACCGACGACGCAGGCAGAACAACAGCAGGGCTGTCGTTCTGGTTATCGCTCATGTTTTCCAGCCGCGTTGCCGCGTTATGCATAAACGAGCATAACTCGTTTATCTGGCTGGCATTTTTCAACTCAAGTCGCGCTAGCACGTCACGCAGCGCATCCAGATGACGCTCCGCCTCGTAAACCTGCTGGAGATCGGCATAGTGAAGGGTCAGCGTGCGCAGCACTGATTGCAGACGATGGCTGAACCCGGAGAGGATCTCCATTCTGGCGTGAACCGCCTGAGGCCACAATGCTCCCCACTGGTTCACCATCAATGCTTCCAGCAGGGCAAGCCCTTCGTTTAGCCCCGCCAGACCTGCGATGCGGGTTCTGGCGAGGGTGTACCAGGTCAGGGTCTGAAGCTCAATGCCGTTTTGGCGAAACAGAGACAGGCTCAGCTTTTCAACGCTTTGCCAGTCAACATCGGGACGCGCAGGATGGGACAGCTTCGCCAGTTCGTCGCGCAGCACTGCATAGTCCGGCAGCGCCCTCGGGTCGCCACCGGTTTTGAGATGATTATTCATGGGTTTTTCCTTAATCCGCTAAGGGAGCAGGCCTTCCACAACGCTGAAAAAAGCCTCTTCATCGAATACGTTTTGACGCTGAGATTCAGGCCCTGCAAGGCGGCAGGTCCACTCTGACAGTTCACCCGAGCACATAAACAGACGGCCAAGCGGCGTGTTTTTGCCTTCCGCGCAGAGCGCTATTTCAACGCACCCGGTCACGCCATGGCCGTATAAAAATAGCGGGGTAAACTTCACGGCTCTGCCTTCAAAGCGAAGTAGGATGCCCGGCATGTCAAAGGCCCCGCCGGGCACCAGCAGGTCGGCGAGGGACACTGAAAAGCTATCCGTCGTCACTCCCGTGTCGACCAGCCAGCCGGTCATTTTTTCCTGAAGCTGCCCCATTCGCAGCCGAAATGCCGCGATATCGGCTTCACTTTTATTTTTGAAAGCTCCAGCAGAAGGTTGACGAGACTGGAGTTTTTTAAGGAATTGCGATTTTGCTGACATGTATTCACTAACGTCCTGAAGAAAAAGGGCACGGATTAGAGTCGGGAATTGTGGTCGAGATACTGCTGCTGCTTAAGATGGCGAAGCAGGACGCGTCCCTCAGGCATAAACTCGGTGCCGTAGCGCACCAGCCCGACACCTTTGAGTTCGGCATCAATGGCATAGCGAAGCTCGCCGGGTTGCAGCTGTTCCAGCAAAATCACCTTGATGCTTTTCAGGCGCGGCTCGTATTTCAGCAGCACATCCGAAAAGGTGCTCATCAACTGATGAGCCGTACCGGGCATCCCCTGGAGGATGCGGGTCATATCCGGCAGACCGTAATCAGGCAGATGTGCCAGCGTACCGGCGCGACAGTTGAGGATCCGCTGCATGTTGTCGAGCACGGAGAGGATCACCTGGTTTTTTTCGTTGACCTGATTTAAATCCAGATCACCACTAAAATTACTAAAAAGTGTTTCGTATAACGAAGGTGTGTGATGTGGCATTTTATTCCTGCAACAGGTTTAATAATTAATATATTAAATGGTAAATTTAACTGGCAAGGAAATGAAAGATGAATTACCGTTTCTTAATCGAACTGACAATATGTTCAGCCATTTTTTCCAGCTCATCCTTATCCATTGGCTGGCGACCTTTAGCCTGTCGACTGTCACGCATAACATAAAACAATAAATCAGGTTCGTCCGGAGTGGTGCCTTTGACGAATGCTACGTAACCATAATCAACTTCTTTACTGAATCGCGTAAATTTTGCAAACGCAGCAACTGCTTTTCGCTTATCTATTTCAGGGTAGCTAAAACCTTTCCCATATAATTTAATATCACGGAAAGAGTGTCCATAACGTACATTCCAGAAATCAGTCACATAATCTTTAGCGCTCATGTTGGGATCCGGACGACTTTCTCCTGGCCCTGGATCTGGGCCTAAATCCTGGAAAAAAATAGTTACATCAGGATGTTCTTTGAGCCGCCAGGTTACCCCCATATTCCGCTGCTCATGTCCAGAATCACCGGCAATAAAACCGTAGGGGAGACAGAGTCCCTGTCCAGAAGGAATTTCGTAGAGCTTTCTTGACCTGAAACTTTCCCCGGCAAGCACCGCCGTGTGGCCCAGCGCCCCGTCGATGATATCCCCGCCCACATTCACGGCGACGTACTGCGCGTCCGTCAGCTGCATATGCACCCCGTTGGTGGAATCATTACTATCATAGTCCCCTCCTTTCCCTGTTAATCATTACATACGTATAATCTCAGCTCACTAATCAGCGAAATAACCATTTGATGTCCTCAATTACTTATCCACTACAGGGTTCTTATAAAATAGGGATAGAATGTTTTAGGTAGTAAAAAAAATCAAATCGCGTGTTTTTTGTTTTAACGGTATCGTTTGGACGTATTCAAGCTATGTTTAAGACTAGAAACCATTCAATATATAACAACCATCTTTTCCATAAAAAGTTCGTGTAGTTTGTCGAATAACAAAATTAAAGCTCTGTCATCAGTGGTAATAATCCAATATCAAGTAGCCTTATTTCAATGTCGTTTGCGTTACTTATATGTATTTTATTCCTACCATCAAAGATCTCGTTAGTGGATACAATCACTGTTCCTTTGCTATCTTCAGAAAATTCCAGAGGTATCACCTCAGTTGCTTCTGGTATTAGACTCGGCAGTATTTTTACAGGTACATATGCCATCCAACCTACACAAAACCTATCCGGAAAAACATTCATTTGATTGTTCCAGTACCCATTACTACTAATAGTTGTATATACTCTGCGTTTATTCTTAACAAGAGACTCCATAAATGCAATAATTTTCTTTACATTTAAATCAGTTATAGAACAAGTTATGCTGATATCCAGATTTATTTTTTTTGGATAATCCATATGTTTTTTTATAAAGTTTATGGAGCATATTTTACTATCAACCTCACCATCCCATACTCCTTCTATTATTAATGGAAATTTTTTTTTGAGTTGATTACTCCACTTTTCAATCGTCATTGAATCGGCTTTTGCATGTTTAAATACAATATGTTCTAAAGCTTGCTTTCTCGAATAGCCTTTTTCATACCAGCATTTTTTCGTACCCAATAAACAATCTATTAATGTGGAGACGTAAAATAACTCATCAAGACATGATTCTACAGTCGGATCTTTTGTATCCTCGTAGTAAACACTTGCCGTAATTCTTATCATGGAACCCACCTCGTTATTACATCCCTGAAATCTTTAATCATTTTAGAAAAATAGCGATAACTTACTGGCTGCATGAAAATCCATACTATCTTTAGTGGTTGATTAATTATTGCAACAGCCTGATGGCGAGAATCACAGTAATTTAACTCGCTGAAGCAATAAATACACTCCCCCCATCATCACGAGACACAAGACTCCAGGTCGCTGCGATTAATGTCGCTGGCTCCCATAAATCCCTCTGATATCGAGTCGCCTGCGGCATGATAGAGCCTGTTGCTACCTGAGCATACTGCTGATGTTCCCCCGCAAGAGTTACCCAACGTCCTCCGTAAGGGCATATATCTCCACTCTGACAAGTAATACGTTTACCCGACTCTTCTTTGAGAAAATATTCTGATTCATCCGGAACGATACCATCACAATAACGAGAGTCTTCCCAAACAAGGCGCCATTGAATTTTCATTGATTTCGTTTCGTCACTATCAATATTATCAATTAAAGGAGCCCTGCTCCCACTGACAAGGTAATTAAAACATCCTTTATTGATAAAATCCTTTACTCCAACAGGAATGACCTTCCATTTATAATCAAAAGTTAAATAACCAGGTTCCCATATACCATCACATGGGACAACATCACCCGTTGTGATAATTTCGTTTCGCACATTTGGAACTGATGTAAGATTCTTAGGAAAAAAGGGCCGTGGTAATGAATAAAATTCGTATTCATAAAAAGCATCACTAAACAGAAAGCTTACATTTGAGAGCGGAGCTTTCATATTTGATGCTTCCAAAACAAATTCTGAACCGGCATATTCTTCCTTAAGTCTGAGTTTATTAATAGCTTCAACCTTGGGAGGGTAAGGCCATATCTGAGCCCAGCGCTCATGGCATGGACCAAAGAAAAAAGATCTCACTAAATTTACAGGCCTATGCAACTGGTATAAATCGCCTTGTATTCTCCAGACATGCCGATGACCTTTTCGTAATTCTGCCAAACCTTGATCGTAAAGTTTCAGCGCCTGATATATATAAACTAAATTATTTGGATCCAATGCATCAGGATCGGTCTCAGGCCAGGTTTTTACCGCTTTTTCATAGGCATCAGCAAAAACTGCCCAAGCATCTCTTTTGCGCTTCCATAGGCTATAACTACTGAGTCGCTTGAGCATCCAGAAGACTTGTCGACGAGTATTATCGTCATTCATTGAATAAGTATTCAGCAGTTTCATTGATTATTCCTATTCCGCCTGTGAAGACTGATGCTCTACACGAGCACTTCCCGTAATTACACGCCGCCCTATTTTACTCTGCAACTCATCTCCTGAAAGCTGACGTATTTCAGCAAAAGGCGGCATTAGTTTTCCAGAATTATCAAATCCATACTTACCATTAACATCTTTCCAGCCTGTCGGATAGAAATTCAGCTTTACACCATTAACTTCCCGTCGTACTGCCCGCCCGCCAGCTTTGACCTCTTCACCTATAAGATGTATATCACCAGCCAAATCACCTAAACCAATAATAAGTTGTTCGCCACCTCCAGCCAAATATTGGTTGGGCAACTTGTATCCAAACTGTTCAGCAATCTTTCCATGCCAGGCTGATACATCTGGCATTCTTGATGGCAAATCCTCAGGTAAATGTGCGATAACTATGAACCCATTAGCATTCCATTCATCGAGCACTGCGGCCTTTATACGCCACTCTTCAGCAGAGGCGGGTTCTTTGCCATACCCCCAAAATCCAGGATTCCTCCCCCCCGCAGAGCTCGCATTTGCAGACCCTTCCGCTTTACCAAAAACTCGGTAAATGGTTTTCCCAGCAAGCTCTTCCGCATTCATAGGGGAAACTTTTCCGCTAAAGGAAGCGATATTGGTGTACACTTTCTTCTCACCAAATGCCGGGCTTTCTCCTTTAGTAGAAAATAAATCGGGGTAGCCCGGTTTAGAATATTCCACCTGAAGTTTATCGATATCTGTTACTTCTGCTTTGTTACTCGGAAAACGACTCCCTTGCTTTGCTGCCCGGTACACTTCACGCTCCAGTAAATAAGCCTCTGCCTCCCGTCGAACACTTACACGTCCCGTATCCTTTACTACGGTATGAATTTCACCTTTGTAAACCAATGCCTGAAGCACACGTAGCTTAGCATCCAGCTCTCTCAGTGCTTGTGGAACCATCCTTGCCGCCAGTGACTTCATGGAAACAAATCCCTTTTGCACTGCAATTAAATCCTTCTTCCATTTATCCGGCAGCATTAGTCCCATTCTGGCTTCCAGTATCTTATTGATAGACGTAATAATTGTCTGGCAGAAGTCGGTCATTTTCTCGACAAGCGGTGCCTGATATTTCATTACATCCAATTTTGCTAGCCATTTAACTGCATCACCTTCTCCCATGCGATTCAGAAATTTAATGACGTGCTCGAGTATCTCGTGGTTCTTTGCAGCATCTTCCCCCACCATCAACGCAAGGCGACCAACACCTTTTATGACTCCACCCGCAACCGGTATTAACGCAAAAATTAATATTATCAAGAACACCCACTCGGTAGTGCTTTCACGCTTTCGGGGATCATTCGCAAGACCGATAGAAACTGCAATTAAATCACGTACTGCCGTCACGTCACCAACAAGTGGAATCATACCGATCACAGCATCAACGAGAATTTGGCTAATACTTTGCTTTTCGTTAAAAGACCCTTGAAGCGTGCCCCAAATCCATTGTCCGGTTTCCAGGCTAGTTTCTTTAAACCACGCCAAATATGACTCGTTCATTCCACACCTCCGCTGTGTTTCACTATCAGGGCATCAATATCCGATTCTCCCAATGATGGGCCGACGTACAGATGATTATCGGTATTGTCTTTTCGCTGATAGCTACGAACATCTGGGCCAAATTCCACTCGCAATAAACCCTCAGGAATATCCTCTAGATGAAGATATCCTGCACCATCCAGATTCCCGGTTCGCACAGACCCATCAGGCAGTATGGCTTTAAAATATGCCCCCACTACAGGCGCATCGTCATGATACAGATACTGAACTAAGGCATTAGTCCTGTTTTTCAGTGGATCTGCAAGCCACGGCATATCGACTTCTTCATCCGTAGCTAACGTCAGATGCGTCCGCCTAATCTTGCGCGTGTACGTCGTGTCCGTCCCGTACTCTATCTTCCCGCTCTCTATCTTCAGGTAGCTCCCGCCCCCGATGAGGGTCACCCTCTTCTTTCCCGCAAACAGCATGTCGGCGGCCGATATCAGGCTCACCCTCTGCTCCGCGCTGAGGTGCATTTCCCCGTTTTGCGCCTGCATCTGCACCGGCCCTTCGCTGGCGTTCAGCGTCAGGGCACCGCTTCTCGCAAACAGCCCCAGGCTTTCCCCCGCAAGCACCGCCGTGTGGCTCAGCGACCCGCTGCTGATATCCCCGCCCGCGTTCAACGCAACGTTCTGCGCGGCCGTCAGCTGCATGTGCTCCCCGCTGGTGAACCCCACGCCCTGCGGCCCGTGGAAGTGCAGCATCCCGTTCAGCGGCGCCAGCCGCCGGGTGAACATCGCCTGCTGAGCGGCAATATCCGCCTCCAGCGCCTGCGCCTGCTCTGCCGCCGCGGCAAGCGCCTTCAGCTGCTGCCGGCAGGCCCCGATTTCCTTCAGCACCGTGTCCATGTCCAGCACCTCGCCGGCCGCTTTCTGCTGCCCGTCAGCAGTGATGAACAGCCCCTTCGCCACCCGGATGACCCCGTACTCGTCGGTCCGGAGCTCAAACCCCGTCCCGCGCGGCCGGTCCTGCGCGTCCACGAGATGCCCCTGGCCGAGCTGCGTGCTGCCGTAAGGCGTGGTCAGGGCGATATGCTCCTGCCCGCGCCGGTCCTCCATCCGCAGCTCGTTGTCTGCCGCCGTGCGCAGGATGTTCTGGCTGCGGTTGATCCCTACCGTTACGCCGTCCCCTTCGCGGACGCGGGGGATGACGGCGCCCCGGAGCCGGAAACCGAAAGCGGGGCGTTTTACGCCCGGCTCCACCACGAGCGCGAGCTGAACCCGTCGGCCCGGCTGTACCTGTTC
>NZ_JAKCMV010000074.1 GCF_021440515.1 Enterobacter asburiae | reverse complement strand
ACGTCAACCTGTCGCTGGTGTCCCAGATGCCGAAAGCGAAATCATAAGACGAGGGAAAGTCAGGGATGAAAATTTACCGCCCACTTTGGGAGGATGGGGCAGCTCTGGCCCCGCAGCAGTTCCAGCAGGAGGCCCGCTGGAGTGCGCACGTTGCCGACACGATCGCCCGAATGGGAATTTCTCATTCCTGGGGAGTGATCGCGGCAGAATTTGATGATACCGCACTGGCGCTCTCGCGCCTGAATGCCACCCGCCTCGTGGTGCGCTTTCAGGACGGTACCCTTATTGATACGGACCTGGTGGACAACATTCCTCCGGTCTGTGATTTATCTCTTGCCGCCGGTAGTGAGACTGTTGATGTAGTCGCTGCACTGCCGCTGTTGAGCGCCAGCGGCGGCAACCTTGATAACGGACAGGACAGTGAACGCCCGCGCCGCTGGAAAGCCGAGCGCGTTGTGGTGCAGGAGCTGGCAGGCCATGAAAGTGGGGAACTCGCGATTCTTCGTCATGCAGTGACCCTGCGTCTTTCCAGCCAGGAGAACACGGCCTGGCTGACCTGTCCGGTGGCTCGGCTGATGCGTAATGCACAGGGGCAGTGGAGCCGTGACCCGGCCTTTATCCCGCCGATGCTTTCCGTTTCGGCAAGCCCCCAGTTGATCGCCGAACTGGGCGATCTGCTGATCCGTCTACAGGCCCGTCGTCGTCGCCTGATGGCCATGCGCCGTGAAAGCAATGAGCGGATGGCCGACTTTGCCGTCGCGGATGTTTCCCTTTTCTGGCTGCTCAATGCCCTGAACAGTGCAGAACCGGTGATGACCGAGCTGATGCAGACGCCGGGCCGCCACCCGGAACTGCTGTACCGTGAACTGACTCGCCTGGCCGGTAGCCTGCTGACCTTCTCGCTGGAGCACGACGCCGGAGACATTCCTGCTTATCAGCACGATGCACCGGAACAGGTATTCCCGCCGCTGATAGCGCTGCTTGATAAGCTGCTGGAAGCGAGCCTGCCGTCGCGGGTGGTGAGTATTCACCTTGAGCATCAGGACCAGATCTGGAAAGGGGCCCTGCACGATGCACGTCTGCGCGAAGGGGGCGATTTCTATCTCTCCGTACGTTCTTCAATGCCAAACCATGAGCTTCAGGCGAAGTTCCCGCAGCTGTGTAAAGCGGGCAGCTTTGATGATGTTTCAGATGTGGTGAATGTGGCCCTGAGCGGGGTGACGCTCAAGCCTCTGGCCCATGTTCCGGCGGCGATCCCGTTGCGTCTTGAGAACCAGTACTTTTCGCTGGATCTGAGTACTGAGGCGGCAAGGTCCATGCTTGAGATGGGCAGTTGCACCTTCTATACCCCGCGCTCGCTCGGGGACGTGAGCCTTGAACTCTTTGCGGTGCTGCGCACATGAATAAATCCGAACTCACCCAGACAGAACGAATCTTCTACCCGGGCTGGCTGATGGCTAGCCAATTGCGGAGCGGTCAGGAAGTCCGTGACGGGGAAGGGCTCTATCGCCGGGCCCGCCGTCTGGTGCAGGAGGCGAGAACGGCGCTTACGGAAGCGGGCTACAGCGACATCAGCCGTGACCATATGGTGTATGCGCTGTGCGCATTGCTTGATGAGAGTGTGATGAACCGGGGAACCACTGATGATGGTTATCTAATCTGGCGTCGCGATCCGTTACAGGCACACTTCTTTGGCACACTGAACGCCGGTGAGGAGCTGTGGGAACGCATCCGAAACCTGCTGAAAGAAACCGCACCTGACGCAGCCGTTCTGACCTGCATGTTCCGGACCTTGCAGTTGGGGTTTGTCGGTCAGTATCGCGCACGGGACGATGAGCGCCGTGAGGATATTGTTCGCGCGCTCGCGGAACGGGTGCCGGCATTCACGCTGGCACAGGACGCCCCCATTGTTGCGCGGGCTTCACGCCTGCGCAGTGGCCGCCGCGGTTACTGGGTGACCTGGATTGTAGCCGCCGTCGCCCTGGCCGCACTCTGGTACTTCCTCTCGTCTTCGCTTACCGAACTGGTAAGCCAGACCATCAGGGCGGGATAAGCGATGCAGGGTGTGTACCGAAGTCTTTTAACTGCGCTGGGAGCAATACTGGGGCTGTGGCTCATCCTGGGGTTCTGGCCACTGTCTACGGGCAGCCGCGCGGCACTCAGTCTGCTGGTCGTTCTGGTGTCCGGGGGCATGCTCTGGCGTCAGTATCGGGCTTCGCAGGCGCGGGCGACCGCTGCCCGTGAGATTGAGGATGAAAACCTGCCGCCGGATGATTTTCAGGGGGCGGTGATCCTCGTCTGTGGTGACAATACGCCTCTCTTTGTGTCCGGAGTCCGTCACCGGGAAACCCGGCAGGGCTGGTATCTGTGGGTGAAAGATGCGGAACAGCTACCCATTTTTGCACAGCACTTGAGTCTGGTGCGCCCGGCTCTGGTGTCGCAAATCTCCATCCTGCTGTCGCTGATACCTGAGCAGCATTCTTCTGACGGGGAATTTACCCAGTCTCTGCGGGGATGGCAGCGTGCAGTCGTACGGTGCCGTGCGGTATTCGGCTCGATCCCGCCTCTGTGGACCTCGACCTGGGTATCACCGCCTGCTGCCAGCACGGACGCAGAACCCGTCTGGTTTACTACGGTAAGCCAACGGGCCGGTATTAAGGTGTACCAACCCGGTCAGGGCAATGTGTCACTGACTGAGTGGGCCCGTAACACCGACCCGGATGGGCGACTTTCCCGTCTGAGTCAGGGGCTGTGGCTGGACAGTCTGCTTGCCTGGCAGAAAACCGCTGTTAATGACCTGCTGTCAGTACGTCAGGGTGAGCTGCCGGTGATGAAGCCCTGCGTACAGGGCATTTGCATGGTGCCGTTGAGCGTTACGGCTGGCAATATCTGGCAGCAACATATCGCCGCCATAACCGCGCTTCCACCAGACGTAGCCGCGATCGCGGAACCACTGCCTTTGCCTGAACTGCTGTTACCGGCGTTACCGCGCAGACATGGCGTCAGCCGCAGAATGATGTTCTGGCTGTACGCAGGATTACTGGGCGTAGTGTTCCTCACACTGGCCATGCTGGCGTCCTGGATGAATAACCAGCGCCTCATTCGTAACGTTGGCGATCACCTTGCGCTGTATTACCAGCTTACGGGCCAACCGGTTGCCCCCAAACTGCGTGCGCAACAGCGCCTTAGGGTCGATGGAGCACTGCTGGACGACTGGCAGCGCCGTGGTCAACCGCTGCGTTATCGCCTTGGTCTGTATCAGGGGCTGCGCCTGATTCCGCCTATTGAAGTAGCGGTCAGTAACTGGGCACCGCCACCGCCGCCACCGCCGATCATTAAGAACATCATTCAGGGGCCGAAAACCATTCGCCTCGACAGCATGTCGCTGTTCGATTCGGGCAAATCGGACCTCAAACCCGGCTCCACCAAAATGCTGGTGAACTCTCTGGTCGGCATTAAGGCGAAGCCCGGCTGGCTGATTGTGGTCAGCGGGCATACCGACAACACCGGTAATCCACAGCTCAACCAGACGCTCTCCCTTAAGCGCGCCGAAGCGGTGCGCAACTGGATGCGCGACACCGGCGACGTACCGGAAAGCTGTTTTGCCGTACAGGGTTACGGCGAAAGCCGCCCTGTTGCCACAAATGATACGCCGGAAGGGCGAACGCTCAACCGTCGTGTTGAAATCAGTCTTGTACCCCAGGCAGACGCCTGTCAGATACCGGGCAACAAACTGCCGTCTTCGCAGGATGAAGACGCATCACTACACAATGGAGAATAACGCATGGCAATTCTTGTTTATATTCGGCTGAAAGACGACGGCGGTGCGGACATCAAAGGTTCTATGGACGTTCAGGATCGCGAAGGCAGCATCGCGTAAGCCTGATGCGGACAGGGCGCCTGTCCGCTTATTCGTTTTTGCTGGACGCCTGCCGGTGCGGGTGATGAGCAAAGCAATCTGACAATTTATCGGCAGTGACCTTATGGGCATCGGTTGACGGCTATGGGCGGTAGCGTGCCTGAACAAGAGAGAACGAAAGGGAACATCATTCAGCAGTCCTGTTAACGAATAACGGCGCGATGGGGTGACGTGAGCAAAAAGGGATTGGCCGGGAGTTAAGTTATGTCTAAAGAAACTGAAGATCGGCTCAGAATCAAAGAAGGTGGTGCCAGGCTGCTTACGGTGGGTGAGATACAGCTGGCACATTCCGTCTTTTTATCCACCATTAACTATTCGAAAGTCTGGGTCCACAGGGAAAGTTACCTCCCATTCAATTTACAGGATAAGAATACGGCGATGACCCCGAATGGGGAGATCTATTTTCGCGACCACTACTGCGATGATTTTTCCCTGACAACTGACAGTCTTCAGCACCTGTTCATTCATGAAATGGGTCACGTCTGGCAGCGTGAAAAAGGGATGAATATTATCTTAAGAGGGCTGGTGAGCTGGATGGTGAACTACCGTTATACGCTTGATGGCCGCCTGTTAAGTGAGTATTCAATGGAGCAGCAGGCACAGATTATTGCGGATAATTTTGTTCTCCAGAGGTTTGGATATAACGCATGGAATTACCTTGAAATTAAAAAGTACCCCGTGGTGACTCTTGATGGCGATACATCTGAATCGGTAATCAGAGATCAGTACAGAAATACACTACGAGGATTCCCATGGTGAGGGCGTTAGTTTCGATATTATTTGTAATTATTGGTTTAACCCTGCTTACAGGGTGTCCGGGTCCAGGTGACAGAATGATGCCGGATGAAACCGCGTTAGCCAGCAGGAAGAGTGGGAAGGTATGTATTGAGATTAAAGAGGCGCAGGATTATCAGCCTGTTGCTATTGCTATCAATTTACGAGGAACACCATCAAAAGAAAAAAAATACAATTTTTCGCCAAAGCTTGTTGTTTCTGAAGGCGAGCTTTGTATCCCTTCGGATTTTTATAGTTTTAGAAATGGCAATAAATACATTGTCGAATTTATATTGCGTTCGAACCGAAATGCCAATGAATCCCGGAGTTTTGTTGTCGGAATAGGTGTTAATAATAACCAGATATATAACTATCCTTTGACCGACCGCGAAATCTCCAGACCGTATAGTTCAATTGAAATTTCTGAGTAACTCCGCCGTATAAAGTAATGATAATTAAAACCCTTGCCTGTGCCCTCGGAGCCGGAGCTGGAATCACTTTTTTCCGTACTCACTGAGTACACCTGATTAAACCTGTAACTTGCCTTTGGGCAGGAAAATCATGGACTACAGGTTATCCCATGGAGCCAATATATGAGTCTGACAGAAACGCTTAAGAACACCCTGTCTGCGCTAACTGAAGGCGGATTGAACCGCTACCGTCTGGACATTCCGTCCTGCGCTGCCTCACTGGATGTGGAAGAGTTTAACGGTAAGGAGTTCATGAGTGAGCTTTACTACTACGACGTTATCTTTACCAGCAGCGATCGAAACATCAGTTCAGCACAACTGTTAACCAGACCGGCCACGCTGACCATGGGAACAGGGCCGCTGATGGGATTGACGGGGCAAAAAGTGGTGCACGGCGTGGTGACGCATTTTAAGCGTATCAGCGGTTCACGTGACCAGGCGACGTATCAGATCATAATTGAGCCGTTCCTGTCTCTGCTGCGCAAGCAGTTCCGTACCCACCGCTTTTTTGTCAATAAATCGGTACCGGAAGTCGTCACCGAAGTATTACAGGAACATGGACTAAAAGGCTGGGAGTATGAGTTCACCCTCAAAGCCGACTATCCGAAGCGTGAACAAATTAACCAGTACAAGGAAAATGACCTCGCCTTCATTGAGCGCCTGCTGGCTGAGGTGGGGATTTTCTACTTCTTCACTCTACAGCCTGACACGCAGACTGAAGTGGTGCATTTCGCAGACAAGCAGAGTGCATGGACGTTTGGTAAATCGCTGCCGCTCAGCAGCCCATCGGGAATGAGTGACAATGCCGTGGACTCGGTATGGGGGGTTAACGTTCGACAGAACGTGGTTGAGCGCTCTGTCATCGCCAGTGATTACAATCATCGTGCTGCCCAGAATGTCCTGACCTCTGTACCGGCGGATATGACCCGTGGCGACGGTGACGGCGTTAACTACGGCGAGGTTTATCACTACCTGCCGCGTCATCTTGAACGTGGCGACAAAATCACACCCTCAGCTGAAACTGGAAACTTTTGGGCTCGCCTTGAGCACGAGCGTTTTCTCTCCGGACAGACGACTGTCAGCGGGTGCAGCAACGATGCCCTGCTTTCTCCGGCACAGGTGCTGACCGTCAGTGAAAGTGTCGTCCCTCCGACGCTGCCATCAGAGACGGACAACGGCATTATCATTACCCGCACGGGCTATATCGCCAGCCGTAAGAATGCCCTGGTAGTTATGTGGGAAGGAATGCCGTACTACGAAAACCGTTGCTGGCGGCCCGCCGCTAAAAAACGCCCGGTGATCAGCGGCACTCTGACGGCCCGCGTCACCAGCGCCAGGGATAACGATATTTATGCCTGGCAGGATGTCTCGGGTATGTACCGAGTAAAATTCGACGCTGACCGCGACGACAAGCGTCAGGGCATGGAAAGTATGCCGGTACGCTTTGCCAAACCTTACGGCGGCGACAAATACGGTTTCCACTTCCCGCTGGTCCAGGGCACTGAAGTCGCCATTGCGTTCCACGAAGGTGACCCGGACAGGCCCTATATCGCGCATGCACTGCACGACTCCCGGCATGTTGACCATGTCACCGAAGCTAACAGTACGCGAAACGTTATTCGTACGGCTGGCCTGAACAAGCTGCGGATGGAGGACAAGCGCGGAGAAGAGCACGTTAAGCTCAGTACGGAGTATGGGGGCAAGACGCAGCTTAATCTGGGGCATAACGTGGATGCGTCCCGTGAGCTGCGCGGTGAGGGGGCGGAGCTGCGAACGGATAAATGGGTAAGTATAAGGGGCGGCGCAGGGGTGTTTATTAGTGCAGATAAGCAACCCCAGGTAGGCGGCAGTATGCTGGCGATGGAAGAGGCAGTTTCCCAGCTCGAAAATGCACTGGCTATTGCGAAGAGTTTGGCATCGGCAGCGGAATCGGCTCAGGTGCTGCCCCCCGATACTGCGAACCAGCAGGCACTGAACGATGCGCTGAAAGAGCTTGTGCAGCCGGGAATGGTACTTAATGCCCCACAGGGTGTGAGTATTAGCAGCCCGCAGGCGGTGCGGTTGTCTTCGGGCAGCGCCTGCGTGGGGATCATGTCACAGCTGAATACGGATATCAGCGCCATGAAACGCTTTACAGTAGCGGCAGGAGAGGCTGTCAGTCTGCTGGCGCGAAAGGCCGGGATGAAGCTGTTTGCGGCGAAGGGAAAACTGGAGTTGCAGGCACAGGATGACGGGTTGGATGCTGTTGCAAAGAAGGACGTCACAGTAAACAGCATCGAAGGCCGGATAAACATCTCGGCGGCAACTGAACTGATAATTAACTGCGCAGGAGCATATATCAAACTGAGTGGTGGCAATATTGAGCTGGGTTGTCCGGGCAATATTCTTCTCAAATCAATGAATGTGCAGAAAATGGGTAAGGCGGATTTTCGTGTCCCCCCCATTGAGTTACCTAAAGGCTTTGAAGAATCTTTTACTATTAAGGATCAAAAAACCGGTGAAATTGTGCCTTATGCCCGTTACCGCATAACCACAGAAAAAGGCCAGATATTTGAAGGTCGGGCAGATGCGGAAGGTAAGACGGCCAGTATTTTTACCGCGATGCCAGAGTCACTAAAAATAGAATTATTGTAAACCATCGACGGGAGAATAAAGAATGGTCCAAATTCTGGGAGCTGGATCAACTCAGACCTCAACAACCCCGAAAACGCCGGTTATTGAGCGTGCACCTGCAAAAGTTTTTTTTGAATATGAGGCATTAGCGGCCTCTGCTGGAAGGACTTTAGTCATGGAAAAGGCTGCATCCCGTGTCGGAACTACAGTTGGGGCTCGGGTAATTCCTATGTTGCCTAAGACACCAACTATATTAATTTTTGGACTGTTTTATTCAAAAAGTCTGGGTAATGGGGAACTGTCTCATGATCAGCTTTATTCAAATATATATAATGGCATGTCTACAGCAGGTGCATTTAGCCGCGCAGATGGGACGGTCATACAAAAAGATTATGTGACAGAATATGAACTCAGAGAAATTGCCAAACGAAATGGTACTGTGCGAACACGGGTTCGTTTTCGTACGGAAAAGAATGAGCTGACGGGCGAAATAATCACAAAAAGTTACCTCGTTGGTGAAGGGAGCGGCCTGGATCGGGTTCGGGTCAGAGCTGCAAAACGGCTGGATGAAAAAACATGGAGTTTTGAAGACCTTTCTTTTAAGGGAAAATTAGTCTGGTCAACAGACACTAAGCAAGGAAAGCTTGTGACTGGATGGGTTGAAAAGCCTATTGAAAATAACAAAAGCACTGTACATGATGGTAATCGCGGAGGGTATACCTCACCGCCTACGCCAATGGCTGAACCGCAGAAGATCTGGGAAATGCCTAACCCGGCCCCGGAACCCTTACCGCCTTTGCCGGGTACACCGATCCCGGAGGAAAAGGGGCCACATATTGAAACGTTACCCATCAACGAGTTGGACTTTAATGACTTTATCATTGTTGACCCAATGGGGGTTGTCCCGGCAATATATGTGTATTTTCAGAAAGCGCCAATTGTAGAATTGGAGGTTGACTATTATGGAAATTTTGAAGGCCGTTCAAGGGAAGGCCTATATGAAGTGGACCATATTCCCTCAAAGGAAGCTGTTAGGATATATTTGAAAGGGACATATCCTAACCTGAAAGATGGCATTATAGAAGAAATGACTAACATGGTCGCCGCTGTTGCTATACCAGTTGAAGTACATCGACAATGTAGTGAAACCTATGGGGGAAGAAACAATAGTAAATATAAAACACAAGACGGGGAAGTGATTCCTCAAAAAGTTTTAGATGCTAGTAACTTAGAAGCTGCTGTTGATGCTAACTGGGATGCTAATGCTGAGTGTCTCAAAGATCTTGGCTATAGTAATGAACAGCTTGAAGAAGTTAGAAGTGAAATACATCGTAAAAACCGGGGTGCGGGGTTGTATTAAATGAATTTAAATGTTGAACAGTTGATAAAGAACCTTGGGAATGCATATCTGGATATTTATGGGAAAGGATTAATCCCATACAAAACAAAACCAATTGGTACGGTTAGTGATGATATATGTAGATTAGACATGAAGCGAGAAGGGATATTTTTATCGTTTATTAATAACCCAGGTAAAAATCTCAAGGAAGTGACTTTACGGTTAGAGGATGAAAATAAAACTGACTGGTTATTCCCTAACGTGCTGCCCTTTGGTCTTGAACCAGTGATGACCCAGCAATGGGTGCGAGACCGATTTGGTCACCCGATTACTTACGTTGATGCCCGTGTGATCATGACTATTTATGTCGGTGTGGAGGAAACATATGCTTTACCAGCTCCAAATCACAATATTGCAGCGGCATTTACTTACAATAAAGATTTTTTTGTCCAAAAGGTCACATTTATCCCGTTAGAACGGGCACAAGAAATTCACTCTGCACTTGAGAGAAAACGGCTTAGTGGCAAATAAATGTTGATGTCGAAATGCTCATGAAATAATTAGGCTGGCACTATCAGGTGATAATAATAAAGGATTGATTATTTTTTAAAATTAAAACTTAAGGTGCTTGGTTTATTTATCCCTTTCGGTGTTTACCTTTTTTTGGTTGGAAGTGTTCTCATTGATGCCAGATGGTACGTGAGTTCTGTTATTTTTTATGGCGGCATATGGGAACTGGATTTTTTTCTCCAATTTTATTGATGGCTGGTAAATATATATCAATCATACGCCATGGTAATATTTAAAAAATAATACATTTGCAATTCCCCTCGCTTTCCCATTTTCCTTTTAACGAATGAATTGAATGCAGGTAAAAATGTCTAAAGGTTTCGTTTTACTGGGTGATAACACCACGCACGGTGGAAAAGTTATTTCCGCATCCTCAACCATGATTGTGAACGGCAAAAAAGTCGCCCTGATCGGTGACATGGTGAGTTGCCCTATACCATTTCATGGCACCAATCCCATAGTGGAAGGTTCGTCGGAATGGTCATCTGACGGCAAGGCTATGGTGGTTGACGGATGCAAATGCCAGTGCGGTTGCCAGGTTATCTCCAGCGCGCCGGATTGCGCAATAGGATAAACACATGGGTTGGATACGAACAAAAGCGTTGACCATACAGCAGCCAACTGGCCCCTCTATGGCCGGATGGCTGATGGCTGGTTTACTTATGGTGATCGTCGGTGTCCTGTTGTTTTTGCTCCATGCTTCAGAAGTCATTAAACCCTTTTCTGAGATAAATATCTGGTGGGGTTCTCTGACACCTGTGGGTTGCTGGTTGTTAGTTTTTTTCCTGCGCTGCTATTTATGGGACCGGGAACTGAAAGCGTATTACTTTTTACAAAAAGAGGCTGAATACGGGCAGCAACAGTGGGAAAACTGGGCCGGACGTTATCTGGCAGTTCTGGAAAACGTAGTGCTATTGCCTGATACGGTGACGGTAGCGAACTGGGGACATGAGCGGCCCCAACAATATGGACTTACCCGCAGGATTAATTACCTTCCGGCCGGAGAATATGCGCAGTTAAGTGCGATACGTGCATTGCTTATGAGCGTAAAAGAACGCGTGCAGCAGTTACCGCTAGAGCTATCGTTACATGTTACTCTGCTAATGGATCATCCCTCGCCTGAACTGGTCAGCGATTTTAATCACCTCTGGAAAGAACGCATTTCTGACCGTGCAATGCCTGATGCCATCACTGTCACTCATTCATTCTCGTTGTCGGAACTGGAAAAACGCCTGAAGCAACCTGAACTAACCGTCAATTTACTCCTGACCGTCCAGCTTAACGGCGGTGATGCTTACTCTGACGGGCTGGCTGCCCTGCTGCTTACCAGTGACGACGTGGCGAAAAAATATCATCTGCCACATACTTCGCGGCTGTTGCGTCCAATGCCGCTTGATATGAATCGTTTCGATGACGAAATCTCTCTGTTTCTGGAAACCCAGACAGCTGCCTGCCGTACGTCCTCTATTGTTGGTGATGCGAGAAAGTGGACAGAGAAGAGCGCCAATCTAATCACCCTGGGTAATAAAGTAAATGCTAGTTGGAAAGCTGAAGATATCGTCATATTGGAGAAATGGTGTGGGATTCCCGGACCGTTTTCCCCGTGGCTACTGGCAGCGTTGGCTGCTGATTTTGTACGCCTAAGTAAGTACCCATTGCTGGCGTTATTTTCCAGTGGACAGGAACATTTTATCAGTACCGTTACTTCAGGGAGTGAAGATGAATAAACCGGTTAATGGTTTGGGCAGATTTGGCTTTGTCGGACTTATGCTGGTCGGGATGACTGGGGTATGGTGGGGGATCACGCTCTATGGTGGAGCGCTAGAGATTAATTCGCGGGCCGAGCAGATACTGGCGTTTGTAATCGTTTGCCTGGGGCTGGTATTTCTTTTTTATGTACCTGCAATGTCCCGTCGGGTAAGGGTAATTTTATATCGTCGACAGTTACGGCAGACCAATGCATTACCTGGTGAAGAAGGGAGGTTGGTGCAGGTGCCCCCCCGCCATACTATGGTGGAGGAAATTCGTCATGCATTGCGCAATCAATTTGGTCATACGTGGCCCCGCAAAATCCGCATCCTACTTGTGACAGGAAGCGTGGTCGACGTAGAACGACTCACCCCTAAGCTCACTAAGGAAAGCTGGCAGGAAGATCGCGGGACATTGCTGCTGTGGGGCGGTGACCTCAACACGCCAGTCGATACTGCCTGGCTGACCGCGCTACGTAAGCTGCGCCGCCGCCCGGTAGATGGTCTGGTATGGGTTACCTCAGCTTTCGATCAGCTCTCCGCACCCGGACTGGAACAGCCGCTACCGGTTCCCTCTGAAAGCACCATGGACTTCCTGTCTCATGCTATTAGCGAACGGATGAACGTATTGGGCTGGCAACTCCCGCTGTATGTCTGGTCCATGCATCCGCGCGCCGGTAATTCGGAAGGGCGAATTGTGCAGGCGACGGGATGTTTGTTACCTGCCGGATGTCGTCCTGAGGGATTAACAGCACAACTCGCTGCGCTGACGCCGGAACTGATTTCACAGGGTTTACAGCAGACCAGCGGTGAAGTGAAACATAACTTTCTGCTGCGGCTTGCCGATCAGCTCATCCGCGAACCCGAAAGCCTAACTGCACCACTGTCGGTGATGCTCAATCCATACCGTCCGCTGCCGCTTGCGGGGATCGTGTTTAGTCAGCTTTCTGCCGGTGCTGAACGTGCCGTACCGCACCACTGGGGCATGGATAAGCGCTGGGAGGTTCTGCCGGAGAGTGTCCGGACGCTTCCTGCTGTACTGCGCCCCGTTAAGCCTGGTATTCCCTGGCGCAAAGTCATGACGTCTGTTGTCGGTGTAATGATGGTGGGCTGGGCGGCATGGATGGGTATCGCGTATGTGACCAACCGCAGCCAGATTGACGCGGCGAACGATCTGGCTTCGATGGCCTACCGCCAAAACCAGCCGCTGGAGCAGCGTTTACATGCCCTGTTGGACCTGCAAAAAACGCTGGCCCGCTTGCAATACCGTTCTGAGCATGGTGTGCCCTGGTATGAGCGTGCCGGGCTGAGTCAGAATGATGCCCTGCTGGCGGCACTCTGGCCACGTTATCAGGACAGCGCCCAGCCCCTCCTGCGTAATGCGGCGGCAGACCATCTGAAAAAGCAAATTAATGCCTTCAATGCGCTACCTCCGGGGAGCCCGCTGCATGAGCAAATGGCAAAAACTACGTGGGAGCAGCTTAAGCTCTACCTGATGCTGGCCCGTCCGGAGCATATGGATGCGGCATGGTTCAGCTCTGCGCTGCTGCGCAACTGGCCGAAGCGTGAGGGCGTAAAAGACGGCGTCTGGCAGGGGCTGGCCCCGTCACTGTTGTCGTTCTGGGGCGCACAGCTTTCGACACACCCTGAATGGAAATTGCGGGCAGATGACAATATGGTCAGTCAGGCACGCACCTTGCTGGTTCGCCTGATGGGCGTGCGTAATAGCGAATCGACGCTTTATCAGAAGATGCTCTCTCAGGTGGCGCATCTGTATGTCGATATGCGCCTCGAAGACATGACCGGGGATACCGATGCCGCTCTCCTGTTCAACACCACCGAAATCGTGCCGGGAATGTTTACCCGCCAGGCCTGGGAGCAGACTGTACAGCCCGCCATAGAGAATGTCGTGAAGGCGCGCCGGGACGAGCTCGACTGGGTCCTCACCGACAGCAAGCGTGTGGTTATGAAGCAGGATGAGACTTCCCCGGAAGCGCTTAAAAAACGCCTGATGGAGCGGTACTTTGCTGACTTTGGCGGTGCCTGGCTGGCATTTCTAAACAGCCTTCGCTGGAACCAGGCCGCCACGCTCTCGGATTCGATTGACCAGTTGACTCTGATGGCCGACGTGCGGCAGTCGCCCCTGGTGGCGCTGATGAATACCTTAAACGTGCAGGGACGCACCGGACAGGCAGGCGAGGCGATTTCCGATTCTCTGGTGAAATCAGCGAAAAGCCTGCTGGGTGGCGATAACAAAGATGTCATTGATCAGGGGAGTGGCTTACATGGTCCTCTGGATGCGACCTTTGGCCCGGTACTGGCACTAATGGACAAGAGTCGCACCGGCACTGACGCGCTGAGCCTCCAGTCTTATCTGACTCGCGTGACGCAGGTACGTCTGCGTCTGCAACAGGTGACTAATGCCGCGGATCCTCAGGCAATGACCCAGACTATTGCCCAGACAGTCTTCCAGGGGAAAGCCGTGGACCTGACCGAAACCCGTGACTACGGCAGCCTGATTGCGGCAGGTCTTGGTCAGGAGTGGAGCGGGTTCGGCCGCACGGTGTTTGTTAATCCGATGGAGCAGGCCTGGCAGCAGGTATTGACGCCGGCGGCCGACAGCCTCAATGCCCAGTGGCAACAGGCGGTGGTAAGCGAGTGGAACTCCGCATTTGGGGGGCGCTATCCGTTTAACAATTCCAGCAGCGACGTATCCCTGCCGTTACTTGCAAAATACCTCAATGCCGATTCCGGGCGAATTGCGCAGTTCCTACAGATCCGCCTTAAGGGGGTACTGCGTCGCGAAGGGAACCACTGGGTACCGGATAGCATAAACTCGCAGGGGCTGGTTTTTAACCCGGCATTTCTCAACGCCATCAACACGCTGAGTCATATTTCGGATGTAGCCTTTACGGAAGGCAATGCCGGAATGAACTTTGAACTGCGTCCTGGCACTGACGATGGCGTGATGCAGACAGACATGATTGTCGATAGTCAAAAATTGACCTATGTGAATCAGATGCCTGCCTGGAAGCGCTTCACCTGGCCTGCGGATACCGAAGCCCCCGGTGCGAATCTGAGCTGGATCAGTACTCAGGCAGGTACGCGCCAGTATGCGGATATCCCCGGTACCTGGGGGTGGATACGTCTGCTTGATAAAGCCGTCGTCAGTGCCTATCCGGGAGTGAGCAGCAGTTACAGTCTGAGCTGGAAGGCCCAGGATGGCCGCAAGCTCAATTACACCCTGCGTACTGAAGCGGGAGAGGGACCTCTGGCGCTACTCAAGCTGCGCAATTTCCGCCTGCCGGAAGTCATCTTCAATACAACCGATACGACAATAAAATACCCAACCTCGTCTTCTGATGTAATGGACTGATTTATCCAAGGATTTTATTTTTATGGACGATCTAACCCTGCGTTATTACGACGCAGAAATGCGCTACCTCCGTGAAGCTGCCAAAGAATTTGCCCAGACTCACCCGGACCGGGCCGCAATGCTTGATCTTGATAAGGCCGGCACACCCGATCCGTATGTTGAACGTCTGTTTGAAGGCTTTGCTTTCTCGATGGGAAGGCTGCGAGAAAAAATTGACGACGATCTGCCGGAACTGACCGAAGGGCTGGTCAGTATGCTCTGGCCACATTACCTACGCACCATTCCGTCACTCTCGGTGGTGGCATTCACGCCCGCGCTTCAGGCAGTGAAAATGGCGGAAGTGATGCCCGCGGGCCTGGAAGTATACTCTCGCCCTGTGGGGCCGAAGAACACGGTCTGCCGTTATCGCACCACCCGCGATGTGATGCTCAACCCGCTGAGCATTGCTGGGGTAGTCATGACCACTGAACCTGACGGGCGTTCGCTGTTGCGAATGCATTTTGCCTGTAGTACGCAGGCGGATTGGTCCCATGCAGACCTCAGCCACCTAAGTCTCTATCTCGGTGCGGATGCGCCCGTTAGCAGTCAGCTGCACCTGATGCTGACCAAACGGCAGGCTGCCCTGTATATGCGTTTGCCCGGGCAGACCGATCGCATTCGCCTCGATGGATACTTCTCACCGGGTGGATTTGCGGAGGACGACGGGCTGTGGCCTAAGGGTGATACCGCCTTCAGCGGCTACCAGCTGCTGCTGGAGTACTTTACCTTCCGCGACAAGTTTATGTTTGTCCATCTCAATGGACTGGACGGTATCACGCCGCCTGCCGGAGTGGAGTACTTTGACATTGAGGTCGTGTTTAGCGCCTCCTGGCCATCAGACCTGCCTATTACCGACGACGCGATTCGTCTGCACTGTGTACCGGTGATTAACTTATTCACCCTTGAGGCGGACCCGCTAACCATCACCGGTCTTGAAAGCGAATATCTGCTACGCCCAAAACGGTTGCAGGACGGACACACCGAGATCTATTCGGTTGATTCCGTAACCGGATCAAACCGGACCCGTGATGCTGAGTACGTCCCGTTTAGCAGCTTCCGTCACAAAGGTGGGATGATGCGCCGCCATGCGCCGCCGCGTTACTACCACACGCGCGTGAAGCGTGGTGTGACCGGACTCTACGACGCCTGGCTTATTCTGGGTGGCCATCAGTGGGAACACGATCGGCTATTTGAGCGCGAAGCAGTATCGCTGCAAATCACCGGTACCAACGGCCAGTTACCGCGCCGGGCGCTACAGAGCACACTACTGGACCGCTGCGAGCAGGTTGTCAGTACACCGCTTTCAGTACGCAATCTCTGTAAACCCACTCTGCCCGTATATCCACCTGCCGAAGACCGCTTTCACTGGCGGGTGCTGAGCCATCTGGGATCCGGGTTCCTGAATATGATGAGTACTGCGGAAGTGCTGCGTGGCAGCCTCGCGCTCTATAACTGGCAGGAAGATGAACTGAACACCCGGCGTCTGGACGCGATTCAGCACGTTGAGCATCACCGTCTTCAACGTTTTGAGCAGGGCTTCCTTTTACGTGGACTGGATATTGAAGTCACGCTCGACAGTAACGGGTTTACGGGGGAGGGCGATATTCATTTATTCGGTGAGATGCTTAACCGCTTCTTTGCGCTATACGCAGACATGAACCAGTTTAACCAGCTTACCCTCATTATTCAGCCAGAAGGAAAATGCATCCGGTGGAAAGAGAATCACAGTCCACGCCTGCCCGGCTGATGGAGCAGCTACGGCAGTACCTGCCGTACATGAATTTTTATCGTTTCTGCCAGTTACTTGAGCAGAGCCAGCCGGATAAACCGGTTATTGGCAGCAGCTGGCAGGTCAGGAGTGAGCCGGTGCGCTTCCGGCCCCATCCGGGAATGGGCTTTCCGGCTTCTGAAATCAAAGGAACAGAACAGCCTGACTATCCCCACCTTCCGCCCACGGTGCGCATCACCTTCATGGGCCTCTACGGCGTGGAGTCACCGCTGCCGACGCACTACATCGATGACATCGCCCAGCGGCGGGAAGGTTACGAAGCCACGGCGGATTTCCTCGACATCTTTAACCATCGGCTGATCGCCCAGTATTACCGCATCTGGCGGAAATACTCTTATCCGGCGAGTTTCGAGGCAGGCGGTAAGGACAATATCTCGCAGTATCTGCTGGGACTGGCTGGACTCGGTATTGAGGGCTGCATGGACAGTATCGCCGCCCCCGCTTCACGCTTTCTTGCGCTCCTGCCGGTGATGCTGTTACCGGGGCGCACCGCCGAAGGGATGGCTTCCCTGGTGCGTCTGCTGGCACCTAACACACAGGCGAACATCTGGCACCACGATAAACGTCGTGTGCCGCTTAAGAAACCGCTGACGATGCGCGTCAGTAATCCCGTCACGCTGACAAACCGACCGGTGATGGGCAACTACGCCACCGATGTGAACAGTCAGGTGCTGATGCGGCTTACTACCACCGACCCGGCAGAAGTGCAGGGCTGGTTACCGGGTGGGGAGCTTCACACGGATTTAATGGCATTGCTGCACGTCTGGCTAGGCTCTCGCCTTGATGTTCGCATGCAGCTGTGCGTGGAGCGCAGTCTGCTACCTGACGCAACGATGAACAGTAAACCTAAAGCGGGTACTGCACAGCTGGGTCGTACCGCCGTAATGCGGCCACTGAATGTGGTAAACACCGCCGTAAATTCCAAAATAATCACCATCAACCTGGGCCGCTATGAGCGCGTACAGGAAAAAATTCACTTCACGGAGAGCGATGAAGATGGCGAATACCGCTGGTAAATCCCCCTTGATAGCACTGGCCGCAGGTATCACATTGATGCTTGCTGGCTGTGGGCTGACCCAGAAAGTGACAGACAGCACTGTCGCTGTGACCAAATCGATTTTTTATAAGCAGGTAAAAACCCTGCATCTGGATATTCGTGCCCGCGAGGCCGTTAACAGCAACGCTGGCGGCGTGGCGCTGTCAACGGTGGTGCGCATCTACCAGTTAAAGGACAACAAAACCTTCAACACCACGGACTATCCGTCACTGTTCAAGGCTGACAGCCAGGCCCTCAAAGCAGATCTTGTGGTGGAAAAAGATATTCGTCTGCAACCGGGGGGGGCTGTGATGGTGGATATGCCTTTGGATGAGAATGCGCAATATGTGGCTGTGGCTGGCATGTTTATATCGCCGGATCAGGAGAACGATACCTGGAGAGTCGTGCTGAGCCGGGATGACCTCGATCCGGACAAAGCCCGGGTGATTGAAGCGGGTAACAACCGGCTGACCCTTAAAGATCGTTAATAGCTTTACGTGAATATTCAGAAGACTCTTTGGCCTGCTGGTCAGACGGTGTGTCATAAATTATTACGGACATTTCAAATGAAGAAAGGAATGAGAGCCGGGCTGTTAGTGCTGGCGATACTAACCCCCTCGGTACTGGCGCAAAAAAGCGGCGTATCCTTCAGTCATAAAGACTGGGAAGTTGCGTGTGATAACACGCTGACCTGCCGGGCGGCGGGATACAGTTCGGAAGACGGAACCGGAGGTTCAGTATTACTGACTCGTCAGGCCGGACCGGAAACGACAGTGTCGGGAAAGGTGATGCTGGCTGATATTGTGGACAGTGATGCCATGGCGGACAAACTAACGCTGTGGATCAATGACCAGCCAGCAGGTGACGTTAAGCCTGGAAAAGAAGGGGACTGGCAACTTTCAGGAAAACAGACTCGCGATCTTATTAATGCGGTCAAAGGCGACGGAAAAGTCGAGTTTAAAGGTGGCAGCGAGCCATTTATTCTCTCCGGTGAGGGCGCATTTGCCGTTCTGCTGAAAATGGATGACGTGCAGGCACGAATCGGCACGCCTGGAGCTCTGACCAAAAAGGGCAACAAACCTGAAAAGAGCGTTCGGGCTGCCGTGCCGATACCGGTTATTCATAAAGCTAATCTAATAAAAGCGCAGGAACGACCGCTAACCGCTCCTGAGCTGGCGGCAGTTAAGCCAAAGCTTTTGGCGACCTTGAATGAAAGTGACTGGTGCGATCGCCTCCAGCCTTCGGAGGATCGTGAAACTGAATCAATTAGCCTTACGCCACTGGACAATACGCATTCCCTTATCTCTGCGCTTTGCTGGCGGGCGGCCTACAACGAGGGATATGGTTACTGGGTGGTTGACAGCACACTTGAAGGAAAGCCATTCCTGGTTACTGTTTCAGGTTCTGATTATAGCGATGGCGTGATCTCAATGAGCCAGAAAGGGCGTGGCCTCGGGGATTGTTGGGGGATGGCAAGCTGGGTTTGGGATGGAGAGGCGTTTCGCAAAAGCAGCGAAGCTACGACCGGGATGTGCCGTTATCTTCGCCTCGGCGGCACCTGGTATCTCCCCACCTGGGTAACGGATCTTAAGCCCGCCACCTAAGCAAAACAGAGCGTCCAGGATTCACGGGCGCTTTTATAACTTCTGGCTGCGGATAGCAGTAACGGATAACGGGACTTTGGCACGTTAAGCAGCTAAAAACGTTTGATATGTAATGGAGAATTTCGAAATAAAAGAGGGGAAATAGATTGGTGCGTCTGAATGGACTCGAACCATCGACCCCCACCATGTCAAGGTGGTGCTCTAACCAACTGAGCTACAGACGCAGAATGGTGCGTTCAATTGGACTCGAACCAACGACCCCCACCATGTCAAGGTGGTGCTCTAACCAACTGAGCTATGAACGCAACGTGTTGTCGGCGACAACGGGGACGAATATTAGCGGCACTGCCGGGTTCAGGCAAGAGGGAAAATGCAATTTTCTCTCAGATTTCACGCGATTGCTTCATTCCCGTTCAAAACGAAGAGAAAGTAGCCGCCCGCTGGCGGCTACTGCGTATTTAACGCGCGGCGCGCTGCAAAATCACCGACGACGGCTGGCGTTGCAGGAAGCGCATGCGCAGCATCATCAGAATCGCCGCCGAGGTTAAGCCGATAATAAAGCCCATCCAGAAGCCCGCTGGCCCCATTCGATCAACCACCAGATCCGTCAGCGCCAGAATATAGCCGCTTGGCAGACCCAGCACCCAGTAAGCGGTGAAGGTAATAAAGAAGATCGAGCGCGTATCTTTATAGCCACGCAGCACGCCGCTGCCGATCACCTGAATCGAATCGGAAATCTGATAGATTGCCGCGAGCAGCATCAGGTGCGAGGCCAGCGTTACCACCTCAGGGTTGTCGTTATAGAGCAGGGCAATCTGCTCACGCAGCGCAACGGTGAACAGCGCGGTACAGACCGCCATACACACGCCGACGCCCAGCCCGGTGCGGGCAGCGGTTTGCGCATCAAGCGTGGAGCCTTGCCCCAGACGGAACCCGACGCGGATAGTGACCGCCGCCGCGAGCGACATCGGCAGCACGAACATCAGCGAGCTGAAGTTCAGCGCGATCTGGTGTCCGGCCACGTCCACAATCCCCAGCGGGGAGACCAGCAGGGCGACAACCGCAAACAGCGTTACCTCGAAAAACAGCGCCAGGGCAATAGGCAGACCGAGCTGTACCAGTCGCGATAAAATGGCGGTATCCGGCTTGCTGAAAGAGGATTCACTACGGATATCGCGCATCGAGCGGGCGCGCTTAACGTAGGTAATCATGCTAAAGAACATCACCCAGTAAACTGCCGCAGTTGCCACGCCGCAGCCAACGCCACCCAGCTCCGGCATGCCAAAATGACCGTAAATAAAGATGTAGTTCACCGGAATGTTGACCAGCAGGCCGATAAATCCCATCACCATGCCGGGCTTGGTTTTTGCCAGCCCTTCGCACTGGTTACGCGCCACCTGGAAGAAGAGATAGCCCGGCGTGCCCCACAGCAGCGCACGCAGATAGCCCACGGCTTTATCTGCCAGGGCAGGGTCGATATTGTCCATAGCGCGAATAATATGCCCGGCATTCCAGAGCACGACCATAATCAGCACCGAGACAAAACCTGCCAGCCAGAACCCCTGGCGAACCTGATGGGCGATGCGTTCGCGACGCCCGGAGCCGTTAAGCTGGGCGATGACTGGGGTCAGGGCCAGCAGCAGACCGTGACCAAAGAGAATGGCCGGGAGCCAGATAGAGGTACCGATAGCTACGGCGGCCATATCGGTGGCGCTATAGCCACCGGCCATGACCGTATCCACAAATCCCATTGCGGTTTGGGCAACCTGCGCGACGATCACCGGTATAGCCAGTGCCAATAATTGACGCGCTTCATTCATGTACTTCTGCACGTGAACACCTTTGAATTGTTGTTATAAGAGAGACTAAAAAAAGCCGCCATAACGGGCAGCAAGAAGAAAATGCAGGGGGGCGCCAGCTATTGTAGCGGGGTTTAACTAATTATCTAGTGAAAAAATCGCCGGAAAATGCGCTCCACTGGCAACCTGTTTTTCCAACTGTTATTGTGGTGGGATTAAACGGTGTCACCACCGTACGCAAGAAACAGGAGTTGTAAGCATGTTTACTGGTATTGTTCAGGGCACGGCTAAACTGGTGTCCATTGATGAAAAACCCAATTTCCGCACCCACGTTATCGAGATGCCGGAATATATGCTCGATGGCCTGGAAACAGGCGCGTCGGTTGCGCATAACGGGTGTTGTCTGACGGTCACTGAAATTAACGGTAACCACATCAGCTTTGATTTAGTGAAAGAAACGCTGCGGATCACCAATCTGGGCGAGCTGGTGGTCGGGGATACCGTCAACGTTGAGCGCGCCGCGAAATTCAGCGATGAGATTGGCGGACATTTGATGTCGGGCCACATTATGACAACGGCGGAAGTTGCGAAAATCCTGACTTCCGAAAATAACCGCCAGATCTGGTTTAAAGTGCAGGACACTTCATTACTGAAATACATCCTTTATAAAGGATTTATTGGTATTGATGGTATTAGCCTGACGGTGGGTGAAGTCACGGCGACACGTTTCTGCGTGCATTTAATTCCAGAAACATTGCAGCGCACCACGCTGGGGGCGAAAAAATTGGGCCATCGCGTGAATATTGAAATAGATCCGCAGACCCAGGCGGTAGTGGATACCGTTGAACGCGTGCTGGCCGCAAAAGAGGCGGCAATTATCAGGGCGGCAGAAGCGGAATAAAAACAACCCCGGATATCCGGGGTTATTTTTTATCGGGCCACGCGCAGGCCGTGCTCAACCCCACGGCTAAAAACAACCTGCCAGAGCTGTATATCACGCGCCCGGAATGCACCCGCGCAGGCGTTAAGATAATAGCTAAACATGCGTTTAAATCGTTCGGAATAGTTGTCTGCAATTTCCGGCCAGGCCGCCTGGAAGCGCGCGTGCCATGCCATCAGTGTGGTGTCGTAATCCGCGCCGAAGTTATGCCAGTCTTCCACAATAAAATGCGGCTCGCTGGCGTTCGCAATCTGGCGTACGGACGGTAAACAGCCATTCGGAAAGATGTATTTATTGATCCAGGGATCGACATTGTTGTCGGTGCGCTTAGAGCCGATGGTGTGCAAAAGGAAAATACCGTCAGGCTTCAGGTTACGATCGGCGACCTCGAAATAGGTTTTGTAATTTTTCGGCCCGACGTGCTCAAACATGCCCACGGAGACAATGCGATCGAACTGCTCGTTAAGGTCGCGGTAATCCTGAAGACGGATATCCACATCCAGCCCCTGACAGCGTTCCCGCGCCATCTTTTGCTGCTCGGCAGAAATCGTCACGCCCACCACGCTGACGCCGTAATTCTGCGCCATAAACTGGGCAAGCCCGCCCCAGCCGCAGCCGATATCCAGCACACGCATTCCCGGCTGTAGCTGCAATTTCTCGCAGATCAGACGCAGTTTAGCCTGCTGGGCATCTTCAAGGGTGGTGGCCTCTTTCCAGTAGGCGCAGGAATATTGCATAAAGGGATCGAGCATCCGGCTAAAAAGGTCATTGCCGAGATCGTAATGCTCTTTACCGACGATCCACGCCCGCTTCTTATTTTGCAGATTAAACAGGCGGGCAGACGCCACGCGCAGAGTGTCTTTGAAATGGCGGGGGAGCTGATTTTCCAGCCCGGCGCGTAACACGCTTGTGAAAAAGATATCCAGCCGCTCGCATTCCCACCAGCCGTCCATATAACTCTCACCCAGGCCTAACGATCCCTCCTGCAACACGCGCTTGAAAAAATCGGCATGTTTGACCTGAAGATCCGAGGGGGACGGCCCGTTTATGGCGATGCCTGCACGACCCAATAGTTCACTGACGATTCTGGACCAGTTATCGTCAGGAATGCTGACCTCTTCTATACACGATGAACTCATAGCTTCTCCATCACCTGCTGTGATCAGAACCTTCAAACAGCGTAGACGCTTTTTTTGGTTTGTGAGAAATCTCACGGTATTCCACCGTGAGGCTAATATCCGACGTAGAACAGAGGAAGGGGATAGCCCTTGCCGAAATGCCTTCCATGGTAAAACGGGAGCACTCCGGCTCCCGTTAACACTTAATATTTATCGTATTTAATCGAACCAAATTTAGTATAGGCCTCAAAATTTGGTGATTCAATAGAAAATTCTTAGCAACCTAATCACTGAAATGTAACATAATTTCAGCCGCGATTATGCGTGCGACGTTTCCGCCTGCGTGCCGTTATCTGACGCTTTCTGAGCGGACGATTGCATCCTGTAGCCAAGTACCGCCAGCGCAACGGTTACCAGCATCACGCTGGTGGTGGTCAGCAGCGGTGTGGTAATCAGGGCAGAGACCACCAGGCTTACCAGGAAGCAGAGGCCAAGCTGAAGCGTATTCTGCAAGGCGGCAGCACGCCCCGTAGCCTGCGGGAACGGGCGTAACGCCTGCGCCACCACAATCGGGTAAATCGCACCGTTTGCAATTGCCATCACGCAGAACGGAATCAAGATCTCAGCCAGACCCGCGCCCGGAATAAACCCGACCGCCCAGGTACCGATTACGCTGAGGGCGTAGAGCACCATCAGCCAGGGCAGCATCTGCTGGCCTTGCCATTTTTGCAGCGCCGCACGACAGCCGTATCCGCCAATCAGGAAGGCGATGGTCTGCGGGACATAGCTCAGGCCAATCGCCGCCGGGCTGTAGCCCATATCGTGAAGAATAAAGGGTGAACCCGTCAGCCACGCGAAGAAGCTCGCAGAGCAGGCCGCGTAAATCAGCACGTTTCCGCGATAGGCTTTGCTGCGCAGTAACGAGGTAAAGGTGATCGGTTTCGCTTCGGGATGCAGAACTTTTTTATGCGCGGGCTTAAGCGCAAACGCGGGCAGCATCAGGACAAGGGTGATAGCAAACAGCGTAGCGAAAATAGCCTGCCAGTCGAAATGCGCCAGGATCCAGCTTCCCAGCAGCGGGGCAAGCGCCGGAGACAGGCCGACCAGCGGCATGATGGTGGCGAAAATACGGTTAGTGCGCGACGCCGGATAGTAATCCGTGACCAGCGCCTGCCAGGTGACCGCCGCCGCACACACGCCCACCGCCTGAACGAAGCGCAGCACCAGCAGCCAGGTCGCGTCGCGAACCCACAGCATCCCCAGACAGCCCACGGCAAAAATCGCCAGGCCCAGCAACAGCACCGGCTTACGGCCAAAACGATCCGAGAGCGGCCCCCACAGCAGCTGCGCAAAGGCAAAACCGGCAAGGAACAGGCTCAGGCTGGCGCTGATGGCGGCGGCAGGGGTTTGCAGATCCTCCTGCATGGCGGCAAAAGCGGGTAAATACATGTCGGTGGCTAAGAAGCCCAGCACGCTCAGACCGCCAAGCCAGACTAAAAATCCTTTCCCAGGTTGCATTCTTTTATTCTCCTTCAGGAGGCAGGTGTAATTGGCGCAAAGTGTAGGGAGTGCAAAGCGGCTTGTGAAACGCTAATATTTGGCGGTTGCATTCAAAAATTTTGCAGGCAGAAAATGTGGTCAGATTATTCTCTTGAAGTGGTGGACGCTGTCGCCCGTAACGGCAGCTTTAGCGCAGCCGCGCAGGAACTGCACCGCGTCCCGTCAGCCATCAGCTACACGGTGCGGCAGTTAGAGGAGTGGCTGGCGGTTCCGCTCTTTGAACGCCGCCATCGCGACGTGGAATTAACGCCTGCGGGGGCGTGGTTTTTGAAAGAAGGGCGTTCTGTTATCAAAAAAATGCAGATCACCCGCGAGCAGTGCCAGCAGATCGCCAACGGCTGGCGCGGGCACCTGTCGATTGCGGTGGATAACATCGTGAAGCCCGAACGCACCCGGCAGATGATCGTGGATTTCTACCGTCATTTCTCCGACGTGGAGCTGCGCGTGTCCCAGGAGGTGTTCAACGGCGTATGGGACGCGCTGGCGGACGGCAGGGCAGAGATGGCGATTGGCGCGACCCAGGCCATTCCGGTAGGGGGGCGCTACGCGTTTCGGGATATGGGCATGCTGAGCTGGACGTGCGTGGTGGCAAGCACGCATCCGCTGGCGCAAATAGCCGGGCCGCTGAGCGACGATACGCTGCGCGACTGGCCGTCGCTGGTGCTGGAAGATACCTCGCGCTCGCTGCCCAAGCGCATCACCTGGCTGCTGGACAACCAGCGACGGGTGGTGGCGCCGGACTGGGAATCCTCCGCGACCTGTCTGTCGGCGGGGCTGTGCGTGGCGATGGTGCCGGTCCATTTTGCGCGCCCGCGCATCGATGCCGGAGAGTGGGTGGCGCTGGAGCTTGAGAACCCGTTCCCGGACGCGGCCTGCTGCCTGACGTGGCAGCAAAACGACGTCTCGCCCGCGATGGCCTGGCTTCTGGATTACTTAGGGGATAGCGAAACCCTGAACCGGGAGTGGCTACGGGAGCCAGCTTAGCTGGCCCCG
>NZ_JAKCMV010000073.1 GCF_021440515.1 Enterobacter asburiae | reverse complement strand
CCCACGGGGAGAGGGAACACTGATACCCTCCCCTAGGGGGGAGGGAAAAGAGGTTACTTCTGCGCGTCCAGCGCTTCTTTCACCCAACCATCGAACTGCTGCTGGTGGGCTTTGATCCAGCCGTCAACGTGGCCTTTGATATCCGCTTCAGACGATTTGCCTTCGTGCATCATGGCGTTCTGAGCGTTGATGTCCGCCAGCGGCAGCTTCATTACCGAGAACAGCTTCGCCGCCGCCGGGTTTTTCTCAGCCCAGGCCTTGTTGGCGACGATATGCATGGTGTTCACCGGGAAACCGTAGTTCATGCCGTTCGGCAGTTTGGTGTCGATGTCCTTCTGCTCGCCCGGAAGTGAGGAGAACGGCACCTGCAACCACACCACGTCTTTACCCGGCTTCAGCACGTCACTTACCCAATACGGCGTCCAGGTGTAATAGATGACCGGTTTGCCCTCTTTAAAGCGCGCAATGGTATCGGCCATCATCGCCGAGTAGTTGCCGTGGCTCACGTCGACGGTCTTCGCCAGATCGAAGGCTTTGTTCTGGTGGTTAATCACCGCTTCACAGCCCCAGCCCGGCGAGCAGCCCATCATGTCGGCTTTGCCGTCACCGTTGGTGTCGAACAGTTTGGCGATCTTCGGATCCTTCAGCTGCTCAATATTGGTGATGTGATACTGCTCGGCGGTTTTTTTGTCGATCAGATAACCCTGCGCCGCGCCGGTCACGAAGGTGCCCTTGCGGTAGAATTTCTTGTCGCCGCCCGCTGCGGCATACATATCGTCGTGCAGCGGCTGCCAGTTCACGGCGGTAAAGGTGGCATCGCCGGAGGCAATCGAGGTGTAGCCCACGTTGTAATCCACTTCACTCGGGGTATTCACCGTGTAGCCCAGTTTTTCCAGCGCGCGGCTGACGATCAGGGTCTGGAAAGTCTCTTCCGAAATAGTGCTCTGAACCGGTTGAACGGTAATGCCTTTGCCCGGCAGGTCGGCAGCAAACGTGCTGGTGGAGACAAGGGTGGCAAACGCTGTGGCAAAAAGTACCTTATGTCGCATCGTTGTTCCTTATTTTGATTTCGTGAAAGGGCGGGTGACTAACCCGACCGGGCCGGTGGTATACCAGCGACGGTTGCCGCGACTGCGTGAATCGCGACCGACAGCCTGCGTCAGGCGGTCAAGAATAATGGCGAGGATCACAATCCCGACGCCGCCTACGGTGGCAAGGCCCATATCCAGACGGCCAATGCCGCGCAGCACCATCTGACCAAGACCACCGACGGCAATCATCGAGGCGATAACCACCATCGACAGCGCCAGC
>NZ_JAKCMV010000072.1 GCF_021440515.1 Enterobacter asburiae | reverse complement strand
CGTGCTGCAACTCTCCCTGCCCGAAGTAACGCTGCCGGATGAACCCCGCGTTGCCGCAGAGGTGGCGCAGGAGGGCGAAGATGAATACCAGCTCATTATGCGGGTGCTGAAAGAGACGAACGGCGTGGTCGCCGGGCCAAAAGGGGCGGCGCAGCGCCTGGGACTGAAGCGCACCACCCTGCTCTCGCGCATGAAGCGGCTGGGCATTGATAAAGAGCGCCTGGCGTAAGCGCTATTTTTTAGGGCGGTACTTTTCCGGCAGTTCGGGGACCGGACGGCGATCGTCAATCAGATGGCGGATCGTCAGGATCGGGTGGCGCCATAACATGCGCGGCCCGGCCCAGCGCATCACCTGTTTCATCTCTTCCCGTCGGGCAGGCTGGTAGCAGTGTACCGGACACTGTTTGCAGGCGGGTTTTTCCTCACCAAACACGCACTTATCCAGGCGTTTATCCGCGTAAGCGTTAAGCGCCTGATAGTGCCCCTCTTCGCGCGACGCCTGCGGACACCGCTGCTCATACAGGGCGATCATTTTCGCGATGGTCTCTTTTTCTCGGGTAATGCGTTTTCCAGACATAGCGGGATACCGAACAATAAAGTGCATTTATAATACCATTTTGTTCATGCGGTTTCAGTCGTTGCATTTCGTTTGCTGAAGATGCCTTCCAGTTTTATACCTTCCCCTCCCGATTTTTACTGGTATTTTATACAGGCAATACGGACGCAGCCATCGGAGACCCTATGCCACAAATCGTGATATCCAGACCGCTTCGCCACCTGAAGGTGGGCTATTTCAGAAAGCGTCATGAAGACCGCCGAACCAAAATCCCGACGCGCTACAGCGTTCACGCGGCGCTTAGCCTGAAAGGCGACTGGCTTGAAGAGGCCGGATTTACCACCAATTCGCAGGTCAAAGTGGGCGTTGAGCATGGAAAAATCGTCATTGAGCTAATGCCGGAAGGCGTCTCGTAAAGGCGCGACATTTTGCTGCGCCGCGCCATTTTTTCATGCGACAATAGAGGGAACTAACGACCAGCGAGTCGCTCAAAACGCATTATTATCAAAGAAATGGATATCAGCACTCCATGACCACAATCGACAATTTCGACGCGCATACCCCCATGATGCAGCAGTACCTGAAGCTTAAAGCTCAGCATCCGGAAATCCTGCTGTTCTATCGTATGGGCGATTTTTACGAGCTTTTTTATGACGATGCCAAACGCGCATCGCAGCTGCTCGACATCTCCCTGACCAAACGCGGTGCCTCTGCGGGCGAGCCGATCCCGATGGCGGGCATTCCGCATCACGCGGTAGAAAACTACCTGGCGAAGCTGGTCAATCAGGGCGAATCCGTGGCGATTTGCGAGCAGATTGGCGATCCGGCGACCTCGAAAGGCCCGGTGGAGCGCAAAGTGGTGCGCATCGTGACGCCCGGCACCATCAGCGATGAAGCCCTGTTGCAGGAGCGCCAGGATAACCTGCTGGCCGCCCTCTGGCAGGACGGCAAAGGCTTTGGTTACGCCACGCTGGATATCAGCTCCGGGCGTTTTCGCCTGAGCGAACCGGCCGATCGCGAAACCATGGCCGCCGAGCTGCAACGCACTAATCCGGCCGAGCTGCTGTACGCCGAAGATTTTGCCGAAACCTCGCTGATTGAAGGCCGTCGCGGCCTGCGCCGTCGTCCGCTGTGGGAGTTTGAAATTGATACCGCGCGCCAGCAGTTGAATCTGCAATTCGGCACGCGCGACCTGATTGGGTTTGGCGTGGAAAACGCCTCGCGCGGCCTGTGCGCCGCCGGTTGCCTGCTGCAATACGTGAAAGACACCCAGCGCACGTCCCTGCCGCACATCCGTTCTATCACCATGGAGCGCCAGCAGGACAGCATCATTATGGATGCCGCCACCCGACGTAACCTGGAGATCACGTTGAATCTGGCGGGCGGCGTGGAAAATACCCTCGCCTCCGTGCTCGACAGCACCGTAACGCCGATGGGCAGCCGTATGCTCAAGCGCTGGCTGCACATGCCGATTCGTAATACCGAAACGCTAATCAGCCGCCAGCAGACGATCGCCGCCTTGCAGGACCGCTCCACGGAGCTGCAACCGGTGCTGCGTCAGGTGGGCGATCTGGAGCGTATCCTGGCGCGTCTGGCGCTGCGTACCGCGCGCCCCCGCGACCTCGCCCGGATGCGCCATGCCTTCCAGCAGCTTCCTGAACTGCGCGCCCAGCTAGCCGACGTTGACAGCGCACCGGTGCAGAAGCTGCGCGAAACCATGGGCGAGTTTAGCGAACTGCGCGAGCTGCTTGAGCGCGCCATCATCGACGCGCCGCCGGTTCTGGTGCGCGATGGGGGCGTCATTGCCCCGGGCTATAACGAAGAGCTGGACGAGTGGCGTGCGCTGGCCGATGGCGCAACGGACTACCTCGACAAGCTGGAAATCCGCGAGCGTGAGCGCCTGGGTCTCGACACCCTGAAAGTGGGCTACAACGCGGTTCACGGGTACTACATTCAGATCAGCCGTGGGCAGAGCCATCTGGCGCCTATCCACTACGTGCGCCGTCAGACGCTGAAAAACGCCGAGCGCTACATCATTCCTGAGCTGAAAGAGTACGAAGACAAAGTTCTGACCTCGAAAGGCAAAGCGCTGGCGCTGGAAAAACAGCTGTATGACGAGCTGTTCGACATGCTGATGCCGCATCTTGCCGATCTGCAATCAAGCGCCAGCGCGCTGGCGGAGCTGGACGTGCTGGTGAACCTCGCGGAACGTGCTGACGCCCTGAACTACACCTGCCCGACCTTTACCGACAAGCCCGGCATTCGCATTACCGAAGGCCGCCATCCGGTGGTGGAGCAGGTGCTGAACGAGCCGTTTATCGCCAACCCGCTGAGCCTGTCGCCGCAGAGAAGAATGCTGATTATTACCGGCCCGAACATGGGCGGTAAAAGTACCTATATGCGCCAGACCGCGCTTATCGCGCTGCTGGCCTATATCGGCAGCTACGTACCCGCGCAAAAGGTAGAGATTGGCCCTATCGACCGCATCTTCACCCGCGTGGGCGCGGCGGACGATCTGGCCAGCGGGCGTTCAACCTTCATGGTAGAAATGACCGAAACCGCCAATATTCTGCATAACGCCACCGAACACAGCCTGGTGCTGATGGACGAAGTTGGACGCGGAACCTCCACCTACGACGGTCTGTCGCTGGCGTGGGCCTGTGCTGAGAATCTGGCTAATAAAATCAAGGCGATGACGCTGTTTGCTACGCACTATTTCGAGCTGACGCAGCTGCCGGAGAAAATGGAAGGCGTGGCTAACGTCCACCTCGACGCGCTGGAGCACGGCGATACCATCGCCTTTATGCATACGGTGCAGGAAGGTGCGGCAAGCAAGAGCTATGGACTGGCGGTCGCCGCGCTGGCGGGCGTGCCGAAAGAGGTGATTAAACGCGCGCGTCAAAAGCTGCGCGAGCTGGAAAGCTTGTCGCCAAACGCTGCGGCAACCCAGGTCGACGGCACACAGATGTCGCTGCTGATGCCTGCGGAAGAGACGTCGCCTGCGGTTGAAGCGCTGGAAAATCTCGACCCGGATTCGCTGACGCCACGTCAGGCGCTGGAGTGGATTTACCGGTTGAAGAGTCTGGTTTAGTTTTCTGCGGTCTGTTTTGTCGGGTGGCGGCTTCGCCCTACCCGACCTACAAAACCCGTAGGCCCGGTAAGCGCAGCGCCACCGGGCTTTTTTTAAAGCAATGGCGGGATCGTTGGCACCTGCGGTGCATCATCAATATCCTTCTGCGTCATGCGAAACGCTTCGGGATAATGCTCGCGGCTGGTACGGCGCAGCGGTTCGGTATCGCGCCAGGTATACAGGCAGTGCTGGCACTGATACACGGTCCAGACACCTTTCACCGGTGATGTCGCCATCACTTCAATATGCTCATCGGCACAACGTGGACAAATCATAATCCCCTCCTTATTTACGTGCGGCCAGCATGGCGGTCAGTTTTTCAGCCCAGGCTTTGGTTTCAGGCAGATCCTGTACCGGCTGGCTATAGTGGCCCCGGTTGTCCGGCGCGACAGGGGTGGTAGCATCGATGATCAGCTTGTCGGTGATCCCCGCCGGGCTTGAACCCGGATCGAGCTCCAGCACCGACATGTTCGGTAGCTGCACCAGATCGCCCGCCGGGTTCACTTTCGAGGACAGCGCCCACATCACCTGCGGCAGGTTGAACGGGTCAACGTCCTCATCCACCATAATCACCATCTTCACGTAACCCAGACCGTGCGGCGTGGTCATGGCGCGCAGCCCTACCGCGCGGGCAAAGCCGCCGTAGCGTTTTTTGGTGGAGATAATCGCCAGCAGACCGTGGGTGTACATCGCGTTTACCGCCTGCACTTCCGGGAACTCGGCCTTAAGCTGCTGATACAGCGGCACGCAGGTCGCAGGCCCCATCAGATAGTCAATTTCCGTCCACGGCATCCCCAGATAGAGGGATTCGAAAATGGGTTTGGTGCGGTAAGAGACTTTATCGATACGCACCACGGTCATGTTGCGCCCGCCCGAGTAGTGGCCGGTAAACTCGCCAAACGGCCCTTCGATTTCGCGCTTGCGTCCTTCAATCACCCCTTCGAGGATCACTTCCGATCCCCAGGGCACATCGAAACCGGTCAGCGGCGCGGTGGCAATCGGATACGGGCTCTCGCGCAGCGCGCCGGCCATCTCGTATTCAGACTGATCGTATTTCAGCGGCGTGGCGCCCATCAGCGTAATGATCGGATCGTTACCCAGGGTGATTGCAATCGGCAGATCTTCGCCGCGCTCTTCCGCTTTATGCAGGTGCAGCGCAATATCGTGCATCGGCACGGGTTGCAGCCCCAGCTTGCGCTTGCCCTTCACCTCCATTCGGTAGATGCCGACGTTCTGCTTGCCGAAGTGGTCCGGGTCGAGCGGATCGCGGGACACCACGCAGGCTTTATCGAGGTAAAAACCGCCGTCGCCGTCGTTGAGTCGAAACAGCGGCAGGATGTCGAACAGGTTAATGTCTTCTCCGTCGACGGTATTTTCGGCCCAGGCCGGATTCGCACGGCGTTCAGGTGCGACAGGGAATTTGTCCCAGCGGCGGATAAACTCGTCAATCTGGCCCTTCACCGGGGTGTTGGCTGGCAGCCCCAGCGAAATCGCGTGGTTTTGCCACGAGCCGATGGTGTTCATCACCACGCGGGCGTCGGTAAAGCCGCGAATATTATGGAACCACAGCGCGGGCGCGCCGTCGCCAATTCGCCCGGTGGCGTTAGCCGCTGCCGCCAGATCCGGCTCGGCGTTGACCTCTTCGTCAATTTTCAGCAGTTGCCCTTGCTCATCGAGCGCCTGCAAGAAGCTTCTCAAATCATCAAATGCCATCTTTTTTCTCCTGTGAAAAATGTTTCGCCGCCTGCAAACCGTTCCAGCGACGCGCTTTTTTATGCTCGAGACCGAACTGGTCGAGCACGCGGGTCACGATATGTTGGGTGATGTCATCAGCGGTTTGCGGGTGGTTGTAATACGCAGGCATCGGCGGCACCATCGCCACGCCCAGGCGGGAAAGCGCAAGCATGTTCTCCAGATGGATAGTGCTGAGCGGGGTTTCGCGCGGCACGAGCACCAGCTTGCGCCCCTCTTTCAGCACCACGTCAGCCGCGCGGCCCACCAGCCCTTCGGCATAGCCCGCGCGGATCCCTGCCAGCGTTTTCATGCTGCATGGGATAACAATCATGCCGTCGGTGCGAAACGAGCCGGACGAGATAGTGGCGGCCTGATCCGCCGGGCTGTGGACGACATCCGCGAGCGCAGCGACATCCTGCACCGTCCAGGGCGTTTCCAGCTCAATGGTGGTTTTCGCCCATTTCGACATCACCAGATGCGTTTCCACCTCCGGCATGTCGCGCAGCGCCTGTAGTAACGCCACTCCAAGCGGTGCGCCAGTCGCCCCCGTCATCCCCACAATCAATCTCATTCAGCACCTCAATTATCGTTCGCATACGAACATACTAAGTAAACTACTCCCGGATCCGGATGCTGGCAAGATCGTTCGTGCACGATCACACTAATTGTCAAAAGCCGCCGCGTTAAAATCCCCGTCGATAACGGCTATCATAGAGACATCATTTTTAGGCCGGAGAGTTCATGGAACTGAGACACGAGGCGTTCCACCTGTTGCGTCAGCTTTTTCAACAGCATACCGCCCAGTGGCAGCAGGCGTTGCCGGAGCTAACCAAACCGCAGTACGCGGTGATGCGCTCGGTTGCCGAAAATCCGGGCATCGAGCAGGTTGCGCTGACGGAAGTGGCGGTTAGCACCAAAGCCACGCTGGCAGAGATGCTGAGCCGGATGGAGGCACGCGGGCTGGTGAAGCGCGAGCACGATCCTGCGGATAAGCGCCGCCGGTTTGTCTTTTTAACCCAAGAAGGTGAAGCGCTGCTTGAAAGCTGTAAACCGGTTGGGAATGGCGTCGATGAGGCGTTTTTAGGGCGTCTTAGCAAGGCAGAACGGGAACAATTTTCTGCCCTGATCAAAAAGATGATGCACGACTAGCTAATCCTGGCGCGCATAAAATCGATAAACGTCCGCACCTTCGCGGGCACGTGCAGGGCATCCGGATATACGGCATAAATGCCCTGCTCTGCAAACGCGTACTCCGGTAAAAGCGCTACCAGCTCGCCTGCATCAAGCGCAGGTCGCACCAGCCATTCAGGCAGCAGCGCCACCCCTCCTCCGGCACGGGCGAACGCCATCAGCGCCTGCGCGCCGTCAGCATACAGACGCGGTGCTTTTTTGATTTCAAAAGAGACCTGATTTCCCTCGGCGTCTTTCACCTGCCAGCGCAGCGGTGAAGGCAAGCGCTCATGGATGATCCAGTCCGCCTGTGCCAGATGCGCCAGCGATCCAACCGGATGGCTCGCAAGCCACGCGGGCGCGGCGACGGGCAGAATGGCAAAGTGCGAAATGAATGCCGCGTGGTAGCGTGAATCGGCGAGCGTCCCCAGCCGGATAGCGACGTCGAAACGCTCGGAGATCAAATCGGCATGTAAAGACGATGACGCATGGCGCACGCGAAGATCGGGATGCTGCTGGCTAAACTCGGCCAGCAGCGGAACCACAACCTGCGAACCGTACTCCGGCGTGGTGGTGATCCGCAATTCCCCGCTAAGTCCGGCGTGATCCGCACGGACATCATCCTGCAATCGTTCAGCCTCATGCAAAAGCGCCACGCTTCGCTGATGGAACAGGCCCCCCGCCTCGGTCAGGATCAGACGGCGGGTGGAGCGCAGCAGCAGCGTGACCCCCAGTTCATCCTCAAGCTGACGAACGTTGAAGCTGACCACCGCCTTTGTCAGCCCCATCGCCTCTGCGGCGGCGGTAAAACTTCCCGTATCCGCTACCGCAACAAACATGGCGGTACGCTGTAAATTCAGCACTGGCTGCCCTTATTAATGTCAAAATAATTTTGACATTGTATCGCACATTGTCGCGTTTATCCGTTCGAAACAAGCCGCTACGATACGCCACCTCACCGGAGGATCCACCATGACGTATCGCAGCAAAGTCGCCGTCGTTTATCTGCTCGGCTTTTTTCTTGATTTGATTAACATGTTTATCGCGAGCGTTGCCTTTCCGGCGATGGCGCAAACCTTTAACACCCCCCCTTCGGCGCTGGCCTGGGTCAGTAACGGATACATTGTCGGTCTGACGATCGTCATTCCGTTTAGCAGCGCGCTGACGCGCCGCATGGGATCTAAGCGCACTATTCTTTTCTCGCTCTTTCTCTTTAGCATCGCCTCCGCCGCTGCGGGCTTATCCGCGTCGCTGGAAGGAGCGATCCTCTGGCGCGTGTTGCAGGGCATGGGGGGCGGGCTGCTGATCCCGGTGGGTCAGGCCCTGACATGGCAGCAGTTTAAGCCTCATGAACGCGCCAGACTCTCTTCTGCGGTGATGCTGGTTGCGCTGCTTGCTCCGGCGTGCTCGCCTGCGCTGGGGGGCGTGCTGGTGCAGGCGCTAAGCTGGCGATGGATATTTTTTGCCACGCTGCCTGTCGCCGCCGCGACCTTCGTTCTGGCCTGTCTGTGGCTCAAACATGAGATCCCTCCAGCGACATCGCGCAGACTGTTGAACCTTCGGCTGCTCACCGATCCGCTTCTGCGCTTTTCAATGCTGGTCTATTTGTGCGTGCCCGGCATATTTATCGGAATAAACGTCACGGGCATGTTTTTTCTTCAGAGCGTCGCCAGGATGACCCCAGCCGCGACGGGAATGCTTATGCTGCCGTGGTCTCTGGCATCGTTTATCGCCATCACCGCCACGGGCCGCTTTTTTAACCGCATCGGGCCGGTGCCGCTCGTCGTGACGGGTTGCCTTCTTCAGGCAATCGGTATTCTGCTCTTGCTGAACGTCAGTCCGACAACGGGCGTTCTGCTCCCCGGCGTGGCGTTTACGTTGATGGGCGCAGGAGGCAGCCTGTGCAGCAGTACGGCACAGAGCAGCGCATTTTTGACCACGCGTCAGGAAGAGATGGCAGACGCCAGCGCCTTGTGGAATCTTAATCGTCAGCTGAGTTTTTTTGCGGGCGCGTTCCTGCTGGCGCAGGTGCTGGACGGCGTGCAACGAGTTATGACGCCGCTCGCCGCGTGGCACGGGACGTTTATTTTTGCAGCGGCGATGACCCTGCTGCCCGTCATTTCTGTTTTTCGTCTTAACAACAGGCAGGTGCTTATGCAGCTGCAACAGGAGAAATCATGACGCATTTTGAACACGAGATTATCGATATCCACGTTGCGCTCGAAAACTGGTTAGGCGCGGGCGAAGGCGACGTGAACGCCCTGCTCGCCCGTTTCCAGCCAGATTTTCTGATGGTTCCCCCGTCCGGAGCGCACCTGGATCACGACGCGCTGGTCAGTTTTTTGAACGCACAGCGTGCAAGCCGGCCCGGTCTGAAAATCACCATTGATGCGTTAACGACGCTGCAAAGCTGGGAAGGCGGTGCCGTGCTTCACTACCGTGAAACGCAAACGCGTCCGGATCAGCCCGTGAACGTTCGCTGGTCAACGGCGGTACTGAATCAGGAAGGCGGCAATATCACCTGGCGTCTGCTGCACGAAACGGCGCAGCCGTAAGGCAAAAGAAAAAGGCCAGTCTCACGACTGGCCTTTTTTTGAGGAAAGGGTGCTTACTCGCGGAACAGCGCTTCGATATTCAGCCCTTGCCCCTGCAAGATTTCACGCAGGCGACGCAGACCTTCTACCTGAATCTGGCGAACACGTTCACGAGTCAGACCGATTTCACGGCCAACATCTTCCAGTGTCGCAGCTTCATACCCCAGTAAACCGAAACGACGTGCCAGCACTTCACGCTGTTTGGCGTTCAGTTCGAACAGCCATTTGACGATGCTCTGTTTCATGTCATCGTCCTGCGTGGTGTCTTCCGGGCCGTTGTCTTTTTCATCGGCCAGGATGTCCAGCAGCGCTTTTTCGGAGTCGCCACCCAGAGGGGTGTCAACGGAGGTAATGCGCTCGTTAAGACGCAGCATGCGGCTGACGTCATCAACAGGTTTATCAAGCTGTTCGGCAATCTCTTCCGCGCTAGGTTCGTGGTCCAGTTTATGGGACAACTCACGCGCGGTGCGCAGATAGACGTTCAACTCTTTGACGATGTGAATCGGCAGTCGAATCGTACGGGTTTGGTTCATAATTGCCCGTTCGATGGTCTGACGAATCCACCAGGTTGCGTAAGTTGAGAAACGGAACCCGCGTTCCGGGTCAAACTTCTCAACTGCGCGGATGAGACCTAAGTTGCCCTCTTCAATCAGATCCAGCAGAGCCAGACCACGATTGCCGTATCGACGGGCAATTTTCACGACCAGACGCAAGTTACTTTCAATCATGCGACGGCGCGAGGCAACATCACCACGCAAAGCACGACGTGCGAAATAGACTTCTTCTTCGGCCGTTAACAGTGGAGAATAACCAATCTCCCCAAGGTAAAGCTGAGTCGCGTCCAGTACACGCTGTGTGGCGCCCTGCGATAACAGCTCTTCTTCAGCTAAATCGTTATCACTGGGTTCCTCTTCTACTAAGGCTTTTTCGTCAAAAGCCTCTGCTCCGTTCTCATCAAATTCCGCGTCTTCATTTAAATCATGAACTTTCAGCGTATTCTGACTCATAAAGGTGGCTCCTACCCGTGATCCCTGAACGAGACACCCTGAAGTGGTATGTCCCGTCAAATTATCGCTGCGGTAAATATTGCAGCGGGTTTACGGATTTCCCCTTGTAACGAATTTCAAAATGCAAGCGTGTAGAACTGGTTCCGGTGCTACCCATGGTAGCTATTTTTTGCCCCGCCTTAACTTCTTGTTGTTCCCGGACCAGCATTGTGTCGTTATGGGCGTAGGCACTCAGGTAATCATCGTTATGTTTGATGATAATTAGATTACCGTAACCGCGCAGAGCGTTACCGGCATACACAACGCGTCCGTCTGCGGTCGCGATGATAGCCTGTCCCTTACTCCCTGCGATATCGATCCCTTTGTTCCCACCTTCACCAGGCGAGAAGTTCTCGATAATCTTGCCGTCAGTTGGCCAGCGCCACGCAGAAATTGCTGCGCTGGAGGTCTGACTGCTTGCAGCCGGTTGTGAAGAGCTAACCACAGGTGCCGTAACCGGTGCTGTGACAACAGTCGCAGTACCTTTATTATTCGGCAACATTTTGTTAGCACTCTGATCACCTGAATCCTCAGAATACGTAATTACCGGTTGTGAAGCAACCACCGTGGTTGATTTTTGTGCAGGTTTCACGCTGTTATTTTGCGCGGTCACGTCGGCCGCCGAAACGGTGTTGCCAGGCGTGAGCGGCGTACCCGTCGCGTTGCCCACCTGGAGCGTTTGGCCGACTTCCAGTCCGTACGGGGCCTGGACGTTATTTCGCTGGGCCAGATCGCGGAAATCGTTCCCGGTGATCCACGCGATATAGAACAAGGTATCGCCACGTTTAACGGTGTACGTGCTGCCGCCGGTATAGCTACCTTTCGGAATGTTCCCATACTTGCGGTTATATACTATGCGGCCATTTTCAGTCTGAACAGGCTGTTCAACTGCCTGAACCTGTGTTGGCTGTATAACAGGCTGCTGCACTGGCTGGATCTGCGGAGTTTGCTGCGCCGGAGCGGTGCCCATTTTCGGTGGAGGGGTAATCAGCATTCCGCCGGACGAACTTCCCGAGCCGCTGTTCCCGCCCACAGAACTGACGGGTGCTGGTGCGTTATTAGAACTTGTACAGCCTGCCAGCCAAAGCGAAACCAGTGTTGCTGCGGCAACACGGCTGATGGTGAATGTTGGGCTTCCCGCGCTCATTTATCCCCCAGGAATGTGATAACTACCAGTGACTTAAAATATCTGTGATGGCACGAACCATTTGCGCCACACCATACGCTCAATTTGGCTGATTAACCCTGGAAAATTCCGAGTCTCAGGCCAGCTCTCCTTTAACGAGAGGCACGAAGCGCACGGCTTCCACAGTATCGATGATGAACTCGCCGCCACGCCGACGAACCCGCTTTAACAGCTGGTGTTCATCGCCCACGGGCAAGACAAGAATGCCGCCTTCATCCAGCTGCGATAAAAGCGCAGTCGGGATCTCCAGCGGTGCAGCCGTCACAATGATGGCGTCGAACGGGGCGCGAGCCTGCCAACCCTGCCACCCATCACCATGACGTGTCGAAACATTATGTAAATCAAGTTGTTTCAGGCGACGTCGCGCCTGCCACTGTAACCCTTTAATCCGCTCCACGGAGCAGACATGGTGAACCAGATGGGCCAGGATGGCGGTTTGATATCCCGATCCGGTGCCAATCTCCAGCACGCGGGACTCTGGCGTTAACTCCAGCAGTTCCGTCATGCGCGCGACCATATAAGGCTGCGAAATGGTCTGGCCCTGGCCTATCGGCAAGGCCACGTTTTCCCACGCTTTGTGTTCAAACGCCTCATCTACAAATTTCTCGCGGGGAACCTGAGCAAGCGCGTTCAGCACATTCTCATCGGTAATCCCCTGAGTGCGTAATTGTTCCAGAAGAGTTTGTACACGTTTGCTTACCATTGCGTGTTCACCCCAGCGCGATCCAACCAGCCCGACACCACATCATGCGCGCTATAAGCGGTTAAATCCACGTGCAGTGGGGTGACGGAAACGTAGCCTTCATCCACCGCCGCAAAGTCGGTATCCGGCCCGGCATCGTGTTTATCGCCAGGCGGGCCAATCCAGTAAAGGGTATTGCCGCGCGGATCCTCCTGCGGGATAACCTTGTCCGCCGGGTGACGGCTTCCGCAACGGGTGACGCGAATGCCTTTAATCTCATCAAGCGGCAAATCAGGAACGTTGATATTGAGGATACGGCCGGTGCGCAGCGGTTCGCGGTTGAGGGCGCGCAAGATAGAGCAGGTGACCGCCGCGGCGGTGTCGTAGTGCTGATGGCCGTTTAACGAGACCGCCAGCGCCGGGAACCCGAGATGGCGCCCCTCCATTGCGGCCGCCACCGTACCGGAGTAGATAACGTCATCGCCCAGATTTGGCCCCGCGTTGATGCCCGAGACCACGATATCCGGGCGCGGACGCATCAGCGCGTTCACGCCCAAAAACACGCAGTCGGTCGGCGTGCCCATCTGGACAGCAATGTCGCCATTCTCAAAGGTAAAGGTGCGAAGCGACGACTCCAGCGTCAATGAGTTAGACGCCCCGCTGCGGTTACGATCGGGAGCCACCACCTGCACCTCGGCAAACTCGCGCAGGGCTTTCGCCAGCGTCTGAATGCCTGGGGCGTGGATCCCATCATCGTTACTCAGCAATATTCGCATAATCACCCGACGTGTTGATTAGTTCCCTGACAACACTGGTGGCAAAGCTACCTGCCGGCAGCCAGAAGCGTAACTCGACGGTTACGTCATCCCACCAGTTCCAGCTCAACTGTTGCGGGTAGAGCAGCATCGCTCGGCGTGCCGCTTCGACCTTTTCCCGCACCAGCAGTGATTGTAATTCTGTGGCATCCGCAACGGCGGCCTGCTCAGCGGCCAGCGCATCGCCCTGCGTGCCCCAGTCGCCCGTACCGGGCAGCGGCGCGGTGATCATTAGCGCCTTCGCGTCAACGCGCGCCTGGGCATCGACCATTTCTTCCGCGCTGGCGACAAACCAGCTCCCGCGTCCCGCTAATTGTAGCGCATCGCCGACAACAACTTGATTCGCGTCCGGTTTTTTCAGCCGTTCGCTCACAATCTGATTAAACAACGCGCTGCGGGCCGCCGACAACCAAAAACTGCGTTTATTGCGGTCGCGAACCGGGGCGTCGCTTTGCGCCCAGCGCAGCGCGCCCTGTAGGTTGCTGCCGCCGATGCCAAAACGCTGTGCGCCGAAGTAGTTCGGTACGCCCTGCTCGTTAATCGCAGTCAGCCGTTTTTCCACATCGTCGCGGTTCGTCACTTCGCGCAGCACCAGCGTGAAGTCGTTGCCCTTCAGCGCGCCCAGGCGCAGCTTGCGCTTGTGGCGGGCGTACTCCAGCACTTTACAGCCTTCCAGCTCAAACTTGCTTAAATCAGGCATTTGGTTGCCCGGCACGCGGGCGCAGAGCCACTGTTCGGTGACCGCGTGTTTATCTTTTTGCCCGGCAAAGCTCACTTCGCGGGCGTGGATTTTAAGGAATTTCGCCAGCGCGTCAGCGACAAATCGCGTATTGCAGCCATTTTTCAGAATTCGAACCAGAATGTGTTCGCCTTCCCCGTCCGGCGCGAAGCCTAAATCTTCCACCACGACGAAATCTTCCGGGTTGGCTTTCAGCAGCCCGTGCCCCTCGGGTTTGCCGTGCAGATACGTCAGGTTATCGAATTCGGTCATTATGCCGCCTTCACCAGAAGCGCCACGGCTTCACAGGCGATGCCCTCACCGCGACCGGTAAAGCCGAGCCTCTCGGTGGTGGTGGCTTTGACGTTAACGTCATCCATATGGCAGCCCAGGTCTTCAGCAATAAAGACGCGCATCTGCGGGATATGCGGCAGCATCTTCGGCGCCTGCGCGATGATCGTCACATCAACGTTGCCCAGGGTGTAGCCTTTAGCCTGAATGCGGCGCCAGGCTTCACGCAGCAGCGCGCGGCTGTCTGCCCCTTTAAACGCCGGATCGGTGTCCGGGAACAGCTTGCCGATATCACCCAGCGCGGCCGCGCCGAGCAGCGCATCGGTCAGGGCATGAAGCGCCACGTCGCCATCAGAATGGGCCAGCAGCCCTTTTTCATAAGGAATACGTACGCCGCCAATGATAATTGGGCCTTCTCCGCCAAAGGCGTGTACGTCAAAACCGTGTCCAATTCGCATTATGCCTTCTCCTGATGGGTCGAACGGGTAAGATAAAATTCTGCCAGCTGTAAATCTTCGGGACGCGTCACTTTTATATTATCAGCGCGTCCTTCAATCAGCTCAGGGTGGAATCCGCAATACTCCAGCGCCGAGGCCTCATCGGTAATGGTGGCCCCCTCTTTTAGCGCGCGCGTCAGGCAGTCGTGGAGTAATTCGCGTGGGAAAAATTGCGGCGTCAGCGCGTGCCATAAATCGACGCGCTCAACGGTATGGGCGATAGCCCGTTTGCCCGGCTCGGCGCGTTTCATGGTGTCACGCACCGGCGCGGCGAGAATGCCGCCCACGCGGCTCGTTGCACTGATGGCTAGCAGCCGGGCGAGATCGTCCTTATGCAGGCACGGACGCGCCGCGTCGTGAACCAGCACCCACGACGCGTCACCGGCGGCATGAATACCCGCCAGCACGGAGTCGGCGCGCTCGGCACCGCCATCAACAACGGTTATCTGGGGATGATTTGCCAGCGGGAGTTCGGCAAAGCGAACGTCGCCCGGGCTGATGGCGATCACGACGCGCGTCACCCGTGGATGCGCCAGCAGCGCCGCCACGGAGTGCTCAAGGATCGTTTTATCGCCAATAGAGAGGTACTGCTTTGGACATTCTGTCTGCATGCGCCGCCCGAAACCTGCGGCGGGCACCACGGCACATACGTCCGAAAAAGTCACTGCCATGTCGTAATCCTGGGCCTGATTATCGATTGTTTTGTGCTGAGCCCTGATTGCGTTTAGACGCATCCGGAACCAGACGATAAAAAGTTTCGCCCGGCTTAGTCATACTGAGTTCGTTACGTGCGCGTTCCTCAATCGCCTCTTGCCCGCCATTGAGGTCATCAATTTCAGCAAAGAGTTGATCGTTTCGCGCTTTAAGTTTGGCGTTTGTTGCCTGCTGAGCCGCGACGTCATCGCTCACCCGGCTATAGTCGTGCAGGCCGTTTTTACCGAACCACAGCGAATATTGCAGCCAGACCAGCAAAGCCAGCAACAGCAGCGTTAATTTACCCATCCTGCCCCCTGAAAAACGGCATCATCATTCCATAACGTTCCCCGGGACGCTTCGCCGGGGTTACAGAGATGCCGCAACATCGCGGGCAAATGTACCACATTTTTTCCGCAGAATCGCCCTGCACAATATCGTCACACAGTTGGTTACGGTTTGAATTATGGCTGAAGTTAGCCCATGAGCCACAAAAATAACAGACCAAACATCACGACCACCGTCACAATCGTGACGACGGCGCTGTAAAGAAGTTTGCCGTTGAGCAGGGAATGCAGCGCAATGCCGATCACGACCGCCACGGGCATTAGCGCCAGGAAGAAAGGCCAGGTGTAGAGGAAGAAGAACAGCGTGTTACCGCCGTAGATCAAAAACGGGATGCCAAGCGCCAGCAACCAGGATACGAAGCCGACAATGGCCCCGGAAAGTGACCAGGTCGTTTCGTCATCGGTCGGCAAAGTCTCCGAGCCGGTGATTATGTAGTTTTCACTGTTACGCATCGCTAATCCTGTGACCATGACGCATCGCCCGGGAGTGCGTCCCGAACGATGTTGTCTCAGGATCTGATAATATCGTCCCGTCTGAGCAGGTCTAATAATTTGCTTACTAAATTTGTTACCAATTGTTGACCTTCCAGGTGGATTTCAGGGGATTCCGGCGCTTCGTAGACCGCGTCAATGCCGGTGAAGTTTCGAAGCTCCCCCGCCCGCGCTTTTTTATACAGCCCTTTCGGATCGCGCGCTTCGCAGATCGCAAGCGGCGTATCGACAAACACCTCGATAAACCGATCCTCACCAACGCGCTCGCGCACCGTCTGACGCTCGGCGCGGTGCGGCGAGATAAACGCGGTCAGCACCACCAGCCCGGCGTCCGCCATCAGGCTGGCGACCTCGCCCACCCGACGGATGTTCTCTTTGCGATCGTCGTCGCTAAACCCCAGGTCGCTGCACAGGCCGTGGCGCACGTTGTCGCCGTCCAGCAGGTAGGTGCTTACGCCCTGCTGGTGTAATGCCTCTTCCAGCGCGCCCGCAACCGTGGATTTACCCGAGCCGGACAGCCCGGTAAACCACAGCACAACCCCACGGTGACCGTGGAGCTGTTCGCGCTGGGCAACGGTAACCGGATGAGGATGCCAGACGACGTTCTCATCATGGGCGGCCATTACTTGCCTCCCAGCAGATCGCGCGCGCCCCAGTGCGGGAAGTGCTTACGCACCAGCGCGTTCAGCTCCAGCTCAAATTCGCTGAATTCTGATGTCACCGCCGCCTGCGCGTTAGGTTCGCGTACCATGCCTGCGCCGACGGTCACGTTGGTCAGCCGATCGATGAAGATCAGCCCGCCCGTCACCGGGTTCTGCTGGTATTCGTCCAGCACCAGCGGCTCGTCGAAGGTCAAATCCACCAGCCCGATACCGTTCAGCGGCAGTTCGCTGACGTCGCGCTGGGTCAGGTTGTTGATGTCCACCTGGAACTGAACGCCGTCCACGCGGGCGCGGGTTTTCTTGCCCGCGATTTTGATGTCGTAGCTCTGGCCTGCGGTCAGCGGCTGTTCCGCCATCCACACCACGTCCACGGCCGCGCCCTGAACGGCGGCCAGCGTTTCACCGGCATCCACCAGCAGATCGCCACGGCTGATATCAATTTCGTCTTTCAGCACCAGCGTCACCGCTTCGCCTGCGCCCGCTTCTTGCAGGTCGCCGTCGAAGGTGACGATACGCGCAATGGCCGACTCCACGCCGGACGGCAGCACTTTCACGCGCTGCCCGACCTTCACGGAGCCAGACGCGAGCGTGCCGGAGAAGCCGCGGAAGTCGAGGTTCGGGCGGTTCACGTACTGCACCGGGAAGCGCATCGGCTGGGTATCCACCACGCGCTGAATTTGCACGGTTTCCAGCACTTCCAGCAGCGTCGGGCCGCTGTACCACGGCATGTTGGCGCTCTGGGAAGCCACGTTGTCCCCTTCCAGCGCGGACAGCGGCACGAAGCGAATATCCAGGTTGCCCGGCAGCTGCTCGGCAAAGGTCAGGTAGCTCTGGCGGATCTCCTCGAATTTCTCTTCGCTGAAGTTCACCAGGTCCATTTTGTTGACCGCCACCACCAGATGTTTGATCCCCAGCAGCGTGGAGATAAAGCTGTGACGACGGGTTTGATCGAGCACGCCTTTACGGGCGTCCATCAGCAGGATCGCCAGCTCGCAGGTCGAGGCGCCGGTCGCCATGTTGCGGGTGTACTGCTCGTGCCCCGGGGTGTCGGCGATAATAAACTTGCGCTTCTCGGTCGAGAAATAGCGGTACGCCACGTCAATGGTGATGCCCTGCTCGCGCTCGGCCTGAAGGCCATCTACCAGCAGCGCCAGGTCGAGCTTTTCGCCCTGAGTGCCGTGACGTTTGCTGTCGTTGTGCAGCGAAGAGAGCTGGTCTTCGTAAATCTGGCGCGTGTCGTGCAGCAGACGACCAATCAGGGTGCTTTTCCCGTCGTCCACGCTGCCGCAGGTCAGAAAACGCAGCAGGCTTTTGTGCTGTTGCGCGTGGAGATAGGCTTCAACGCCGCCTTCATCCGCAATTTGTTGAGCAATAGTGGTATTCATGGCGGCTCCTTAGAAATAACCCTGACGTTTCTTCAGCTCCATCGAGCCTGCCTGGTCGCGGTCAATCACGCGGCCCTGTCGCTCGCTGGTGGTGGACACCAGCATCTCTTCGATGATCTCCGGCAGCGTCTGCGCGTTGGACTCCACCGCGCCGGTCAGCGGCCAGCAGCCGAGAGTACGGAAACGCACCATCTGTTTTTTGATCACTTCGCCTGGCTGCAAATCAATGCGATCGTCGTCGATCATCATCAGCATGCCGTCACGCTCCAGCACCGGGCGCTCGGCGGCCAGATACAGAGGGACGATCTCGATGTTTTCGAGGTAGATGTACTGCCAGATATCCAGCTCGGTCCAGTTGGAGAGCGGGAAGACGCGGATGCTTTCGCCCTTGTTGATCTGGCCGTTGTAGTTGTGCCACAGCTCCGGGCGCTGATTCTTCGGGTCCCAGCGGTGGAAGCGGTCGCGGAAGGAGTAGATACGCTCTTTGGCGCGGGATTTCTCTTCGTCACGGCGCGCGCCGCCGAACGCCGCGTCAAAACCGTATTTGTTTAGCGCCTGCTTCAGCCCTTCGGTTTTCATGATATCGGTGTGTTTGGCGCTGCCGTGAACGAACGGGTTGATGCCCATCGCCACCCCTTCCGGGTTTTTGTGTACCAGCAGCTCACAGCCGTAGGCTTTCGCCGTGCGGTCGCGGAATTCGTACATTTCGCGGAACTTCCAGCCGGTATCCACGTGCAGCAGCGGGAACGGCAGCGTGCCCGGATAAAACGCTTTACGCGCCAGGTGCAGCATCACGCTGGAATCTTTGCCGATGGAATACATCATCACCGGGTTAGAAAATTCAGCAGCCACTTCGCGGATAATATGGATACTTTCCGCTTCGAGTTGCCGCAGGTGAGTCAGTCGTTTTTGGTCCATAACCGTTCCTTAAGCCAGAGTCACCACAGAGGAGCCAAACCCCTCTGCGTCTGTTGTATGTTGAAACCAGGCTAGCGTGCTGTGCAGCTGCACCACTTCCCCCACTACGATCAGGGCGGGCATAGGGGCGTCTTTCGCCAGGGTTGCAAGTTCGTTAAGCGTGCCGACCGCGACGTGCTGATCGACGCGCGTACCGCGTGAAATCACGGCCACCGGCGTCGCGGCGTCACGACCGTGTTGAATAAGCTGTTCGCTAATGTCCGCGGCCTTCATGGTGCCCATATAGATCGCCAGCGTCTGACGGCTCTGCGCCAGATGCGACCAGTCAAACGGCGCGCTGTCGGCCTTGTAGTGCCCGGTCACGAAGGTCACGCTCTGGGCGTACTCGCGGTGGGTCAGCGGAATGCCCGCATAGGCCGTCACCGCAGAGGCTGCCGTAATACCCGGCACCACCTGGAACGGGATCCCCGCCTCGGCCGCCGCCTGAAGCTCTTCGCCCCCGCGACCGAAAATAAACGGGTCGCCGCCCTTGAGCCGCACCACGGTTTTGCCCGCTTTTGCAGCCGCAACCAGCATCTGGTTGGTGTCGTGCTGCGGTACGGAGTGCTCGCCCGCTCGTTTGCCGACGCAGATTTGCTCTGCGTCACGACGGATCAGCTCGCGCACGCCGTCGGTAACCAGATGATCGTAAAAGACCACATCCGCATCCTGGAGCACCTGTAGACCGCGCAACGTCAGCAGTCCGGCATCGCCAGGCCCGGCGCCCACCAGAATAATTTCACCCGTGCTGCTTCCCGGGTTATCCAGCTCGTTTTGCAGCAGCTCTTGCGCAGCGGCCTCATTGCCGGCGTGTATCAGGCTGGCAAACCGCCCCCGGAAGACGCGCTCCCAGAAACGACGGCGCTCCGTCACGCTGTTGAGGCGGGTTTGCAGATGGTTGCGCCAGTAGCTGGCGGTTTCCGCCAGACGTCCGAGGCTGGTTGGCAGCAGCGCTTCGATTTTTTCTCGCAGCACGCGCGCCAGCACCGGGGCCGTGCCGCCAGAGGAGATCGCCACCAGCAGCGGCGAGCGGTCGACGATGGACGGGAAGATAAAGGAGCACAAAGGCTGGTCATCCACCACGTTCACCAGACGAAAACGGGCCTGCGCCGCCTCCGATATCCGGCGATTGAGCTCGCGGTTTTCGGTTGCCGCAATCACCAGCACCACGCTGTCGATTTGCGACTCGTCAAAATCCGCCTCTTCCACGACCCGCACCTGCGCGCCGGCACGATGCAAGAAGGCAATTTTGCGATCGGCAATTTCACCCGTACCGACAACCAGCACGGGCTTTTCTTTCAGCGCGGCAAATAAGGGCAGATAATCCACAAGCAACAACTCACTAACAACCAGGAATAGTGGGACTATAGGGGGCGGTTTAGATCGAATGAAATTACGAATTGGAATGAGTAGTTACTCAATGGAATAACGCTCTGAAAAAGCTAATATCAAAAAGTGCTTAACACGCGAATTTTCGGGCATTTAAGCGCAATTCAAATTGTGCAAGTGCGATCGCAGTTTCATACTAAGCCAGTCAAAATTTTGCTCTGTTTTTAAGGACTCACTATGTTTTCCGCAACGCGCCACCGTATCGCTGCCCTGGCGCTCGGCGTTTGCTTTATCCTTCCGGCTCAGGCAAAAAATCAACCCTATGGTTCAATCGCCTCTGAGCAGGCGCGGCATATTGCGACGGTCTTTCCGGGACGAATGACCGGCACGCCCGCTGAAATGCTCTCCGCCGACTATGTCCGTCAGCAGTTCGCGGATATGGGCTACCAGAGCGATATCCGCGCTTTTCACAGCCGCTACATTTATACCTCGCGCAATAACGCGAAAAACTGGCACAACGTGACCGGCAGCACCGTGATTGCGGCGCACGAGGGTAAAGCGAATGAGCAAATCATTATTATGGCGCACCTCGACACCTTCGCGCCGTTGAGCGATACCGACACCGATAACAACCTCGGAGGCCTGACCCTTCAGGGCATCGACGATAATGCCGCCGGGCTTGGCGTGATGCTTGAGCTGGCCGAGCGGTTGAAGAATATTCCGACGAAATACGGTATTCGCTTTGTGGCGACCAGCGGTGAAGAGGAAGGAAAACTCGGCGCCGAGAATCTCCTTAAACGCATGAGCGCCGAAGAGAAGAAAAATACCCTGCTGGTGATTAATCTCGATAATTTAATCGTCGGCGATAAGCTCTATTTTAATAGCGGGCAGAGTACGCCGAGCAGCGTGCGGAAATTAACCCGCGACCGGGCGCTGGCGATTGCGCGTAGCCTCGGCGTGTATGCGTCCAGCAATCCTGGCGGCAACCCGGATTACCCGAAAGGCACCGGCTGCTGTAACGACGGCGAGGTGTTTGATAAGGCGGGCATTCCGGTGCTGTATGTCGAAGCCACCAACTGGGGGCTGGGCAAGAAAGACGGTTATCAGCAGCGGGCGAAATCCAAAGCGTTTCCCGACGGGACAAGCTGGCATGACGTGCGGCTGGACAACCAGCAGCACATTGACGGCGCGCTGCCCCAGCGAATTGAACACCGCAGCCGTGACGTGGTGAAGGTGATGCTGCCGCTGGTGAAGGAGCTGGCGAAAGCGGGTAAGGCGTGATGCCCTCACCCCGGCCCTCTCCCACAGGGAGAGGGAGGATAAAGGATCACCCTTCGTGCAACCCGCACTCGCGCTTGAGCCCGAAGAATCGCGTCTCTTCTTCCGCCATGCCCGGCTCCCATTTGCGCGTGGTGTGGGTATCCCCCACCGACAAATAGCCTTCGTCCCACAGCGGGTGGTATTTGAGCCCGTGCTTTTGCAGGTACTGGTAAACCGTCCGGTTGTCCCAGTCGATAATCGGCAGCACCTTGAATACCCCGCGCTGGACAGCCAGCACCGGCAGTGACGCCCGGCTTCCGGACTGATCCCGGCGCAACCCGGCAAACCAGGTCTGCGCCTTCAGCTCTTTCAGCGCCCGGTTCATTGGCTCGACTTTGTTGATCTCATTGTACTTCTCAATGCCCTCAACGCCCTGCTCCCACAGCTTGCCGTAGCGCGCCTCCTGCCAGGCCGCGCTCTGTTCCGCGCGATAAACTTTCAGGTTGAGCTTAAGCGTGTCCGTCAGCTCATCGATAAACCGATAGGTTTCCGGGAACAGATAGCCGGTATCGGTGAGGATCACCGGAATGCCCGGACAGACCTGATTCACCAGGTGCAGGCTGACCGCCGCCTGAATACCGAAACTCGACGAGAGCACATACTCACCCGGCAGGTTTTCCAGCGCCCAGGCCACGCGGCCTTCGGCGTCCCGCTTTTCAAGCTGGCCGTTGGTTTCTGCGAGTGCCAGAATGCGTTCGACTTTTGGCAGGTCGTTAAGGGCGTTCAGATCGAGTAAGGACATAGATACCTCGTTAGGCTGTTTTGCCGGGCGGCGCTGCGTTTGCCCGGCCTACAAAACCCGTAGGCCCGGTAAGCGAAGTGCCACCGGGCAATGGATGGGTTACTCCCAGAAATCCCTCGCGGGATCGAGCACCGGGCGAATGATGCCCGCACGCACCGTAAAGTCGCCGAAGCCTTCACCCGCTTCGCGCTCTTTCGCCCAGCGCCCGACAAGCTCGTCAATGGAATCGAGAATTTCCGGTTCAGTAATGTTCTCGCGATACATACGCGGAATACGCGTACCCATGCGGTTGCCGCCAAGATGCACGTTATAGCGACCCGGCGCTTTACCCACCAGACCCAGCTCGGCCAGCATCGCGCGGCCACAGCCGTTCGGACAGCCGGTCACGCGCATCACGATATGTTCTTCAGGGATACCGTGCTTTTCCAGAATCGCCTCGACTTTGTCGGTGAACGACGGCAGGAAACGTTCGGCTTCGGCCATCGCCAGCGGACAGGTCGGGAACGACACGCAGGCCATCGAGTTTTCACGCTGCGGCTTCACCGCATTCATCAACCCGTGGTCGCGCGCCAGCTTCTCGATCTTCGCCTTCTGGCTTTCCGGCACCCCGGCGATAATCAGGTTTTGGTTCGCGGTAATGCGAAACTCGCCTTTATGGATCTTAGCAATTTCCAGCAGGCCCGTTTTCAGCGGACGGCCCGGATAGTCGAGAATACGGCCATTTTCGATAAACAGCGTCAGGTGCCATTTATTGTCGATGCCCTTCACCCAGCCGATGCGATCGCCGCGACCGGTGAACTCATACGGGCGGATCGGTTCGAACTTGATGCCTGCGCGACGCTCAACTTCTTCTTTGAACGTGTCCACGCCCACGCGCTCAAGGGTGTATTTGGTTTTCGCGTTTTTACGATCGGTACGGTTACCCCAGTCGCGCTGGGTGGTCACTACCGCTTCGGCCACCGCCAGCGTGTGCTCCAGCGGCAGATAGCCGAACTCGCTCGCGGTGCGGGCGTAGGTTTTCTTGTTGCCGTGCTCAATAGACAGGCCGCCGCCCACCAGCAGGTTAAAGCCCACCAGCTTGCCGTTTTCGGCAATCGCCACGAAGTTCATGTCGTTCGCGTGCAGATCGATATCGTTCTGCGGCGGGATCACCACCGTGGTTTTAAACTTACGCGGCAGGTAGGTCTGACCGAGGATCGGCTCTTCGTCGGTGGTCGCGACCTTTTCCTGATCGAGCCAAATCTCCGCATAGGCGCGGGTGCGCGGAAGCAGGTGCTCGGAAATTTTCTTCGCCCATTCGTAGGCTTCCGCGTGCAGCTGAGATTCGTACGGGTTAGAGGTACAGAGCACGTTACGGTTCATGTCGTTGGCGGTCGCCAGCGCGTCCAGCCCGACGGAGTGCAGCATCTGGTGAACCGGCTTCACGTTCTTCTTCAGAATGCCGTGGAACTGGAAGGTCTGACGGTTGGTCAAACGGATGCTGCCGTAAATGGTATTGTCGTGGGCGAACTTATCGATCGCCTGCCACTGGGTAGTGGTGATCACCCCACCCGGCAGACGGCAGCGCAGCAGCATCGCGTGACGCGGCTCCAGCTTCTGCTCGGCGCGTTCGGCGCGGATATCGCGGTCGTCCTGCTGGTACATACCGTGGAAGCGGATCAGCAGGAAGTTATCGCCGTTGAATCCGCCGGTCAGACCGTCGTTCAAATCTTCGGCTATGGTGCCGCGCAGATAGTTGCTCTCAACCTTCATGCGCTCGGCATCAGTCAGTTTGCCTTCGACCACCAGTGGGCCAGGATGTTTTTCGCTCATTAGTAGACATCTCGCTGATAACGGCGCTCTACGCGCAGCTCACTTAAAAATTCATCCGCCGATTCGGTGTCCATGCCACCGAATTCAGCAATCACTTCCAGCAGTGCCTGCTCAACGTCTTTCGCCATGCGATTGGCATCGCCGCAGACATAAATGTGGGCACCGTCATTGATCCAGCGCCACAGCTCTGCGCCCTGTTCGCGCAGTTTGTCTTGTACGTATACTTTTTCTTTCTGGTCGCGGGACCAGGCCAGATCGATGCGGGTCAGCACGCCCTCTTTGACGTAGCGCTGCCACTCAACCTGGTAGAGGAAATCTTCGGTGAAATGCGGGTTGCCGAAAAACAGCCAGTTTTTGCCCGGCGCTTCATCGGCCGCGCGCTGCTGCATAAAGGCGCGGAACGGGGCGATGCCGGTGCCAGGGCCAATCATAATGACCGGGGTTTCCGGGTTTGCCGGCAGGCGGAAGTTGTCGTTGTGCTCGATAAAGACGCGCACTTCGCCCTCTTCTTCCACGCGGTCGGCAAGGAAGCTCGATGCCCCGCCCGCACGGGCACGGCCTTCGATATCAAAACGCACCACGCCCACGGTGACGTGAACTTCGCTCTCCACCTCGGCCTGCGCGGAGGCGATAGAGTAGAGGCGCGGCGTCAGCGGACGCAGCAGGCCGATCAGGGCGTCTGCATCCAGCTGTGCCGGGGCAAAACGCACCATATCGACAATCGGCGTCGTCGCGGCGTAGTGCTGGAGTTTCGCCTTATCGCCCACCAGCGGCAGCAGCGACTCGCTGCGGGTCAGAGTGGCGTAATTCTCAACGATGTTCGCGGTGTTAACGGTCAGCTCAAAATGCCATTGCAGCGCGTCGCTCAGCGACAGGGTTTTATCCTCAACGGTAACCTGCTCGTCGCCCTTCAGCCACAGCAGTTCAACCAGCTCTTTCACCAGCGCCGGGTCATTCTGATACCAGACGCCGAGCGCGTCGCCCGGCTGATAGCGCAGCCCGGAGTCGCCCAGATCGATTTCGATATGACGGACGTCTTTTTCAGAGTCGCGGCCGGTGATTTTCTGGTTCACCGACAGGCTCGCGGTCAGCGGCGCCTCTTTGGTGTAAGGGCTGGAGTGGATGTCATTCACCGCACCCGCTGCGGTCACCGCCGCCTGCGCCGGGGTCTCTTTCGGCACGCGCGCTTTCAGCACGTCCACAATGCGCGCACGCCACTCGGCGGCGGCGGTCTGGTATTCCACGTCCGCATCTACGCGATCGAGAAGGCGTTCAGCGCCCAGCTCCGCCAGCTTGCTGTCGAAGTCTTTGCCGGACTGGCAGAAAAATTCGTAGGAGGTATCGCCAAGACCAAACACCGCAAAGGCGGTGCCGTCGAGTTTTGGCGCTTTCTTCGAGAACAGGAACTTATGCAGCGCCACCGCTTCTTCCGCTGGCTCACCTTCGCCCTGGGTTGAGGCCACAACCACCAGCAGTTTTTCTGACGCGATTTGTTTGAATTTATAATCCCCGGCGTTCACCAGGTTCACGTTCAGCTGAGCGGCAATCAGATCGTCACGCAGCGCTTCTGCAACGCGGCGGGCGTTGCCCGTCTGGGAAGCAGAGATAAGCGTGATAGCCGGAATTTCAACGGCCGTTGCCGGAGCCGCCGCCACAGCACCCTGCTGCTGGTTAAGCATTCCCCAGAAATAGCCCGATACCCAGGCAAGCTGAGTGGGAGAAAAATCAGTAGTGGCGGCCTGTAGACGCGCCAGTTGCTCCGGGTTCAGGGGAAGCAAGTTTGAAGGTGGGACCTGTGTTGTCATGCGTCGTTATGTTCCAGTAGCAAAGCGGACTTTAAGCGAATAAATCCAAACTGAAGATAAGGTTAACGGCGGGGATAATAACAATTAAAGAAGGGATGGAAATAATAAATAACCAAATGGACTAACCTGTTTTAGTTGTCGTTATTAACGATAAAACCGATTAGCCAGCCCATTGATATTTAAAGATAAAAAACTCGAAATCAGGCACCCTGAGCGCATGCACAGGTAAAGGCCGTTTTAGTTAATGCTAAAAAATGTACTTTCCGGTACTATGCGGCGGTTTTTTCCGCATTACTTGAGAGTTCATGATGTCCACCACACTGTTTAAAGATTTCATCTTCGAAGCCGCCCACCATCTGCCGCACGTCCCTGCCGGACACAAATGCGGTCGTCTGCACGGACACTCTTTTATGGTGCGCCTTGAAATCACAGGTGAAGTCGATCCGCATACCGGTTGGATTATGGACTTTGCCGAGCTGAAAGCCGCCTTTAAGCCAACCTACGATAGCCTCGATCACTACTATCTGAACGAGATCCCGGGTCTTGAAAACCCGACCAGTGAAGTGCTGGCGAAATGGATTTGGGATCGGATGAAGCCGCTGGTTCCGCTGCTGAGCGCGGTGATGATTAAAGAGACCTGCACGGCAGGCTGCGTATATCGCGGAGAATAAAAAAAGCCCGGTTTAACCGGGCTTTTTTCTAGGCAATATTCAGATACTTGTGCGTCTGCATCGACAGGCGCCAGTTACGGGCGATACAGGTTTCAATGCACAGACGCGTCGCGTCCTCTTTCTGACTGATAGGCTGCAAGGCAATAACCCGCTGCTTTTCGTCAGTCAGCGTCGCCAGCAGTTCATCCAGCGCTTCGATATCACGCACGCGACCTACCGGATGTTTAATCTCATCAGCCCGTTCCAGCGCCTGCGACAGCACGTCGTAGCCGCCGCGCATATTCACTTTCGGGGAAACCGTCACCCAGGTGGTGTGGGTGCAGCGCACTTCGTGCGTACCGCTGGTTTCAATCTGACAGCTGTAGCCGTTCTTTTCGAGGAGATCGGTCAGCGAGGTTAAATCGTGGATGCAGGGTTCACCGCCGGTGATCACCACGTGGCGCGCCGTCCAGCCCTGACGACCGATAATCGCCAGCAGGTCTTCGGCACTGCCCGCGCCCCATTTATCGCTCTCTTTGGTTTTCGCCAGAATGCTAAACAGCGACACTTCCCGATCTGCGAGTTTATCCCACGTATGTTTGGTATCACACCAGGCACAGCCAACCGGGCATCCCTGTAAACGAATAAAAATAGCGGGAACGCCGGTAAAGTAACCCTCGCCTTGCAGGGTCTGGAACATCTCGTTAATCGGGTACTGCATAGTCATCTCAGTTAGGGGGAGTAAGGGGTAAGTATCGCAGATTTAGGACTGGCCGTCATGTCTGGTGCCTGCGTCGTACCTCTCGGGCAATGGAAGGCGTTTTAACCGAAAATAAATTGCGATTTTTTTTGGTAATCCCTTATGAAAACGACCGGAAAATTCTGCAATGAAAAAAATTAAGCTAAAAACAAACAAAGCAATTAACGCTGCTTCCAGATCATGAACAGCTAAATAAGAAACAAAACCTACGGCATAGATAAGTAAAAAAAGATAAACGAAAATCAAACGGCGATATTGGGAAAGATAAGTCTTATGAAGGCTCCAGCCATATATTCTAGCCTTCTTTAATATGAATGATGCTTTGTATTCATTTAATCCTAAAGACCTCAGCTTTTCTATTAATGCTTTATCATTCATTTTGTCACCCCCTTAATTTTTTTTACAATTACCATTGACACCTTATTTACCCACCAGCTTGATCTGCACTTTTACGCTCCAGATAAGATTAATAAGGAAGGGACTAAAAAATACTGAAACCACCGCCATAATCACAAAACAAAGTATAAACTCCAAAAAAAACTGCACTCCCCCCATTGTTGCAGGGAAAAGCATGGATATGAATAATGCGCTTGCCCAGGCGTAATATTTCCACACGTAGATAAAAAATGCTCTGCTTACGCTAATCTTCTTTTTTTCTGATAGCCTTAATAAATACCGTATATTTTTCTGTTTCATCCCAGACTGAGCCAAGATTTTTTTAACATCATCATTCATATAATTACACCATTTAAAATTATCAGCTACTTAATCTGCTGTAACTATTTCTCTAGTTCGGCCCAGTTCGTTTCAGGTTGAGATACAATCTTATAGATGCTAAAACTGCTAGAAGCATTACCTGCAATTTCGGTGCCCAGGCCTCCAAGTCCCATACTTTGCCATCCTCTGATAAAATCCTCTCGAATATAATAGAAAAGCTTTCTGGCCTCTTCACGCCGCGTCAAAATTCCCATTGAGCCTAACGACAATCCTATGTCAACCGCAGAGAAAGCAATATCTCCAGATGTCTTATCTCCACCAAGTAATTTTGGGTAATGACTCCAACTTACTGATAGTGTTTTATGTTCAGATAATGCCCGATGACCTTGTCATGCAGCTCCACCGATTTTGAGAACGACAGTGACTTCCGTCCCAGCCTTGCCAGATGTTGT
>NZ_JAKCMV010000071.1 GCF_021440515.1 Enterobacter asburiae | reverse complement strand
GGTGATGACGCCGGGGACTTCCCGGCCGCTCAGCATGCGCAGGGTGGCGTATTTCAGCAGGACGTCCTCTGCCGCCACGTCACTTTGCGTGGTGGTAAACTCAATGCGCCACGTGGAGGGCTGACTCAGCGCCTCGCGCCCGCGAAAACTGAGCACGCAGGGCCGCACGCGGCTGTCGTTTATCTCAAGCGAGTAACGGGTCTGCCCGTCAAAGAGCGCCTGCCAGTTATCCATAACATAACCCTACAAAAAATAGTGCAAAGGGCTTATGGTGACACGCAGAGGACAAAAGTTAAACAACTGAAAAATAGAAAAATTCTGAAAATTACTTAGCGCTTCTGAAGCCCTTTCAGCAGCGCTTCATGAAAGCGCTCAGGATCCTGCATTTGCGGCGCGTGGCCCATGTCGTTAAATTCCACCAGGGTCGCGTGCGGGATGCGCTTCGCCGTTTCCTTCCCCAGCACCGCATAGTTGCCCAGCGTTTTGCGGATCTCAGGCGGGGCGAGGTCTTTACCAATGGCGGTGTTGTCCTTCGTGCCGATCATCAATAATGTCGGCATCTTCAGCTCGCCGAATTCGTAGATAACCGGCTGGGTATAAATCATGTCGTAGAGCAGCGCCGAGTTCCACGCCACGCGCGCTTTGCCCGGCCCGTTGTTCAGCCCGGCGAGCATGGTGACCCAGCGCTCGTATTCTGGCTTCCACTCACCGGCGTAGTAGGTATTTTTCTCGTACTGCCGAATGCTATCCGCGCTGACTTTCAGCTCTCGTTGATACCACTGGTCGACCGTAATAGACGGCACGCCGCGCGCTTTCCAGTCTTCCAGGCCAATCGGATTGACCATCACCAGCTGTTCCACCTGCTGCGGCCACATCAGCGCGTAGCGGGTCGCCAGCATACCGCCGGTTGAGTGTCCAATGACCGTGACGCGATCGACATCCAATGATTCAAGCAGCGCGTGGGTATTCTTCGCCAGCTGCTGGAAGGTGTACTGGTAATGCTCTGGCTTGGTGGATTTACAGAAACCAATCTGATCGGGAGCGATGACGCGATAACCGCTTTGGGTAAGCGCCCGAATCGTCCCGTCCCAGGTGCCGGCGCAGAAGTTTTTACCATGCATCAATACCACGGTGCGGCCGTTAGGGTTTTCTGGCTTAACGTCCAGGTAGGCCATGTCGAGCGGCTGGTTTTGCGAGGTAAACTTAAAATGCTTTACCGGCCAGCCGTAGTCGAATCCTTCCAGCTTTTCACCGTAGGTAGGGGCATCAGCGGCTAGCGCAGGGGAAGCCAGCGCCATCAGCAGCGCAAGGCAGGACAATCGTTGGGTCAACATGCAGGCTCTCCGTTAGCAAAAGGGCTAAGGCTGCACGAAAGGCGGCAGCAAAAAAACTGTAGAGCATGGAGAGAAGCGGGTGTGTAAAGCGGGGTAAAGGTGGCACGTTCGGCAAAAAAAAGCCCGGCGGTCAGCCGGGCAAAGAAGTCACCTGCACACTCAGGCTGTTTTCAATTTCTGCTTCTGCGCACGATTTTCACGGCGGATCTTACGTTCTTCCAGCACCGCGACCATCGCCATCAGGACGATACAGCCAATGGCAGCCGCATCCAGCGCCGCGAAGGTGCCCGCCCAGCCGGTGAGGCCGAAAATTGGCGTGCCGTCGGCGATCATCCCCAGACCCAGCTTGGCGAAGCTGTCGCCGATCAGGTAGGCGAAGGTGCCCTTAATCCCATCGGCAGCGCCGATCGCTTTTTTCGGAACGAAGCCGACTGCCGCCACGCCGATCAGCAGCTGCGGGCCGAACACCAGGAAGCCGAGCGCGAACAGGGATGCCAGGTAAACGTACTGGTTGCTGGCATGCTGGTACACGCCGAGGGTGGCGATGATCAGCGCCAGCGCGACGCAGGCCACCAGCGCACGACGGCCGTTGGCGAGATCTGAGAGCCAGCCCCACAGCAGCGTGCCGACCAGCGCGCCCACTTCGAACAGGGTAAAGCCCTGAATCGCCACCTCTTTGGAGAGCTTCAGCTCCTGGAACGCATAAACGGTGGACCACTGGTCGATACCGATACGCACCACGTACAGGAAGATGTTCGAGAAACATAACAGCCAGATCACTTTGTTTTTCAGCACGTACTCAACAAAGATCTGCCATTTGGTCATCTCGTTCTCTTCGGTCTCTTTGTCCTCTTCGCTGATCTCCTCGCCGAACAGCTCTTCGGCTTTGCCGAGGCCGTAAGATTCCGGGGAGTCGCTGCCGAAGCGCAGGCCGATGAAGCCGACGATCAGAGCGATAATCGACGGGAAGATAAACATGCCTATGACGTGGCCGTCGAACAGGTAGTTCGCGCCGAACAGCGCCACGCCTGCCGCACCCGCCCCGCCGAGGTTGTGGGAGATGTTCCACATGCCCAGGTATGACCCACGCTTGCGGCGCGGCGTCCATTTGGTGATGGTGGAATAGCTGCACGACCCGCCGGTACTCTGGAAGAAACCGCTCAGGGCATAAAAGGCGATCATCAGAAACAGGCTGACGGAGCCCGCGCCCATGCTGGCGCTAAAGCCGAGCATACAGATGGCGGAGAGGATCAGCATAAACGGCAGGAACTGCTTGGTATTTTTGCCGTCCGCGTAGTACGACACCAGCGTTTTCCCCACGCCGTAGGTGATGGAAAAGCCCAGTCCGATCATCCCCAGCTGCGTCATGCTCAGCCCGTAGGTCGAGATCATGTCGTTCTGCGCGATATTAAAGTTTTTGCGGATCAGATACATCGTCAGGTAGCCGATAAAGACCACCAGATAGGACTGCATGAAGGGTTTGAACCACATTTTGCGCCGCACGTCGAGCGGCAGATCCAGGGTCGGTTTACGTACCTGATTTAAGAAGGCCAGCATGATTGAGTCACTCCCGGGCTGATTTTTGCAGCATTGTAAAAATCAGCCGGAAGAGATGCCTGAGACAGCGTCCCGGTGAAACCGGGAAAATTTCTTAGTTTTGCGCCATTCGGGGTGAAAAGGTGAGGCGCATCACATCACGCGGGCCTCGCGCGGGGCCTGAGCGTTCAAAAACGGCAGCAGCAGCAGGGCAGAAATCCCCGCCGCGATAGCGATCACCGCGAAGAATCCGCTCCAGTGCCAGGTGTCGATCACCCGCGCCAGCGGCCAGCCGGAAAGCGATGCCCCAAGATAGGCAAACAGCCCGACAAAGCCCGTCGCCGCTCCTGCCGCCTCTTTGTGCGAGCACTCCGCCGCCGCCATGCCGATCAGCATCTGCGGGCCAAACACGAAGAAACCGGTGGTGAAGAAGCAGGCCGCCTGCATCACGTAGCTGGCAAACGGCATCAGCCACAGCGAGCCGACGGAGAGCAAAATCCCGGCGGCGAAAATCAGGTTCATCGGGCCGCGGTTGCCGTTAAACAGCTTATCCGATCCCCAGCCCGCCACCAGCGCGCCGATAAACCCGCCCAGCTCGAACATCGTTACCGCCGAGTTGGCGGTGACCAGATCCACGCCGAGGGTTTCGGACATGTACAAATTGCCCCAGTCGTTGATCGCCGCGCGCACCACGTAGACCAGCACGTAGCAGAGCGACAGCAGCCAGATGTACGGGTTTTTGAGCACGTAACGGGTGAGGATCTCTTTGCGCGTCAGCCCCGCCCCTTCCTGCTGCTGGGCGATCTCCATCTCGTCGTGACGCCAGTCGCCCACCGCAGGCAGCCCCACGGTTTGCGGCCTGTCGCGCAGGCGCCAGCAGAGGAACAGCCCGGCGATAATCGCCAGCCCGCCCGCAATCATCATCCCCACCCGCCAGCCGTAGTGCAGCGCCGCCGCACCGACCACGATGGGGATCAGCGCCCCGCCGACGTTGTGCGCGGTATTCCAGATAGCCCACCAGCCGCCGCGCTCGTTGCGCGAGTACCAGGCCGTCAACAGGCGCGCGCAAACCGGCGCGCCCCAGCCCTGGAAAAAGGCGTTCAGCGCCCACAGCAGGGCAAAGGCCCACAGCGAGGTCGAGAAGCCGAACAGGATATTCACCACCCCGGTGGCGATCAGCCCGAAACCCATAAAATAGCGGGCGTTGGAGCGGTCGCTGACAATGCCGGAGAAGAACTTCGACAGGCCGTAGGTGATGTAAAACAGCGTCGCCAGCAGGCCGATATCGGTGCGGGTCATCACGCCGCTGGCGAGGATCTCCGGCGCGGCGGCGTTGAAGCTTTTGCGGGTGAAGTAGAACAGCGCGTAGCCGAGCCAGATGGTGAGCAGAATATGGCGTCGCCAGTAGCGGTAGCGCGCGTCGATCTCCGCCTTATCGTTGATGGGCGCCGCGCTGGCGGGCGTTTTAAACATGGTGGCTCCTTAGCGGCAGGCTGACGCTGACGCGCGTTCCGTGGGTGCAGGAGATATTCAGCGTGCCGCCCAGCGCCTTCACGCGCTCGCGCATCCCCGCCAGGCCAAAGCCCTGCTGACCCGACCCCGGCGGCAGGCCGCAGCCGTCGTCTTCAATCACCAGCCGGATGCTCTCATCCTGCTGCCAGCCCTGTAGCGTCACGGCGCTGGCGTTAGCGTGCTTAACGATATTGTTCAGCCCCTCCTGACAGACGCGGAACAGCGTCACGCGCTGGCCTTCGCTCAGGAGCGATTCATCAATGCGCCAGTCGAGATGGCTGACGATGCCGCGGCTTTCCAGCTCCATCTCGCGCATCAGGGAACGCACCGCCTGCACAAGCGACAGGTCGTCAAGCTGGCGCGGACGCAGCCTGCCAAGCAGCCGACGCACCGAGTCGTATACGCCAAGCGAGAGCTGTTCGATATGCGCGCCACCCTGCTTCACCCCCGCGTTTTCTGCCGCCAGCCGCTGGACGATGCCCGCCTGGGTGCGGATGGCGGTGATGGTCTGGCCGATATCGTCGTGCAGCTCGCGGGCGACCTCCTGCCGCACGCTCTCTTCGGTCTCCAGCAGGCGCTCCGCCAGACGGCGATTGCGCGCCAGCTCGGTTTGCAGAGACTGGTTCAGCTCGCGCAAACGCTGGATCCCCGCTCCCAGCAGCAGCCCGGTCAGGCTCTGCGCCAGCAGAGAAAGCAGTAAATCAACGGGATGATCGTGCCAGGTCTGGCTGGCTATCAGGGCGATGGCGTTCATCAGGGTGGCGATCAGCGCCCCCTGCCAGCCGTAGTGCCAGGCCAGCGCGATGATCGGCAGCGCCAGGCAAAACGGCGTAAAGCGCGACAGCTCGGCGGGCAGGCCAAGCTGCAACCACAGGCTCACCACAAACAGCAGCAGATACCAGATGAGATGCCGCGCGCGCCAGTTTACCGGCTGAGAGACCAGCGCCGGGCCAAGCGGCTGCCAGACGGTGCTGGTGAGGTAATGCCAGATCACCAGGCAGGTCGGGGCGAGGGTCAGGCCGCCGGTCAGGGTCAGCAGCAGGGCGTTGAGCATCTCTTTTTCGCCCACCCACGGCAGGGACTGCAACAGCGCGGCGGCAATCAGCACCGCCCCTTGCCGCAGCAGGGTGCGCCAGTCGCGCTGGTGGCGATAGCGGGAGATAAGCGCCACGGGCACCAGCGTGAGCACGCTTCCGGTCATCAATAATGGCAGATGCGCGAGGGCCACTTCCTGGGAGAGCCAGAAGAGCATCAGCCACTCGGCGCCGAGCAAAACCGGCCAGTAGCCGCGCGGGCATTGCAGCATCAGCCCCAGACGCAATCCAAAGGGGAACAGCAGCACCGCCAGTTCGGGGCGCTCAACAAGATGCAGGCTGATGCTCCACAGGCAAAACCAGGCAGCGGAGAAGATAAAGAAGCTGGCGAGAACGGCGATCAGCCGCGAAAAGAGGGAGTTCATTGCCAGCTGTCGAACATCCGGCGCGCCAGTTCGACGTCGTTGCTGACGCCGAGTTTTTCCATCAGGTTGGCGCGATGGACGTGAACGGTTTTCGGCGAGAGCGCCAGTTCAGCGGCAATCTCTTTTACCGACATCCCCTGGGCGAGTTTTTCCGCCACCTGACGTTCGCGTTTCGTCAGCGGATCCTGCCGCCCTGCCGCCAGCTTGATGGCGATATCCGGCGTCAGGTAGCAGCCGCCCGTCGCGACGGTGCGCACGGCGGCGATCAGCTCGTCCGGGCTACAGCGTTTGGAGAGGAATCCGCGCGCCCCCGCGTTGAGGGCCTGCTCCACCAGCGCCGGGCTGTCGTGAACCGAGAGCATGATGGTCGCCATCCCTTTCGGCAGCTGGCCGAGCAGCTCCAGGCCGGAGAGGTCGGGCATCGAAATATCGCAAATACAGACCTGCACCCCGCGCCCCGGCAGGCCCGCCAGCGCCTCGCGACCGGAGCCAAACTCGGCCACCACCTGAAAATCAGGCTCAAGGCTCAAAAGCTGGGCAAATCCGGAGCGGACGATGAGGTGGTCGTCGATAAGGGCGATGGTGGTCATTTGTGTTCCTGCGGTCTGAAAACGCCGGATGGCGCTGCGCTTATCCGGCCTACAAGAGCGAAAGACGCTTACCTTAAGCGATCTATTCGAAGAACACCGCAATTTTGTTAAACATGGTGGGATCGGACTGGTTGCGCACCACTTTGGCGACGTCTTCCAGCTTGTCGATCTGGGCCATCATCTGCTCAAGACGCTGATCGTCGTTGACCAGTAGCCAGATGCGGCTGTGCTCGCTGCCCTGAATTGGCAGACAGAGAATGCCTTCCACGTTAAACGCGCGGCGGGCGAACAGCCCGCAGACGTGGGTCATGACGCCAGGATGGTTGCGGACGGTGAGTTCAAGAATGACGTTATCGTGTTGTTTCTGCATGGCTTATTCCCCCACCATCTCAGTATTGGCCGCGCCCGGCGGCACCATCGGATACACTTTTTGCTCAGGGTCGATACGCACGTGGATCAGCGCCGGGCCCGGGCGGTCGATCGCCGCCTGCAACGCCGCGTGGGCGTCCTCTTCTGCGTTCAGATCGCAGGTGTGCAGGCCAAAACCGGAGGCAATCTGCATAAAGTTAATCATCCCCGGATAGGTCGCGGCAAACACGCCCTGCTTGTAGAACAGGCTCTGCTGCTGGTGGACCAGCCCCAGCGCCTGGTTGTTCATCAGGATGATTTTTACGTCTAACTGGTTTTCGGCGGCGGTCGCCATCTCCTGAATGTTCATCATCAGGCTGCCGTCGCCGGAGAAGCAAATTACCTTGCGATCCGGATTCGCCAGCGCCGCACCTACCGCCGCAGGCAGGCCAAAGCCCATCGTCCCCAGCCCGCCGGAGGTCAGCCACTGGCGCGGACGGTTCAGCGGATAGGCCTGCGCGGTCCACATCTGATGCTGCCCGACGTCGGTGGTGATAATGGCGCTGTCGTCCACGCAGGCGGCCACCGCGTTGATCAGGCCGTAGTGGCTCAGCGGATCGCCCTCGGTCGGGATAGCGCCCGGGAACTCGCGTTGCAGATCGGCCACCAGCTGACGCCAGTCGGCGCGGTCGGCTGCGTCAGTTTGCGGGATCAGCTGCGCCAGCACCTCGGCCACGCCCCCCTGAATCGCCACGTGCGGCTGTTTGATTTTGCCCAGCTCCGCGCGGTCGATATCCACATGAATGATTTTCGCGTTCGGGCAGAACTCTTCGGTTTTACCAATCGCCCGGTCATCAAAACGCGCGCCCATTACAATCAGCAAATCCGCCTCTTGCAGGATGTAGTTGGTGCTGCGCGCGCCGTGCATCCCCAGCATGCCCAGAGAGAGCGGGTGCGCTTTGGGCAGCATGCCCAGCGCCATCAGGGTCATGGTGGTCGGCAAGTTAGCTTTCTCCGCCAGCTGGCGCACTTCATCCGCCGCGTTGATTGCCCCGCCGCCCAGATAGAGCACCGGGCGTTTTGCGGCGTTAATCATCGCGGCGGCGTCGCGCACGCTATCGGCGTTAAACTCTGGCGCAGGGGCGCGATCGCCCGGCTCCGGCAGCACGTCGATCTCAATTTCTGCGGTCTGGACATCCTTAGGAATGTCTATCCACACCGGGCCTGGGCGGCCGGACTGCGCAATGCGAAACGCATCGCTGATAACCTGTGGAAGCTCGGCGATATCGCGAACTAAGTAGTTATGCTTGGTGATGGGGATAGAGATGCCGTAGGTGTCGACTTCCTGGAAGGCGTCGGTGCCGATCATCGACGACGGTACCTGCCCGGTAATGCAGATCAGGGGAATCGAGTCGAGGCGCGCGTCGGCAATGGCGGTCACCAGGTTGGTCGCGCCCGGCCCGCTACAGGCCATACAGACCGCCGGTTTGCCCTGCGTGCGCGCCATGCCCTGAGCGATAAACCCGGCGCCCTGCTCGTGGCGCGCCAGCACGTGGCGGATCTGCGTACTTTGGCTTAACGCGTCATACAGCGGCAGCACCGTCCCACCGGGGATACCCGCAACGGTGGTGATGCCCTGTCGTTCCAGCAAATGAACGATTAACTGCGCGCCCGTAAAACGCGTCTTGATGGATGTTGTGCCCGAAATTGCCATGCTCCAGTCCTTTTATGGGCCGACTTTCCGGGGAGGGGTCTTAAACGAAAAACCCCGCCCGGTTTGCGCCGGCGGGGTTTTGGATTCGTGTGTTGATCCAGTCCCTACGGCGCATTGCCGACGACCACCACCACACGCACGACGACCACTGCGGCTGGTTGCGCAGTTTTTAGTAGGGTCGAAGTCAGCATGGATGAAGTCATTGGGGACCTGTGTTTGGAATCATTGATAGAATTTATACAAACACAGGTTTTTCGGCGTGACAATGGAAAAATTTTCATCCGCACAAAAATGCGTCAGAGATCACGTTTCGGTTGTTGGGTGATGAAACGCGAAATCGTCGCGTTCATCTCAATCGATGAATAACCCTGGCGACACGCCAAACCGGGCCGCCAGCTTTTTGATGTGATTCAACGTGAGCTGGCGCTGGCCGTTTAAGACCCTGGAAACCATTGATTTACTGCCAATTTCATTCTGAAAATCAGACAAAGTGAGTTTATGTTGATCCATCAGGGTTCTTAAAACAGCAATGCCCGAGGGGATGGACTCCATCTCTTTGCGAAGCGCCACCATCTCAGGTCGGCTGGCTTCGTAGCGGCTTATCCTTGCGCAGACGATATCAAGCAAAGGACTGTCGGGCTGGTTCATGAGCAGATATTCAACCAGCTCAAGCGCTTCCTCGTAATCCTTCTCTCCGGGATGTTCTCCCAACAGGGGGACTGCCGCAACAAGAGCATTAGTAGCGTTGATTGCATCAGCGACGATCATGTTTTCTTCCTCTTAGTGCGATGTTTATCCGTAAAACGGTCATATTCCTTATGAGTAAAAACATGGCGCACATAAAATTTCTGACTCTCAAAGAAAATGAGAGCCACTATCCTGAGATGGTTGTTAGCAATATCAAGGACATAATGCTTATCTAAATATTTAAAATTATCCAGCGAGGGATAAAGTTTTTTAAGCGCCGCAGGTGTAGGGCAATTTGCCTTTTCGATCACTCTTCCCAAAAGAAGAAGCTCGTCCTTGTGCTGCGGAAACTGAATTGCCGCATCTAAAATTGCCTTCATTGAGATCAAATGCATACTGCAAGCCTGCTGCGTCCATTGCCAATGTGGCAACAATAACAGGTGTTGCCACTTAGTCAACAACAATCCTTGCCGTGGCTTTTCCCCAAAAACAAAAAACCCCGCCTAAGCGAGGTTTTTTTCAGGGTTTGCGGCTGGTGACCGCGGAACACACTGTATTACGTCAACGCGAAAAGTATACGCGATCGAAGACGAACGCGCAATTTCGGGCACGGATTTTGACGTTTTTGAGTATGGATGGCATCCCGGCTTTTGTCCATAAAATACTGTTCATGCATACAGTATTTATCTATACTGGAGGTGTTCGCAGTGCGCGAGGGGGCCGCTGATTTACCGGCGCAACGAAAGTCCTGGCTGAAACGGGTGGTGCCGTCAGTGCCTTAACCCCCGAAGTGAGCACACTGTGTTACGTCAATCCAGGTGCTGGTAACAGGCGGCGGAAAGGTACGCCAGCACCGTGCTCCTTTTACTAAAAGGAGATGCGTATGAGCGTCGTGGATATGGTTGTACTGATCCTCAAACTCATTGTTGCTGTTCTGCAACTGCTTGATGCCGTCCTGAAATACCTCCGGTGATTCAGGTTCAAGTCGCACCTGAGAGGGGCGGGCAACCGCCCCTCTTTAATAATTTCGGTCAAAAGAATGATGAAATTTTGACATTAAATCGAAAAAACCAGGTCTACTCTGAAAGTGTTACATTCCAAAATTTATTTTCGCCATGTGGAATATATACCTTCAGGAGTATCTAAATTAATATTAAAAAATGCAATACCAAATGTGTTATTTTGCATTAATTCTGCGATATATGAAGGGTTTATGGATTCATTAATTTTAAAGATACTATAAGCCAGTCCTAATAAAACTTCAACCAGCAAACCAGGGCCTGTCAATATTGATGTTACACAATAGTTTTTCGTGATCAATTCACTTCTCCAAGGCAAAAGCCTGGATAAATAGCAAGAATTGTTTTTACCTTTATAGAAATCCAGAATAGCATTATTTTTTTCAAGGAAAGAATATCTTTTTGCCATCGTGCGAAGAATTATGCTCACAATCTTAGATTTTGGATGAGAAGCTATGAAGCAGTTAAAGTAAATACCATTTAAACTTTTATCAGAACCAATCAATAGTAAATCTTTATATACGCATACATCACCAAGCGGTGGTAACTCCACGATATTAAAATCCTCAACATCTTTTTCAATTAAAGATAGAAGTTTATCTATATGTACCCACCCTAGGTTATTTATATTTTCTGAGTATAGTTTTAACTCATCCCTTTCAAACTCCTTTGATGAGTTTCTTTTTAAGAAAGTTATTGTCTTAAATAATCGAATGCTGTGGCTTTCTGTATAATTTTCTTTTTCCATGAAAGCATTTGATTTTTTAAATATATTATTTATGTTTGGAAGCACATCTACATCAATATATATACCACCATATCGATAAATTATTAAAAGTCTAACGATATCACTTGCGCTTGCAAAATTCCCTCGTAAAATCAATTCATAGTAATAATATTTCATAAAAACATCAAACTTGCCTGCGAAAACATCTGTTATTTTTTTGATTTTCACATTAGAAAATTCAAGTTTTGATGAATAATTTATTTTTATATCTTCATTGTAAGGTATCTTATTCTCCTTTAAAAAAAAGAGGACCAAATCCTCTAACGAAAAGCCTTCTACTACTTTAGGGTATATAAAAGAAAATGCTTTATTCCTGATGTTTTTTTCCACCTCATGTTGATCATCAAAAAAATTGTCTTCTACATAATCTCGAATTGCATTATGCAATAAAACATATTTACCACTACGATCGTCATACCATAGACATATATCTTTATCTTTATTTGTTTCAGCCCACAAATAAATATACTGTTTATTTAATTTATTAATATCTCCAATCCATATAAAATTAATCACGTCAGGGACTGGCGTCTTTTGAAGATCTGCAATTTGCGAAAGTAACCCCCCATCATTCATTTAACACACCTCAGGTATAATTAGCATAAGGGACTTTAATATAATGGCCATTCCAATTTAGTTAATAAAAAAATAAGCCACAGCCATTAAAATAACAACAACAGATATTATAAGTATGTTGCCTGAGTATTCACTTAAGGAATCAAGATTATCCTCTCCGGCTTTATTTAATTTTTTTATCGCATCATTCTCATTTTCAGCTTCAACTTCAACATTATGTTTGATATACCCATTATCTTTCAGCACCTTGATAATTTCACATGTTGCCTGTTCTTTCAGCATTACTTGAGCTTTATTTTCTTTTATAAAAAAAACATATTTATTCATGATTATCTCTCAAGAGCACAGAATTAACCTGTGCTCTCAAATCAATTAATAGCGGCCACCCATTCTACCACTGGATTTTTTTCCATAATTACCATCACCATAACTTTCGCTATAGTTACTACCCCAAATACCACTTGCTCCAGAACCGCTTCCATACACACCATTTATTGATAAAAATGACTGAGTATTTCGATTGCTTCCTGAATTACCACCAGTATTTGCAGCGCCAAAACCTCCATTTGAAGAAGATCTTTTACCGCTACCATCTCTATCGTTCCATCCACCAGAAACTGAATCCATTTGATAACTTGAAATTTCTTTGATTAAACTTCTCCTTAACTTATTAGTCCTAAACAGTAGTGGTTCAAAGTTATTTTAAACATCAAAAT
>NZ_JAKCMV010000070.1 GCF_021440515.1 Enterobacter asburiae | reverse complement strand
ATATAAAAAATGTGCTTCTCCTACAGCTCCCTTTGGCTTGGCAATTAATATTGCCTTACTTAAAAAAGCCGATTTAATTTTTCTTCCTGGCTATATACCTCCTCTATTCTCCACGAAAAGGTATATTTTGACAATTCATGATCTAAATCATCTCGATTTAGATGATAACTCCTCTTTTTTTAAAAAATTATTTTATAATTATTTTATCAAGCGTGGATGTCATAAAGCCTATAAAATTTTCACGGTTTCCGAATTTTCTAAAGAAAGAATAGCAAAGTGGTCAGGTGTTAAACCGGACAAAATTATAACTGTATTTAATGGCGTTTCTGAGGAATTTAATAGTGATGTCCGACCAATGGAACTTGGATACGAATATCTATTATGCATTGGAAATAGGAAAACTCATAAGAATGAGCACCGTATAATTTCTGCTTTTGCTAAAGCTAAAATTAACCCTTCTATTAAGCTCGTTTTTTCAGGAAATCCAAGCGATAATCTAGAAAAACTGATAATGGAGTGTGGGTTAGGTGAGCGTGTTAATTTTTTGGGGTTTATTTCCGACCATGACTTACCATCATTATATAAAGGCTCGAAAGGATTAGTTTTCCCTTCATTATATGAAGGGTTTGGATTACCAGTAGTTGAGGCTATGGCTTGTGGTACCCCCGTATTAACTTCAACTACATCATCTTTGCCTGAGGTCGCAGGAAAAGCTGCTATACTGGTAAAACCTAATTCGGTAGAGGCTATTGCAGATGGCATTACAAAATTAGTTAATGATTCGATTCTACGCGAGCAATTAATCTCTGAAGGCCTTATCCGTGCCCAGAAGTTTACTTGGCAAAACGTTGTAAATAAGATCGAAATGGCATTTAAAGAGGCATGCAATGAAACTCAATGAGGCGAAAATATCTCTTGTTCATGAATGGTTATTAAGCTACGCGGGTTCTGAACAGGTCTCATCAGCGATATTACATGCTTTCCCTGACGCTGACCTTTTTTCAGTTGTTGATTTCTTAACAAAAGAACAAAGAAAAAATTTTCTGGGAAAACATGCAACGACATCATTTATTCAAAAGTTACCAAAAGCTAAAAAATACTATCAAAAATACCTTCCGTTGATGCCTTTGGCTATTGAACAGCTGGATCTTTCTGAAGCAGATATTATTATCAGTAGTGCTCACTCAGTTGCGAAAGGAGTTATTTCAGGGCCAGACCAACTGCATATTAGTTATGTTCATTCTCCAATTAGATATGCATGGGATTTACAGCATCAATATCTGCGAGAGTCTGGACTGAATACTGGCGTTAAAGGTTGGCTAGCTAAATGGTTTCTTCACAAAATAAGGATTTGGGACTATCGTACAGCTCATGGAGTTGATCACTTTATTGCTAATTCACAATACATCGCACGTAGAATAAAAAAAATATACGGGCGAGAAGCTTCTGTAATATATCCACCTGTTGATGTTGAAAGTTTTGAAGTAAATAACAACAAGCAGGATTATTACTTCACTGCCTCTCGTATGGTTCCGTATAAGCGTATTGATCTTATTGTCGAAGCTTTTAGCCAAATGCCAGATAAGAAATTGATAGTTATTGGTGATGGACCTGAAATGAAGAAAATACACAGCAAGGTAAAAGATAATATAATTTTGCTTGGATACCAGCCATTTTCTGTTTTAAAAGAGCATATGCAGAATGCAAAAGCGTTTGTGTTTGCAGCAGAAGAAGATTTTGGGATAATTCCTGTTGAAGCTCAGGCCTGTGGGACACCTGTTATTGCATTTGGAAAAGGTGGTGCTTTGGAAACTGTTCGACCGGCTGGTATCGAAAATCCAACAGGTATTTTCTTTAGGCAACAGACAGTTACTTCATTGCATGACGCAATTGATGAGTTTGAGAAGACACAATCACTATTCACACCTAATGCATGTAGAGAAAATGCCGAAAGATTTTCGCGTGCAAGATTTGATCTGGAATTCAGAAGCTTTGTAGAAGAAAAGTGGAGACTTTTCACTACAGAGAAAATTATTAAACGTTAATAATGGTTTATTAAATGTCTAAATTAGTACCAGTAATTATGGCTGGAGGGACTGGTAGTCGCTTGTGGCCACTTTCGCGTGAACATCATCCGAAACAGTTTTTAACTGTAGAGGGTGAATATTCGATGTTACAAAATACTATCCGACGTCTGTCTCCACTTTCAGCTAGAGATCCAGTTGTCATCTGTAACGACAAACATCGCTTCCTTGTTGCTGAACAACTTCGTGCGCTAGATAAACTAGCTAATAATATTATTCTTGAGCCCGTTGGGCGTAATACAGCTCCTGCAATTGCCCTCGCCGCCTTTTGTGCACTTCAAAATTCAGATGTGGAAAATCCGCTCTTACTGATTCTGGCTGCGGATCACGTCATACAGGATGAGGAAGCCTTTATAGAGGCTATTAACCATGCTGAATCTCTGGCTTCGCTTGGTAAGTTAGTCACATTCGGTATAATCCCAACACATGCTGAAACGGGTTATGGATATATTCGTAGAGGTGATGCAATTGGGGTCGATGCATTTGCTGTAGCGGAATTTGTTGAAAAACCAGATTATAATACCGCTCGTGATTATATCGAATCAGGGCAATATTACTGGAATAGCGGAATGTTTTTATTCAGTGCAAGATGTTATCTGAATGAATTAAAACACTTATCACCAGATATATATGATGCTTGCCAGAAAGCTGTAGGGCATATTAACTCAGACTTAGATTTTATTCGTATCGATAAAGAGGCGTTTACTGCATGTCCAAGTGATTCAATAGATTATGCAGTTATGGAACATACGCAGCATGCAGCGGTTGTACCAATGGATGCCGGCTGGTCAGACGTAGGATCGTGGTCTTCATTATGGGATATATCAAAAAAAGATCAGCAACAGAATGTTTTGCATGGAGACGTATTTACACACTGCAGTGAAGATAACTACATATATTCCGAAAACGCTTTTATTAGCACTATAGGCGTAAATAATTTAGTCATTATACAGACCGCTGATGCTTTATTAGTAGCTAATAAAGATTCAGCACAAGATGTAAAAAAAATTGTTGATTTTCTAAAAGATAATAACAGAATAGAGCATGTACAACATTTAGAAGTGTTTCGCCCGTGGGGCAAATATACTGTAATTAATAATGGCGCTAATTACCTGGTAAGACATATAAATGTTAAACCAGGTGAAAAGTTTGTTGCACAACTGCATAAGTATAGAGCAGAACATTGGATAGTCGTTTCGGGCACTGCTCGTGTTACAAAAGATGAAAAGACTTTTTTAGTGTCAGAAAATGAATCAACGTTTATACCCGTTAATACTATCCATGCTCTTGAAAACGTAGGCGTAATCCCGTTGGAACTTATTGAAATCCAGTCAGGGCATTACCTTGGCGAGGACGATATTATTCGTATGGAAACGCGTTTTGGATATTTAGAGTGAGACATAAATGAAACTGGTTTACAATAGTCAAGATATTATCAAAAATTCAGGTGTTGCTTTTGGAACTAGTGGTGCCCGTGGTTTAGTTAGCGATTTTAAGCCTGAAGTTTGTGGTGCTTTTACTGTTTCATTTCTGACCGTAATGCAGCAACAATTTTCGTTCGATACAATAGCACTTGCAATTGATAATAGACCAAGCAGCTACCAAATGGCTCAGGCCTGTGCCGCCGTGCTAAAGAACAAAGGAATTTCTACTGTTTTCTATGGGGTTGTACCAACTCCAGCCTTGGCTTGTCAATCTATGTCAGATCATGTTCCTGCGATTATGGTCACTGGTAGTCATATTCCGTTTGATCGTAATGGCCTAAAGTTTTATAGACCTGACGGTGAAATTACTAAAGAGGATGAAAATGCTATTATTCAAGCTGAGGCTTCATTCGAAAATTTTGAGACAGAAGAGTTGTTGACTTCCTCGCTTGCTGCCGAAAATTATATTTCACGTTATACTTCACTATTTTCAACGCCATTCCTTGAAAATAAACGTATTGGCATTTATGAGCATTCGAGTGCGGGCCGGGATCTTTATAAGCCTTTATTTAATGCTTTGGGTGCTACTGTTATCAGTTTAGCGAGAAGTGATGAATTTGTTCCTATTGATACTGAAGCAGTAAGTGAAGATGATAGTTATAAGGCAATAAAGTGGGCAAAGGAATTACAGTTAGATGCGATATTTTCGACTGATGGAGATGGTGACAGGCCTCTTATCTCAGATGAAAATGGAAATTGGTTACGAGGTGATGTTTTAGGCTTATTATGTTCACTCGAATTAGCTGCGGATGCTGTAGCGGTTCCTGTAAGCTGTAACAGTATCATTTCTTCACATAATTACTTTAAGCATGTTATGCTTACCAAAATTGGTTCTCCTTATGTTATCTCTGCATTTACGGAGTTAGCTGCTAATTATAATTGTGTCGTAGGTTTCGAAGCTAACGGTGGTTTTTTATTGGGCAGTGATGTATTTATTAATCAGCACTTGCTTAAAGCGTTACCAACTCGTGATGCAATCCTTCCTGCTATCATGCTACTTTATAGAGCAAAAGAAAATGGCATCGCTGAACTTGTTTCACAACTCCCATCACGTTATACCCATTCCAATAGATTGCAGAATGTAGATTCTAAGACAAGCATGTCATTGATTAATTTGGGGCTATCAGATCAAGTTGGATTCATGGAGAATATTGGATTAAATGACCGTCAGATATTGAACTTTGATATTACTGATGGATTGCGAATTACATTGGACAATAATAGCATAGTACATTTGCGCCCTTCAGGTAATGCTCCTGAGCTACGTTGTTATGCAGAAGCTGACTCTCAAGATGCAGCATACAAACTTGTTGAAACAGTCCTTACTAATATCGAAACGCAGGTTGGGTAAAATCCTTAAATATAGTAGACATTAAGCGATTATTACAGTGGCGTTTAACTAGGCTATTTAGTACCCATTTAGAGGGCGTAGGTTCAATGGATAGTATTAATAACAAGTATAATCCACAGTTATGTAAGATGTTATTGGCTATTTCAGATTTGATTTTTTTAAATGTTGCATTGTGGCTATCTTTAGGATGCGTATATTTAATCTTTAATGAGGTTCAGCGTTTTATTCCGCAAGAGCAATTAGACTCACGCTTCATTTCTCATTTCTTACTTACAATCGTCTGTGTAGGATGGTTTTGGATACGTTTACGCCATTACACTTATCGCAAACCATTCTGGTATGAGTTGAAAGAGATTATTCGGACAATTGTGATTTTTGCCGTGTTTGATTTGGCGCTGATTGCGTTTACGAAATGGCAGTTTTCTCGTTATGTTTGGGTGTTTTGCTGGTCGTTTGCGCTGATATTGGTGCCCTTGTTTCGTGTTCTCACAAAGCACTTGCTAAATAAATTAGGGATTTGGAAAAAAACAACCGTCATTCTTGGGTGTGGTGAAAATGCAATCGGTGCATACAATGCCTTGCAAAGCGAAGAGATGATGGGTTTTAATGTTGTGGCTTTCTTCGACACTGATACTTCATCATCTGAAATTTGTTCACTTCCCGTAATACAAAATGTTGAAAAAATTTGGAGTTTAAATTGCACCGGTGATATTCATTATATTCTTGCCTATGAATATACCGAGCTTGATAAAACTCAATTATGGCTTCGTGAGTTATCTAAACACCATTGTCGTTCCGTTACAGTTGTGCCTTCTTTTCGCGGATTGCCCTTATACAATACCGATATGTCCTTTATTTTTAGCCATGAAGTGATGCTATTGAGGATACAAAACAATCTTGCCAAACGGACATCTCGTTTTCTTAAGCGCACTTTCGATATTGTTTGCTCCTCATTAATATTGTTAGTCGCATCACCACTCTTGATCTATCTGTGGTACAAAGTGACACGTGATGGTGGACCAGCTATTTATGGTCATCAGCGTGTAGGGCGAAATGGTAAGTTATTCCCGTGTTACAAGTTTCGCTCAATGGTTATGAATTCTCAGGAAGTGTTAAAAGAGCTTCTTGATAGCGATCCGGAGGCGAGGGCTGAGTGGGAAAAAGATTTTAAATTAAAGAATGATCCACGTATTACCGCTGTGGGACGTTTTATTCGTAAAACCAGCCTTGATGAATTACCGCAATTATTCAACGTTCTCAAAGGTGAAATGAGTCTGGTTGGTCCGCGACCTATCATTTCTGACGAACTGGAGCGCTACTGTGATGATGTTGACTATTATCTTATGGCGAAGCCGGGTATGACAGGATTATGGCAAGTGAGTGGTCGTAACGACGTTGACTACGATACCCGCGTCTATTTTGATGCATGGTACGTCAAAAACTGGACTCTTTGGAATGATATTGCCATTTTGTTTAAGACGGTGAAGGTTGTGTTACATCGTGATGGTGCTTACTGAGAATTTCAGCCAGTAATTCGCTAGAAAATATACAGTTATGTGATCAGTGCATCATTTGCTACCCCCTTTCCTCGCCCTTGAGTTAACATGTTTTTTACTTTACCCGTCGTTTGTAATCCGACGGGGTATCCACACCTGACAGGAGTATGTAATGTCCAAGCAACAGATCGGCGTTGTCGGTATGGCAGTGATGGGGCGCAACCTGGCGCTCAACATCGAAAGCCGTGGTTATACCGTGTCCGTATTCAACCGCTCCCGTGAAAAGACCGAAGAAGTGATTGCCGAGAATCCAGGCAAGAAACTGGTTCCGTTCTACACGGTGCAAGAATTTGTTGAATCGCTGGAAACGCCTCGTCGTATCCTGTTAATGGTTAAAGCGGGCGCTGGCACAGACGCAGCCATCGACTCACTGAAGCCGTATCTGGAAAAGGGCGACATCATTATTGATGGCGGTAACACCTTCTTCCAGGACACCATCCGTCGTAATCGTGAACTGTCTGCTGAAGGCTTTAACTTCATTGGTACCGGCGTTTCCGGTGGTGAAGAGGGGGCGCTGAAAGGCCCATCCATCATGCCTGGCGGCCAGAAAGAAGCTTACGAGCTGGTTGCACCTATCCTGACCAAAATCGCCGCTGTCGCTGAAGATGGTGAGCCGTGCGTGACCTATATCGGTCCGGACGGTGCGGGTCATTATGTGAAGATGGTTCACAACGGCATCGAGTACGGCGACATGCAGCTGATCGCAGAAGCCTATTCTCTGCTGAAAGGTGGCCTGAACCTGTCCAACGAAGAGCTGGCAGAGACCTTCACCGAGTGGAACAAGGGCGAGCTGAACAGCTACCTGATCGACATCACCAAAGATATCTTCACTAAGAAAGATGAAGAGGGTAAATACCTGGTTGATGTGATTCTGGATGAAGCTGCGAATAAAGGCACCGGCAAATGGACCAGCCAGAGCTCTCTGGATCTGGGCGAGCCGCTGTCTTTGATCACCGAATCCGTCTTCGCTCGCTATATCTCTTCTCTGAAAGAGCAGCGCGTTGCAGCGTCTAAAGTGCTGTCTGGCCCACAGGCTAAACCAGCCGGTGAAAAAGCTGAGTTCGTCGAGAAAGTTCGTCGCGCGCTGTATCTGGGTAAAATTGTTTCCTACGCTCAGGGCTTCTCTCAGCTGCGCGCTGCGTCTGACGAAAACAACTGGGATCTGAACTACGGTGAAATTGCGAAGATCTTCCGCGCGGGCTGTATCATTCGTGCGCAGTTCTTGCAAAAAATCACCGATGCATACGCTGAAAACGCGGGCATCGCAAACCTGCTGCTGGCTCCGTACTTCAAGAAAATTGCTGATGAATACCAGCAGGCGCTGCGTGACGTAGTTGCCTATGCGGTTCAGAACGGTATTCCGGTTCCGACTTTCTCTGCCGCTGTGGCGTACTACGACAGCTACCGTGCTGCCGTTCTGCCTGCCAACCTGATTCAGGCACAGCGTGATTACTTCGGTGCCCATACCTACAAACGCACTGATAAAGAAGGTGTGTTCCACACCGAATGGCTGGATTAATCTGATTTAACCCAGTCCGATAGCGAGGCCCGGTAAACATTACCGGGCTTTTTTTATCGCATTTTTCCCCCGGATGTCTCGCTTTGTCCAGAACGGCTTCCTCAACGCAGAATAAACCTCTGTATTATTGCCCTCCTGTAGCAAGGCATTCGCCTTGACAGTCGATAAACATAAGAGGTAAAAACCTCAACAGTTGTTTATTGCGGTGGCGCGGCTGTGCCTCCTGACACTCATACTTGAAGAAGTTGAACGAATGAAAATAACAATCTCCGGAACAGGCTATGTTGGTCTTTCAAACGGTATTCTGATTGCGCAGAATCACGAAGTGGTCGCGCTGGATATCGTGCAGGCCAAAGTGGACATGCTCAATCAGAAGATCTCCCCGATTGTTGATAAAGAGATCCAGGATTATCTTTCAAACAAGCCGCTGAATTTCCGTGCAACGACGGATAAAGAAGATGCCTATCGCGATGCCGATTACGTCATCATCGCCACGCCGACCGACTACGATCCGAAAACCAACTACTTCAACACCTCGACCGTTGAGGCAGTGATCAAAGACGTAGTGGCAATTAACCCTAACGCAGTCATGATCATCAAGTCGACTATTCCAGTAGGCTTCACTAAATCGATCAAAGAAGAACTGGGTATTGATAATGTCTTCTTCTCACCGGAGTTCCTGCGTGAGGGAAGGGCGTTATACGATAACCTGCATCCATCCCGTATTGTGATTGGTGAGCGCTCTGAGCGTGCCGAGCGTTTTGCGGCGCTGCTTCAGGAAGGCGCAATCAAAGAAGATATCCCGGTGCTGTTCACCGACTCCACCGAAGCCGAAGCGATCAAGCTCTTCGCCAACACCTACCTGGCGATGCGCGTAGCCTACTTCAACGAGCTGGACAGCTATGCCGAGAGCCTGGGGCTGAACACCCGTCAGATTATCGAAGGCGTGTGCCTCGATCCGCGCATTGGCAATCATTACAACAATCCATCATTTGGCTACGGCGGTTACTGCCTGCCGAAAGACACGAAACAGCTGCTGGCAAACTATCAGGCGGTGCCTAACAACCTGATCTCAGCGATTGTTGATGCGAACCGCACGCGTAAAGACTTCATCTCTGATTCCATTCTGGCGCGCCATCCGAAAGTGGTCGGCGTATATCGTCTGATCATGAAGAGCGGTTCTGATAACTTCCGCGCCTCTTCTATCCAGGGGATCATGAAGCGTATCAAGGCGAAGGGCGTACAGGTTGTGATTTACGAACCCGCGATGAAGGAAGACGAGTTCTTCCACTCTCGCGTGGTGCGCGATCTGGATGCGTTCAAGAAAGAAGCTGATGTGATCATCTCTAACCGTATGGCGGAAGAGCTGGCGGACGTAGCGGATAAGGTTTACACCCGCGACCTGTTCGGTAGTGACTGATTAACGCATAACAGTGCATATAAAAAAGCCCGGCATCGCCGGGCTTTTTTGTTTTTATACCTTGTAAAAATCGCGATACCAGTCAACGAAGTTCTTCACGCCGTCTTTGACCGAGGTTTGTGGCTTAAAGCCGACCACGTCATACAGCGGTTTAGTGTCGGCGCTGGTTTCCAGTACGTCGCCCGGCTGCACAGGCATCATGTTCTTTTTCGCTTCGATGCCCAGCGCCTCTTCAAGCGCGGTGATGTAATCCATCAGCTCAACCGGCTCGCTGTTGCCGATATTGTAAATATGGTAAGGCGCGGAGCTGGTCGCAGGAGAGCCGGTTTCAACCGTCCAGTCAGGATTTGGCTGCGGAATAACGTCCTGAAGGCGAATAATTCCTTCGACGATATCATCGATATAGGTAAAGTCGCGCTTCATCTTGCCGTAGTTGTAGACATCGATGCTGTTGCCTTCAATCATAGCTTTGGTGAATTTGAACAGCGCCATGTCCGGGCGGCCCCATGGGCCGTACACGGTGAAGAAACGCAGCCCGGTGGTGGGCAGGCCGTAAAGATGCGAGTAAGTATGCGACATCAGCTCGTTGGCTTTTTTGGTTGCGGCATAGAGCGATACCGGGTGATCAACGGAGTCGTCAGTGGAAAACGGCATCTTGCTGTTCAGGCCATAAACGGAACTGGATGACGCGTAGACCAGATGCTGAACTTTGTTGTGGCGACAGCCTTCCAGGACATTCAGATGACCAATTAGGTTGGCATCCGCATACACGTGCGGATTTTCCAGGGAGTAGCGTACACCAGCCTGTGCAGCCAAATGAATGACGCGATCAAACTGCTCATGGGCAAAAAGCGCAGCCATGCCTTCACGGTCTGCTAGCTCCAGTTTTTGAAAAGTGAAACCTTCGGATTGCAGCCGCTCAAGACGTGCCAGCTTCAAGTTAACATCGTAGTAATCATTCAGATTATCAATACCAATAACCTTATGCCCGGACTCAATAAGGCGTTTACAGACACTTGAACCGATAAAACCTGCTGCACCCGTGACCAGAAATTTCATATTTTCCCTCTAAATCCCTACTCTTTGAGATGCTATAACGCATCATATGGTGTCTATGATAGCGCGAAGGTGGATAACTTTCATAACGCATCTTTCCGATATAACTCACCGGATTCTTATAGAAAAATTCGCAGCAATGGATAAACTATGAAAACATAATTATGTTTACCCTTTTTTAATAGCTAGGGATTGTATGACGCAAAACAACAATAGTCAGGTCAGCCAAAGCAACGAGTCTGAGCAAATTGATTTACTTGATTTAGTTTTACAGCTGTGGCGTGGGAAGTGGATGATAGCGGCGTTTGTTGCCGTTTTCCTTGTCCTGGCCGTGGGATATATCTCCCTCGCCAAGGAGAAATGGACCTCAAGTGCGATTATCGCCCAACCTGACGCGGCGCAAATTGCTACCTATTCAAACGCAGTGAACATTCTTTATGGCGGCGCAGCCCCGTCGATGCTGGATATTCAAACGCGCGCAATTGACCGTTTCAACGCCTCTTTTTCAGCGTTATCTCAGGCGCTGGACAACCAGGATGTGCCTGAAAAACTGACCATTGAGCCAACTGTTAAAGGACAGCCGCTGCCGCTAAGTGTTTCTTATACGAGTTCATCTGCTGAAGCGGCGCAAAAGCAGTTGGCGCAGTACATCCAGCAGATTGATGAGCAAACGGCAAAAGAACTTGCCCTTGACCTCAAGGACAATATCAAGGAGCAGATTAAAAGCCTGAACGATTCCCTGCAAAACCAAGAGAAGGTTTCCCAGGAACAGAAAGATCTGCGTATAAAACAGATTACTGAGGCGCTTAAGAATGCTGAAGCCGCGAAAATTACCTCCCCACAGATTCAGCAAACTCAGGATGTGACCCAGGAAACAATGTTCCTGCTGGGAAGCGAGGGGCTGAAGTCGATGATTGAAAACGAAGCTTCACGTCCGCTGATCTTTTCTGGTGCTTACTATCAGACCAGGCAAAACTTGTTAGACATTCAAAATCTTAACGTAAATCCTAATACTATCCATGTCTATCGTTACGTCATGAAACCTGATCTGCCAGTCCGTCGTGACAGCCCGAAAAAAGCTGTTATTTTGGTTCTTGCTGTGTTGCTTGGTGCAATGGTAGGTTCTGGTATTTTGCTTGGTCGAAACGCTTTACGTAATTACAAATTAAAAGCCTGACGAACAAAAAAGACCGGGTCACCCCGGTCTTTTTTTTTACTTATGACGCGCCCGAAGATTCTCAATCACCGCCGTCAAATCCAGCTCCTGATCCTGCAACAGCACCAGCAGGTGATACATTAAATCAGACGCCTCGTTGGTCAGTTCCTCACGGTCATGCACGGTAGCGGCCAGCGCCGTTTCAACGCCTTCTTCGCCCACCTTCTGCGCGATGCGCTTGGTGCCGCTGGCGTACAGCTTCGCGGTATACGAACTTGCCGGGTCTGCCGTTTTACGCTCGGCTAACAGCTCTTCAAGCTGATACAGGAACAGCCACTGGTGGCTCGCTTCACCGAAGCAGCTGCTGGTGCCTTTATGGCAGGTCGGGCCAATGGGGTTAACCAGGATCAGCAGCGTGTCGTTATCGCAGTCAGGGGTAATACTGACGACGTTCAGGAAATGACCGGAGGTTTCACCTTTCGTCCACAGGCGCTGTTTGGTGCGGGAGAAGAAGGTGACTTTACCGCTGTCGACGGTTTTGGCTAACGCTTCCGGGTTCATATAGCCCAGCATCAGCACTTCGCCTGATACGGCATGCTGGACAACCACTGGCAGTAATCCGTCAGTTTTTTCCCAGTCCAGCTGCGCCTGTTGTTGCTCTGTTAACATACCCTGATCTCCACGCCCTGGTCTGCCAGGTACGTTTTTAACTCACCAATATTGATAATCTGTTTGTGGAACACCGATGCGGCAAGAGCGCCGTCAACGTTTGCATCCCGGAAAGCCTCCAGGAAGTGCTCCATCGTTCCCGCGCCGCCCGAGGCAATCAGCGGCACACGGCATACCGAGCGCACTTTCTTCAGCTGTTCCAGATCGTAACCGTTACGCACGCCGTCCTGGTTCATCATATTCAGGACGATCTCCCCGGCACCGCGTTTTTGCACTTCTTGCACCCAGTCCAGCGTTTCCCACTGGGTTACGCGGGTACGGCTCTCGTCGCCGGTATATTGATTGACGTGATATTTCCCGCTGTCCGCATCAAACCAGGTGTCGATACCCACTACAATGCACTGTACGCCAAAACGGTCAGCCAGACGGGTAATCAGCTCCGGGTCGGCCAGGGCCGGGGAGTTGATGGAAATTTTATCGGCGCCGAAGGAGAGGATCTTCGCCGCGTCTTCCGCAGACTTAATGCCGCCCGCCACGCAGAAGGGGATATCAATCACCTCTGCCACGCGTGCCACCCAGCTCTTATCCACCACGCGGCCGTCGCTGGAGGCGGTGATATCGTAAAAGACCAGCTCGTCGGCGCCCTCATCGGCATAGCGTTTTGCCAGCGGAACGATGTCGCCAATAATTTCATGATTGCGGAACTGCACGCCCTTAACCACCTGGCCATCGCGCACGTCAAGACAGGGGATTATCCGTTTTGCCAGCATTGAATTGCCTCCGACACAGTAAATTTCTCTTCCAGTAACGCGCGTCCAACAATCACGCCGCGAACGCCTGTTCCGCGCAGGGCGGCGATATCGGCCAAATCGCCAATCCCACCCGATGACTGAAACGCCACCTGCGGATAGCGCGCGCACACCTCTTCATAAAGGGAGACATTCGAGCCTGCCAGGGTGCCGTCGCGTGAGATATCCGTGCACAGCACATGCTTCAGACCGACCGGCAGATAAATATCCACCAGCGCTTCAAGCGTCACGCCGGAGTTTTCCTGCCAGCCGCTGACCGCAACCTGCTTCGTGCCCTGGTCATCGATGCGCACGTCCAGCGCTAGTACCAGCGCATCTGCGCCAAAGCGACGGAACCAGCCTTTGACCATTTCAGGATTTTTCACGGCGGTAGAGCCGACAACCACCCGCGCCACGCCCGCTTCAAGCAGGGCGGCAACGTCGTCTTCCGTTCGCACACCGCCGCCAACCTGTACCGGAACATTCACGCCCGCCACCAGTTTTTTCAGCAGCGGTATCTGGCGCTTAGCCGGATCTTTCGCGCCGGTAAGGTCAACGAGGTGCAGCACCTCAGCACCCTGGGCGGCATAATCCTGCAAGCGCGGCAGCGGATCGTTACCGTAGTCACGCTGCTGCGCGTAATCCCCCTGATGGAGCCGGACGACCGTGCCGTCAATCAAATCTAAAGCAGGAATAATCATCACATCTCCAGGAAATTTTTCAGCAGCTGCGCGCCTGCGGCACCCGAACGCTCCGGGTGGAACTGCACGCCGAAGAAATTGTCTTTCTGCACCGCTGCGGTAAAGGCCTCGCCGTAGTTGCACTGGGCAATGGTGTACGGGTTCACCGGCATAGCGTAGCTGTGGACGAAGTAGAAGTACGCGCCGTCTTCGATACCGCGAAACAGCCTGTCACCCGCTTTCGGATAGACGCGGTTCCAGCCCATGTGCGGCAGCGGCAGACCGTGGTCGACCATTTTAGGAACGTCTTCTTCGATAATATCCAGCAGATCGACGCCGTGGCTCTCTTCGCTGCGACGACCCAGCAGCTGCATCCCCAGGCAGATGCCCAGCACCGGCTGGGTGCAGGCTTTGATCAGGTTAAAAAGCTCACGTTCATGGATCTGATCCATCGCCGCCTGCGCCGTGCCTACGCCCGGTAAAAACAGCTTGTCTGCGCGCAGCACCACATCCGGATCGCGGCTCACCAGCGGCTCATAGCCGTGGCGCGAAATCGCCGATTTCACGGAGTTCAGGTTGGCGCATCCGGTATCCAGAATGACCACGTTCATCAGAGCACTCCTTTAGACGAGGGCAGGGCATCGCCTTCCACGCGAATCGCCTGGCGCAGGGTGCGGCCAAAGGCTTTGAACAGGCTCTCCACGCGGTGGTGATCGTTCTTGCCTTTGGTTTTCAGGTGTAGCGTCAGGCCCATGGTGTAGGACAGAGAGCGGAAGAAGTGTTCCACCATTTCAGTGCTCAGATCGCCCACACGCTGATAGGTGAAGTCGGCTTTATATTCCAGGTGCGGACGGCCGGAGATATCCATCGCGCAGCGGGCCAGACACTCGTCCATCGGCAGGACAAAGCCGAAACGGTTGATGCCGCGCTTGTCGCCCAGCGCCAGCTTCAGCGCTTCGCCCAGCGCCAGGCCGGTATCTTCTACGGTGTGGTGATCGTCGATGTACAGATCGCCTTTAACGGCAATCTCCATGCGAAAACCGCCGTGGGTGGCAATCTGATCCAGCATGTGGTCAAAGAAGCCGACGCCGGTGTGGATCTTGCTGCCGCCTTCGCGATCCAGCCAGACCTTCACGTCAATCTGCGTTTCTTTGGTATTGCGCTCAACGTGGGAGTAACGATCGCGTTTCGTCAGCTGCTCGCCAATCTGCGCCCAGTTAAGATCCGCGCGGCTGTAGCGCAGGCCGGCAATGCCCATGTTTTCAGCCAGCGTGATATCGGTGGCGCGATCGCCAATCACATAGCTATTGGCTTTATCCAGCGCCTCTTCTGCCAGATAGCGCTCAACCAGCTTCACTTTCGGCTTGCGGCAGTCGCACTCGTCGGCAGGCAGGTGCGGGCAGATCAGCACCTCATCAAACGCCACTCCCTGGGAGGTGAGGATCTGCATCATCAGGTTGTGCGGGCCATCAAAGTCGGCCTGCGGGAAGCTGTCCGTGCCCAGCCCGTCCTGGTTGGTGATCATCACCAGCTTGAACCCGGCCTTTTGCAGCTTGAGCAACACCGGGATCACGTCTGCTTCAAAAGCCAGCTTGTCGAAACGATCGACCTGAAAATCGGCTGGCGGCTCGGCGATAATGGTGCCGTCACGATCGATAAAGAGGTACTTCTGGCTCATACTTTCTCCGCTTTCAGGGCGTCAATTACGCGCTGGCTCTCTTCGCGGGTGCCGATGGTAATACGCAGGCAGCCGCTTAAGGATGGTTGTTTGTTTTGATCTCGTAAGATAATGCCCTGATCCCACAAAGATTTAAATACGGCGCTTGAGGCGGTGAAACGCACCAGAATGTAGTTCGTTTCCGAGTCAAATACCTGCTCAACGCAGGGGATGTCTTTTAGCGCCGTCACCAGGTACTGACGCTCTACAAGGATTTGCGCCACGCGCTCGCGCATCGCGGTGATGCCCTGCGGAGCCAGCGCCTGTGCGGCGATATCGGCCACCGGGGTCGACAGCGGATAAGGCGCAATCACCTTCATCAGCAGGCCGATGACCTCTTTATTAGCCAGGGTAAAACCGCAGCGCAGCCCGGCGAGGGCAAACGCCTTTGACAGAGTACGCAGCACCACCAGATGCGGATATTCGTCGAGCCAGTCGGCGAGCGTCGCCTGCGGGCAGAACTCGATATAGGCTTCGTCGGCGACAACCAGCGCTTTTCCGCGCGTCATCTCCAGCAGGGTACGAATATCCTGCGGGTTAATAATCTGCCCGGTCGGGTTGTTTGGGCTGCACACGAACACCACCTTAACGCCGTCAAGATTATCCGCGATGCCCTGCAAATCCAGCTGCCAGTCGTCCAGCGCCTGCACGTTGCGACAGGCCACACCGAAGGTTTCCGCGCTTACGCTGTACATGCCGTAGGTTGGCTGGCAGTACATCACCGCGTCTTTGCCCGGCTCGCAGAAGGCGCGGATCAGCAGCTCGATGCCTTCATCGGCGCCGCGGCTGACCAGCACCTGCTCCGGCTTAACGCCCGTATACTGCGCGTAGTTTTCAATCACCGCCTTCGGCTGGCATTCCGGGTAGCGGTTCAGCGTCTGCTGCGACAGCTCAAACTGTACCGCCGTCGGGTATTCGTTGGCGTTGAGCCAGACGTCGCCGTTACCGCCCAGACGACGCGCGGACTGATAGGGAGTCAGCCGACGGACATTTTCACGCGCGAGTTCTTCAATGTTCATGCTTGCTCCTTCAGCGCGGCCACGCGCAGGGTAACGGCGTTTTTGTGGGCGGTCAGACGCTCTGCCGCCGCCAGGGTTTCGATCGTTGACGCCAGGGCGGCGAAACCGTCCCGGGAAAGCTCCTGCACGGTCATGCGCTTCTGGAAATCCGCCAGCCCGAGGCTGGAGCAGGTCGAGGTGTAGCCATAGGTCGGCAGCACGTGGTTGGTGCCGGAGGCGTAATCGCCCGCGGATTCCGGCGACCAGTCCCCGAGGAAAACGGAGCCTGCGCTGGTGATGCTGTCGACCAGATCGCGCGCGTTGCGGGTCTGAATAATCAGGTGCTCCGGGCCGTACTGGTTAGAGATAGCGATGCACTGTTCAAGGTCACGCGCCACGATCAGGCGGCTCGCGGACAGCGCCTGACGCGCGGTGTCGGCACGCGGCAGGTCGGCAAGCTGGCGCTCAACGGCCTCGCCCACGCGTTTTGCCATATCGGCATCCGGGGTCAGCAGAATCACCTGAGAGTCCGGGCCGTGCTCGGCCTGGGATAACAGATCGGAAGCAACGAAATCAGGGGTCGCGCCGGAATCGGCAATCACCAGCACCTCCGACGGGCCCGCAGGCATGTCGATTGCCGCGCCGTCCAGACGCTGGCTCACCTGGCGTTTGGCTTCGGTCACATACGCATTGCCCGGTCCAAAAATCTTATCGACCTTCGGAATGGATTCGGTGCCAAACGCCAGCGCGGAAATCGCCTGTGCGCCGCCCACTTTAAACACTTCCTGCACGCCGCAAAGTTTGGCGGCATAGAGAATTTCATCGGCAATCGGCGGCGGGGAGCAAAGCACCACTCTCCGACAGCCCGCGATGCGCGCCGGGGTCGCCAGCATTAATACGGTGGAGAACAGCGGGGCGGAGCCGCCGGGAATATACAGCCCGACAGAGGCAACCGGGCGGGTCACCTGCTGGCAGCGCACGCCCGGCAGCGTTTCGACATCCACGGTTTGCAGCTTTTGCGCGGTGTGGAAGGTATCGATGTTTTTCACCGCCACGGCCATCGCCTGTTTGATCTCATCGCCCAGACGATTGCTGGCATCAATGATTTCCTGTTCGGTAACCCTTAACGCGGCGACCTCGGTTTTATCAAACTTTGCGCTGTATTCTCGCAGAGCCTCGTCGCCACGCGATTTTACGTTGTTCAGGATCTCCGCCACGGTGCGGGTGATGCTCTCAGACGCAGAGATCGCCGGGCGCATCAGTAATTCTTTTTGCTGTGCGTCAGTACAGCGGTTCCAGTCGATGATTGTGTTGAAGCTCATGGCTATTACTCCATCATCTTCTCAATTGGCAGCACCAGAATGGAGCTTGCACCCAGCGCCTTCAGTTTTTCCATGGTCTCCCAGAACAGGGTTTCGCTGCTGACCATGTGCATTGCCACGCGCTGCTGATCGCCCGCCAGCGGCAGAATGGTCGGACGCTCGGCGCCCGGCAGCAGGGCAATCACTTCGTCAAGACGCTCGGTTGGCGCGTGCATCATGATGTATTTAGATTCACGGGCCTGAATCACGCCCTGAATACGGGTCAGCAGTCGGTCGATAAGCTGCTGCTTGGCGCTGTCCATTTCGCCATCGCGCTGGATCAGGCAGGCTTTAGAGCGGTAAATCACCTCCACTTCACGCAGGCCGTTGGCTTCAAGCGTTGCGCCGGTGGACACGAGGTCACAGATGGCATCCGCAAGGCCCGCGCGCGGCGCCACTTCAACGGAACCGTTCAGCAGACAGGATTTGAACTGCACCCCTTTCTGATCCAGGTAGCGCTTGAGCAGGTGCGGGTAGGAGGTGGCAATGCGTTTGCCGTTCAGCGCGGCCGGGCCATCCCAGGCTTCATCTGCTGGCGTTGCGAGAGACAGACGGCAGCCGCCGAAATCCAGGCGGCGCAGCGTGAAGTAACGCGGATCTTCGCCCTGAGCACGGCGGGTCAGTAGCTCTTCTTCCAGAACGTTTTCACCGATGATCCCCAGATCCACCACGCCGTCCATCACCAGACCCGGAATATCGTCATCACGCACGCGCAGAATATCGATAGGCATATTTTCAGCGAGAGCAATCAGGCGCTGGGTGTGCAGGTTGATTTTAATCCCGCAGCGGGCCAGCAGTTCGCGCGAATCGTCGCTCAGACGGCCTGATTTCTGAATAGCTATGCGTAAGCGTGAGTTATCTAACATTCTTATTTCCTCATTATCCTGTTTTAATCTGTCTGAATTCCGTCCAAAAAAAAGCCCCCGGAAGATGATCTTCCGGGGGCTTTCTCTTGCGTTCATGCGCCACTGGAAGATCCAAACGTCTTCCAGCACACATCGCCTGAAAGACTAGTCAGGATGATGGTGATGATGGTGCAGTTTAAATTGAACGCTCATATATATTCTCGATGAATGCTTATTCACTTGATGTCTTTTAACCTAAACCACTTATGCGCGTTTGTGCAAGGGCTTTTTTTGATCATTAATTCATTTCATATTGATGCTATGAATTGTGTGTTCTGCCGGGCTGGCGTAGCCTTAATGCAGACGGATGAGAGTCAGGAGAATTCGCATGAAAAAGGTCGCAATTGTCGGTTTAGGGTGGCTGGGAATGCCGCTGGCGATGTCATTGGCAGCAAAAGGCTGGCAGGTGACCGGAAGTAAAACCACGGCGGATGGGGTTGAGGCGGCGCGGATGTGCGGCATCGATGGCGTAGAGCTGCGTCTGGAGCCGGAGCTGGTGTGCGACGCAGACGACCTGGACGTGCTGATGGGCGTCGACGCGCTGGTGATCACGCTCCCGGCGCGACGCAGCGGGCCAGGGGACTCGTTCTATTTGCAGGCGATGCAGGAAATTGTCGACAGCGCGCTGGCGCATCATATTCCGCGCATTATCTTTACCAGCTCCACCTCGGTGTATGGCGACGTGGACGGCACGGTAAAAGAGAACTCGCCGCGTGAGCCCGTCACGGCCAGCGGCCGGGTGCTGAAAGAGCTGGAGGACTGGCTGCACAATCTGCCGGGAACGCAGGTGGATATCCTGCGTCTGGCGGGGCTGGTGGGGCCGGGGCGTCATCCGGGGCGCTT